>CAYVDY010000027.1:0-8025 GCA_964450255.1 uncultured Candidatus Solibacter sp. | reverse complement strand
GACATCGCGTGTAGAGGTACTCGGTGAGGCGGCGGATCTCTGAGAGGTTGGACGAGGTAGCCGTAGAGATGGAGTGGATGCGCAGCCGCTTGTCCTTCTTCTGGACCTCGGCCAAGGCGTCGTAGGTTTCCATGGCGCGTTGAAAAGCGTCGGCCATGCCCCTGAAACGATTGTGGTACTCGTCCATGCCGTCCAGCGACAACTCCACGCTGAACATCTGCAGTTCCGGCTCCTTCAGGACCTCTTCTACGGCTGTTACCGTTCGAGCGGAGAATGACCCGTTGCTGGGGACGTAAATCTGCTTAACGCCATTCAGGCTGATGAAGGTCCGGCAGATCCGGCCGAACTCGGGACGAAGGAATGGTTCACCGCCGGAGAGGTAGAGGATCTCGAGGGGACCCAGGTCGCGGGACAGTGCGTCCAACTCCTCCACGGTGAGGTCAGCGCGCCGGTTCAGATTCTTCCAGTAGAAGCAGTGCTCGCAGGTCTGGTTGCAGATTGAATTGATGAACAGAATGAGAAACGGGGGCGAGGGCGGACGTTCAGGCGGACTCGTCGCCAGCCGCGTCAGGCGGGCGTGACGGAGAACACGTGCCAGAAGTTGCCCCATCTAGTGAGAATAGCATCCGGGCGCCCAGGCGTAACGCCGCTGTGATAAACTTCGAAGTTAAGTCAAGTCAACAGATAGTTGGACTTCGCCGTGGTCAAGGCGGGGTTCACAGGGCGCTACCGGAGCGAAGACTACTGGAGCTGTTTGGAGAGGGGGAGAGTGCCTCGACCGCTGAAATTCCTCTATCTCACCACCTTCTATCCGCCGTATAGTTTTGGTGGTGATGCGGTATACCTGCACCGTGTTGCGCATGCCCTGGGCAATGCCGGCCATACGGTGGATGTGGTGCATTGTGTGGACTCGTATCACTTGCAGCACCCTGGGGAACCGGAAGTCCAGTATGCAGAGCACCCGAACGTCAGACGGCATGAGTTGCGAAGTCCGCTGGGCTCGCTTTCTCCGCTTGTGGCGCACCAGACCGGCCGTCCTCTGCTGACCGGCCGCCGGCTCCGCCAGATCGCGAACTCGAAGGAGTTCGACGTGGTTCACTTCCACAATATTTCCCTGTTGGGTCCGGGCGTTTTGAAGCTGGAGCCGGCCGGCTCAGATTTCGTCAAACTCTATACAACGCACGAACATTGGCTGGTCTGCCCGATGCATGTCCTGTGGAAGTTCAATTCCAGGGCCTGCGAATCGACGGACTGCCTGCGCTGCACCCTGCATGGCAAACGCCCCCCTCAACTCTGGCGCCACACCGGCTACCTGCGAGAAGCGGCCGCGCATGTGGATCAGTTTGTTAGCCCCAGCCGGTTCACGGCGCGGATGCACGCAGAGCGGGGCTTTTCCGAGCCGGTGGATCACCTGCCCTATTTCATGGCGCGACAGGATCAGGACTGGCACGATCCCTCCCCCCGCCCCCACGAGCGGCCCTACTTCCTGTTCGTCGGGCGCCTGGAACGGCTCAAGGGGTTGCATACCCTAATTGAGGCATGGTCCAAGGTAAAGGACTGGGATCTGCTGGTGGCAGGCACGGGCGGCGCTGAAATGGACTTACGGGCGCAGGCCGCATCCAACCCGCGCATCCGGTTTCTGGGCGCACAATCGCAGGGGCAATTGGCGGCGCTCTACACACACGCGATCGCCTCTATCGTGCCATCGGTAACCTACGAGACGTTTGGCATGGTGCTGATCGAGTCGTTTGCAAGAAAGACACCCGTGATCGTGAGAGAATTGGGTGCTCTGCCTGAAGTGGTGGAGGATTCAGATGGCGGTATGATCTTCCGCAACAATGAGGAGCTGTTGCGGGCCGTGGAGAGCCTGGGCCGTTCCCCTTCGCTTCGCGACGAACTGGGTGAACGTGGTTACCGGGCCTTCGTTCGCCTCTGGACGACGGAAGCTCACTTTGAACAGTATTTCGGTTTTATCAATTCAGCGCGCGCACGAAAATACGGATCTTTTGACGAATGGCAAACTACCTCATCACAGGCGGTGCGGGCTTCATAGGCTCGCATCTGGCTGAACGGCTTATCGCTGACGGACACCACGTTACCGCACTGGATAACCTTTCCAGCGGCAGCTTGGAGAATATTGCGAACCTGCTGGACGACTCTCGCTTCACCTTCCGCAGTGGAGATGTCCTGGACTCGGAATTGCTCGCGGAACTGGTGTTTGAGGCGGACGCGGTGTTCCACCTTGCAGCGACGGTCGGGGTCTTCAACATCATCAAGAGCCCGGTGGAGACGATCGGCAACAACATCGACGGAACACAGGCCGTGTTGCGGGCCGCGAACCTGCGGAAGACGAAGGTCCTGCTGACGTCAACTTCAGAGGTTTACGGAAAGAGCGACCGCGCGCCGTTCGGCGAGGATGACGATCTGGTGTTAGGGGCGACCAGCAAAGGCCGCTGGAGCTATGCCGCCAGCAAGATCATCGACGAGTTTCTGGCTCTTGCTTATTGGCGGGAGTTCCAGGTCCCCACAGTAGTGGTGCGGCTGTTCAACACGATCGGGCCGCGGCAGACCGGCGAATATGGAATGGTGGTGCCGCGCTTCATCCGGCAGGCGCTAAGCGATGAGAGCGTCACTGTGTTCGGCGACGGCCGACAGACCCGCTCGTTCACCGACGTTTCCGATGTGGTGGAGTGGCTGGTGCGCCTGGTGGACTGCGACGCCGCCGTGGGCGAGGTGCTGAATCTCGGCAATCCCGGCGAAATCAGCATCGCGGACCTCGCAGGCCGTGTGATCACGCTGGCAGATAGCGCCGCCGGCATCAGATACGTTCCATACACCGAGGCGTACGAAGACGGCTTCGAGGACATCGCCCGGCGAGTGCCGGACATCGCAAAAGTGGTAGCTCTGACTGGACATTCACCCCGCGTGGGGCTGGACGAATCGTTGCAGCGAATCCATGCCTGGTGCGCGCAGCGCGTTGAAGCATGAGTGTGTCCACCCCGCAGAACGACGGGAGGTTCTCCGCCCGAGGAATCGCCGTGCGGCTCTTCCTGACTTGCTGGCTGATTTACAGCCTGCATTTCGCAACCAACATCGTTCGCGAAGTCTACCTGGGCCTGGCAATTGGCGACCATCTTAGCTTCCGCGTGGATGAATACGGCGGTATGCACGACGATCTCTTCGAGACGCCGGGCCGGGGCTGGCACATCGGGAACAACCCGGGCGCATCCATGTTGGGCGCAGTGCCCTACGCGCTGGCAAGGCCGCTGGTGGATCGCGTTGTGGCGGCGGTAAACCGGCAGCGTGTTGCCTCCGGAGCGCAACCGCCGGCGTACAATTCTCCATGGCCCAAGGCGCGGCAGTTTTTTGCAGATTCCTGGAAACGCGGCTATGACGTGAAGTTCGCGCTGGCGGCGCTGGTGATGCAGGTATTCTGCATGGCGCCGCTGTCGGCCGCCTCTGTTGTGTTGATGTTCTACGTGCTGCGGCGGCTCTCGGACTCGGATCGGAAGTCGATGTGGCTGGCGCTTTTGTATGCGTTCGGCACTCCGGTTTTTTTCCGCACGGGTTTTCTGAATCAGAACATGCTGGTGGGCTATTTCGCACTGGCTGGTTTTGCGGCTCTGTGGCTGTGGGGCACCAGAAACGCTGCCGTGGCCGCCGGCGCCGCGGCAGGTGCCTGCGTGCTGATGGACTACTCGGGCGCGGTGACCGCCACCGGACTGTTTGTCTATTGCCTGCTCCGCCGGCGATCGCAAATTGTGGCCTTCGTGGCTGGCTCAGTGCCGCCCATTCTGCTGCTGTGGTTCTACCAGTGGAAGAGCTTCGGCCATCCGTTCTATCCGGGGCAGCATTGGATGCCTCCCGTGGAATGGAGCGACTTGGGCTACCAGGGCGTCGGAGGTCCGCAGTTGGACCTGGCCTGGCAACTGGTTTTTGACAGCCGCTTTGGGCTCTTTGTATCCTGCCCATTACTGTTGCTGGCGTTTGCGGTGATCCGGTTTCGTGACCTGCCGATGCCCCGACTGGAGCTGGCAACGTTGTTTGCGACCTTCGCCGCGTTCTGGCTGTTCTTCTCCACGGTGAACTACACGCGGATCCAGTACAACACCGGCGTGCGCTACATGGCGCCGATGATCCCGCTGTTGTTCGTGCCCGTGGCTGTGGTGCTGCTGCGAGTGAGGACCGGTTGGCTGTATGGACTGGCGACAGTCTCCGTCACGCAGGCGTGGTGCATGGCGATGTACCGGGATGTGGAGCGGGGATTGGGCTTGGGCGAGCCATTGCTGCGCGTCTTTACGGGAGGGTTTCAACTGCCGGTTCTGGCGACACTGGCGCGGCTTGGCAGCGGATCGGAACTCACCGCGAATGGCGTTTCGCCCCTGCCGTTGTTCGCATTGACTGGCGCGATGCTCTACGGGCTGTGGAGGCGCTGGGCATGAGCGGGCGGTTCGTCGAGATCGTGATCCCCGTGCTGAACGAGGCCCATGTGCTGGAACGGAGTATCTCTACACTGCGCGCGTATCTGAAAGCCAGCCTGCCGTACGAGTGGAGAATCGTCATCGTCGATAACGGATCCACCGACGGCACGGGTTCGGTCGCCTCGAGGATCTGCCAGCGCCATGCGGATGTAGCTGTCCGCACGTTGGCGGAGAGGGGGCGAGGGCGCGCGCTACGCCACGCCTGGACGGCGAGCACAGCCGACGCCGTCTGTTATATGGACGTGGATCTCTCCACCGAATTGCGGCACCTGAACCGCCTGCTGGAAGCGGTCCTGGAGGAAGGCTACGACGTGGCCACGGGTTCCCGGCTTCTGCCTGACTCCCAGACGCATCGCTCACCCTTTCGGGAGTTCCTCTCGCGGACATACAACTGGCTGGTACGCACCGCACTGCAGACCCAGTTCAGCGACGCGCAGTGCGGCTTCAAGGCGCTCAACCTCGCCGCGGTGCGGCATCTGGTGCCACAAGTGCGGGATGAGTCGTGGTTCTTTGACACGGAACTGCTCACGCTCGCTGAGAAGCAGGGCTTTCGCATCGCCGACATCGCGGTAGCCTGGCATGAGGACGACGATAGCCGCGTGAAAATACTCCGCACTGCCTGGGATGACATCAAGGGGATCTGGCGAGTGAGGCGCGCGCTGCGGAGCACGCAGCCCGCGGCGGCGAGTGTGGCGGCCGGGAGACGCCCGTGAAAGTACTGCTCATCAATCCGTTCCAGGTGGATCTGGTGCAGAAGCGGGGGCGCATTTTCACGCGCAAATGGACGCCCCTGGACTTGGCTTATAGCGCGGCAGGGTTGGAGCAGGATGGGATCGAAGTTGCGATCCTGGATGCCAACGCGGAGCAACTGGGTCCAGAGGAAGTTGCGCGGCGGGCGCGCGGGTACGACAAGGTATTTATCACGTCGACCAGCCTGGATCGCTGGCAGTGCCCGCATCTGGACATTCAACCGTTCCTGAAGACGGTGCATGCCGTGAAAGCGGTGGCGCCGGAAGTCTACGTGATGGGCAGCCACGGCACGGTGCGGCCGGAGGAGATGCTGGCGGAGACAGGCGCCAAGGCCGTGGTTCGGGGCGAGCCGGAGACCACGGTGCGTGAACTGTGCGGCACTGCGCCGCTCAGCGAGATTCGCGGCATCACCTGGCACGATGGCGTCAAGGTGGTGAACAACCCAGATCAGAAACCGGTCAACATGGAGAGCCTGCCAATGCCGGCCTTCCATCTGCTGCCGATGCAGCACTACAGCTATGAAATGCTGGGCGACCGCTTCACGCTGTTCGAGATGTCACGCGGCTGCGCTTCGAACTGCACGTTCTGCCTGCTGAAGACTTACGGGGTGGGTGTGCGAAAGAAGTCAGTGCAGAAACTGATTGGCGAGGTGGAGCACGCGATCGCGAAGTTCGGAGTCCGGCACGCATACTTCATGGACCTTGAGTTCACGGTGCTGCGCAAGCAGGTGGTGGAGCTGTGCCAGATCCTGATCGAGAAGCGATTGGACTTCACGTGGTGCTGCCAGACGCGGCTCGATCTGGTGGACGAGGAACTGCTGGCGTTGATGAAGCGAGCGGGCTGCCGGCTGATCCATACGGGCGTGGAAGCGGGCAGTGAGGAGATCCTGCAGCTGGTGGACAAGGGCATCACGCTCAAACAGATTGAAAAGGGCATGCGGCTGATTCACGAGGCCGGCATCGAGACGGCATGCTTCTTCATCATGGGCTTTCCAGAGTCCGGCCGGGATGAGATGAAGAACATCGTGCAGCTGGCGAAACGCCTGAATCCGACGTATGCGCTGTTTCACGTGGCCGCGCCCTATCCGGGCACCAAGCTCTATGAGCAGGTGAAGAACGATCCGAATGTCCGCTTCAGCGACGGAACGTTGTTCCCGGAGGCCATCGAGGGACGGTTCACGTTGCCGGAGCTGAAATCGATGACAAGGAAGGCGTATCTGGAGTTCTACCTGCGTCCATCGTACGTCTGGGCCAGGCTCGCCAAGGGAGAGTTCCGGCCTCTGGCCAGCCAGTTCTGGCTTTTCCTGCAATTTGTGCGGACTTAAAGAGATGTCAACGCCAGTCACGGTGATCATCCCGTGCTACAACGAAGAGCGCGGAATCGCGTCGGTTGTCAGTGAAATCCGCACTGTTCTGACCGGCCGCGGCTTGCGGCACGAGATCCTTGTCGTGGATGACGGATCAGCGGACTCATCGGCCAACGCTGCCCTTTCCGCCGGAGCGCGCGTGGTCCGGCATCGCAGCAATCGGGGGTATGGCGCCGCGCTGAAGACAGGTATCACGTCTGCCACCCATTCGCTCATCGTGATCATCGATGCCGATGGCACTTACCCGGCAGCGTACATTCCCGAGCTAGTGAGAATGCTGGAACGGGCGGACATGGCCGTGGGCGCGCGCACCGGAGCCAACGTGAATATCCCGCTGGTGCGCAGGCCTGCCAAGTGGCTGCTGAACCGCCTGGCGAACTACATGTCGTCCTCGCAGATTCCGGATCTGAACAGCGGCCTGCGGGCATTTCGCCGGGATGTCGCCACGCAATACTTCGGCATCCTGCCCAACCAGTTCAGCTTCACGACCACCATCACGCTGGCGATGCACTGTGACAAATACGCTGTGGTTTATCTGCCCATCGACTATCTGCCGCGCACCGGCAAATCGAAGATCGTGCCCTGGGATGCTGCCAGCTTCCTGGTGCTGATCCTGCGCACCGCCATGCTGTTCCGCCCGCTGCGCGTGTTCCTCCCGGTCGTCTTCCTCTGCCTGGTGTACGGAGTCTCTAAGATGCTGATCGACTTCACGCACCAGCCGAACATCTCGGCGTCCGCACTGCTGGCCTTCAGCTCCGCCTTGCAGATTCTGCTGATCGGCATGGTGGGAGACGCCATCGCCACACGGCTGGGACGGATGACTCAGGGCCCGCCCAGTGTTTTGCGTGGAGAGGAACTGCGTTCGGGAGAGATGGACGGCGAGGCCTGACGCATGGATCCGTTGCGAGTTTACCTGTTTGCGGCGATGGTGCTGCACAAGCTGGTGTGGGAAGTTCTGCGCCGGCGCGGTGCGCGGGCCGTGCGGCAGCCGTTCCGCCCGATCAAGGCGCTTAAGATAGCGGTGCTCGGCGGGTTGCTGCTGCAGTGCTTCCTGCCGGAGATTCTGCCGGTGATGACCGAGCCGAGGGTGTTGCGGGTAGCCGGAGCGATTCTGGTCACGCTGGGTCTGGCTACGGCGGTGGCGGCACGCGTTCAGTTGGGCAGGAACTGGTCGGACGTGGAGTCTGCCACGGTTCTCCCGGAACAGCAGTTGGTGGCTGCCGGGTTGTACCGGCACATCCGCCACCCGATCTACATTGGGGACATTTTATTGGTGGCGGGCTACGAATTGGCACTGAATTCGTGGCTGTGGCTGCTGGTAGTCCCACTGACGATCTTCGTTTGGAAGAAGGCCACAGAGGAGGAGTCGCTCCTGAAATCGGGGCTGCGTGGTTATGCGGAGTATCTGGAGACGTCGGGGCGGTTCCT
>CAYVDY010000026.1:0-24630 GCA_964450255.1 uncultured Candidatus Solibacter sp. | reverse complement strand
CGTGGCGGTGGTCTATGAGGACTACGAACCGGATCTGTGGGCGGCAAAGCGTAAGGCGAGCCCGGCGTTGCCGGGCAACCAGGTCCTGCAGCTTCGGAACGTCCTGGAGGCAATCGGCAACGTGGACAGCGATCCGCCGGCGTCGCTCAAGCTACTGAAAGGAACGTTCCAGTCGTTGACCGGCCAGGCGCTCGACATCAGCCGTTGGCAAGACAGCTTGTATGAACGCTTGTCAGGCAACGAAGTCGCTTATCAGATTGCCGATGCGCTAATGAGGCCGCGCTCGATGGGGGATCTGGTCGAAGATCTGGCACAGAGGTTGGGACGGCCGGTGCCGGAGGAAGAGGTGCTCATCTGGCTAGCCTTGGGTGCAGCGGCCCAGCGCGAAGGGCGGGCGCTGCTGCGTCCGGTTGTCCACGCCTTTGTACGCGGTGTAGCGGGCGGTATCGTCACATTCCCCCAGAACGCCGGAAGCGCACGGCTTGCGCTGTCGGCGGAGGAGGTCGGGGCGGGCGAACAGGGATTGTTCCGCTTGCCGCTCATGACCTGTACAACGTGCGGTCAGCACTACTTCGTCCATCACGTTCGCGACTTCACGTTCACCGACCGCGCGCCGGGCGGTGGGGAGGCGGTGGCGAATCGTGTGATCTGGCGCCCCCTCGAGGAGCAGTTGGGCGGGGACCGGGTCGTTCTGCTCGACCACCTGGTGGTGGATGCAGCTTCCGGTGATGATGATGACGACGATGGTGATGAAGACGGTCAGCCGCCGCAAACTCAGCTTCGCCCGCCGCCCAGGAATTCCGCACTGCTCTACCTTTGCCGTTACTGCGGGACGATGCACGCGGCCCGGACGGAGCAGTGCGACGGGTGCGGCAAACAGGGTCCACTGGTGGAGCTGTTTGCCGTGCGGCAAAAGCAGGAACAGCCAGGAAAGTTGATTTCCTGCGTCGGATGCAGCGCCATCGGCCGCATTCAGTTGGGGCGGTACCGTGAACCGGCCAGGCCGGTGAAGGCGAGCGCCGTCTCCGACGTCCACGTGCTGGCGCAGAGCATGATCCACCGCGCAGAGCGGAAGCGGCTTCTGGTCTTCTCCGACAACCGCCAGGATGCGGCATTCCAGGCCGGCTGGATGCAGGACCACGCGCGACGGTACCGTTTGCGTGCGCTGATGATTGCCCGGTTGAGTCAAACACCGCTCCAGGTGGGGACACTCGTCTCGCAGTTGGATCAGGATCTGGATCAGGATGATGATCTGTCCCAGGCGCTGCTTCCAGAAGTGTGGAACGTGGCGCGAAAGAAGGCCGATCTTCAGGGTCACGCGACCGAGCGCCGTCATTTCTTGCGGATCTTGGTGTTGCGCGAAGTCGCGACAGGCGCCCGGCAGCGGATCGGACTGGAACCGTGGGGACGGTTGGTGGTCGACTACGCCGGACTGGATCCGTCGCCTGCGGTGTTCCAGAACTGGGCGAGCCAATTGGGGCTGAGACCGGAGGAGTTGCGGGATGGAGTCGCGGCAGTCCTCGACTTCACACGCCGAAGCCGGGTTCTGTTGGATCGAGATGGGCGGATCTTTTCAAAGATCTGGCAAGAGGGAGATCGCGAGATCGCCAACGGGTATCTGCCGCTGTTTCGCGGCGGGCCCAAGGGCGTGAAGCTACAGCGCGATCCGGGCGATACCGCAGGGCGCGTGGCCCAATGGCTGGGCACTCGGCCGACGTCAATCGTGCAGGCGGCTCAGCGTTGGGGCGTCCATTCGAACGATGTGCCGGCGTTCCTGCAGGAACTCTGGAGGACGCTCACGGACGAATTGCACTTGATCGTGCCGGCCGCGTTGACGGGTTTTCGAGACCGGCCGTTGCCGGGCACCACGAACGTGCGCCAAATTGACGCGGATCAATTGCGCCTGCGAGCCGGTAGCGGCATATGGCGATGTCAGGCGTGCCGCCGTGCCCACTCGCGCCCGACGCCGCGCCTTACTTGCCTGGCGTGGCGTTGCACCGGGACCCTGGAGCTTGAGACAGAGGGTCCGGACAACTATGACCTGATGATGCTCGATGGGCGATTCGACATGATCCGCCCACGGGAGCATTCGGCGCAGATCCCGGGAGCGGACCGGGAAGAGCTGGAGCGCTTGTTCAAGGGTGACGGCGACCGCATTAACACCCTGGTCTGCACGCCGACGCTGGAGTTGGGCGTGGACATCGGAGCGTTGGATTCCGTGTTAATGCGCAACGTGCCACCCAAGGCTTCGAACTACTGGCAGCGTGCTGGGCGGGCCGGCCGTCGTCATCGAATGGCGTTGATTCTGACCTACGCGCGGGCCCATTCCCACGACCGGCCGTACTTCAGTGACCCGCTGAAGTTGCTCTCCGGGGAGATTGCGCCACCGAGCTTTAATCTGCGGAATGACGTGATGGTGCGGAAACACGTTCACGCCATCATATTGACCGGGTTGCACCGGTTGTCGCGTCCCAACTCTGAGCTCGCCGATACCGAGCGGATTGAACTGGTTGGGGTCTTGAAATGCTGCTTTCCGAATCGCGTTCGGGAGTATTTGTTTGAGACCAACGGTGAACTCCGGCGGCGACTACCCGATCTTGCTCCGCTGCGCACCGTTCTTGGCAGACACGCCGACCGATTGCATACGGACGTGGTGGAAGCATTTCGGCAAGGGTGGCCAGAGGATGACGCCCGAGTTGTCGAACCCGCGACTCTACGGACCTACATCGAGGAAATGGATGGGCAACTTCAGTCAGTCGTTGAGCGGCTGAAACGCCGCTTGGAGTGGGCGATCGACCAGATGAATCGCCTCGACGAGGTCCGGCGCAAGCAGGGCACGCTCGATCCGGAACAGGATGCGCTGCGAAATCGATGTGACCGTTACGTCAAGCGGCTCAAAGGCAACGATCCGCGCAAACGAAGGAACGCGGAGGGTTTTGACGACACGAACACTTACAGCGTGCTGGCAGCCGAGGGCTTCCTGCCCGGCTACGGTTTGGACAACGGCTGGGTGGTTGGAACGCATGAGGCACCAAAGTTCAACCCGAGCTTCCGCGATTGGGAGTTGCGCCGGCATCCATCGCTCGCCTTGCGGGAGTACATCCCAGGCAACCTGATCTATGCGAACGGGCACCGTTTCATTCCCCGCCACTTCCGGTTGGAGCCCGTGGAGCCCACTCGCTTCATGGTGGATGTTTCCAATGAGGCCGTGGCGGAGATCGAAGGAACCCTGACGGCCGGCCTCGGGTCGCAAACGATACCAGCAGTTCCCGTCTGCGACGTCAATCTGCCCCACAACTCACAGATCTCCGACGACGAGGACTACCGATTCCAACTCGGAGTTGCCGTCTACGGTTACGAACAGGCTCAGCACGGCGGCGGTAAGCAGTATCGCTGGGGGGATCGAGTTATCAGCCAGAGAACAGCCGTCCGGCTTCGCCTGGTGAACGTCGGAGCGTCGTCCTTGGCTCGGAACTCCGGCCCTCTAGGCTACCCGGTTTGTTTGGTCTGCGGGCAGAGCCGGTCGCCACTGGCATCGCAAGCGGATCGTCAGGCGTTTGCGGAGGAGCACCGGCTGCGCTGCGGCAAGCCGGTGGAGCCTGTTGGGTTCTATGCGGACGTCATCTCCGACGCGATCTCCTTGGAGAGCTGCGTGGACCGCGAAGAGGCGTATAGCGTTATTGAAGCCCTTCGATTGGGCGCGGCAGAGGTGCTCGACATGGAGGTCGAGGATCTGCAATTGCTAGCCATCGGGCAACCGGGTGGCAGAGGGTTGAGCCTGCTGCTTTATGATCCGATGCCGGGCGGATCTGGACTCCTCGACCAGATGAGAGATCGCTGGCCGGAGGTCGTGGCGGCGGCGAAGAGGGTTGTGGCCGACTGCCCATCCCTGTGTCAGTCAGCGTGCGTGGATTGTCTGCTGCACTTCCGGAACTCCTACTACCACCGGCACCTGAACCGGCACACGGCGTTGGATCGGTTGGAAGAATGGGGCGATGCCCTGGACTTCACGCACGATATTCCTCCCCGCCTGCCCACTCCGACGGCTGAGGAGGTGCCGGTCAATGACCCTGAACTGACCTTGCGCGCAATGTTGGTCCGCGCCGGACTTCACGGCTTCCAGCCCCAGCGGTCCATTGACCTTGGACGCCCACTGGGCGCGACAACCCCCGATTTCTTCTACGAGCCGCGGAATGACGCCTATGAAGGGCTGTGCATCTATCTCGACGGCATGGGCCGCCATCTGCACGGACGTCCCGAGACACGCGAAAGGGATCGCGACATTCGTGAAGGCCTGCGGAATCGCGGCTACGAGGTTGTCGAGATTCAGTTCGGGCAGTTAACCGACCCGAATGCGATGCGGCAACACTTCTTCCGAATTGGCCGGTTTCTACTAGGCAAGGACGCCGCGCAACGCATCCGCGACGACTCCTCCTGGTACGGAGCGCCGGTGGTAGAGACTGAACAGGCAAGCGAAGGTTGATCGATTTACAGTCGTCTTGCGGCGCGGTGCAGAAGGACTACGAGGCTGCAGCTAAGCGCTGAGAGTCACAAGCGCTCTGATGCCGATCGCGTCGAGAATCTCCTGCAGCCTCGCGATCGCCACCGTCTGGTATTCCGCCTCTTCATAGCGGCTGATGACCTGCTTGCTCACTCCCAGGCGGCGCGCCAATTCGGTCTGTGACACCCCTTTGGCGATCCGGATCTTGGCGATGACTGGGGCGACCTGGTCGAGTCGATCGACGTGTGGCAGGGTCAGTTCGCCGGACCTCAGTTGATCGTACTCGTGAAGTTCGGCTTCGAGTTGCCGAATCATGCCCTCATAACTGCCTCGAATCGCCGCCGAGCGCCTGCCCGTCGATTCCAACTCCACCTTGGCGAGTGCCTGCCGAAATCCAGCTATCTGAGCTAACGTCCGGTCCCTTTGAGCATCGCTCTTGATCATGATCGTCCCGCCTTTACCACTTGAATCACGCCCCTTGGCTGACCTTCCCGGTCCTGCCGGAAGAACTCCGGGAAACCGACCTCCGGCCGCGCCTGCATTGCCGGATGAATGAAAAACTCAAGGCCGTGGTCGGCCCACATCCGCCACTTCCACTTCCGAACCAGTGTGACGAAAAGCAACTCGAAGTCGGTCAAATACGGATCGAGGCGTTCGTAGACACCCTGGTCCGGCTCAACCCAATAGCCGTCTATGTCGCCTGGATCAGGTTTTTCCGTGCAGAAACTCCCGTCGATGTAGATCTCCTCGATCCCGGCATCCCAGAACGCGTTGACGGCGGCGCGAAGACTTTTCAACAGCCATCGACGCCGAGGGGAAAACGCGAGACGCCTTCCTATATCTCCCAACGTTGCTCGATGATCGCCCGGCGGTAGCGCACCGGTCGTGGGGTCAAATGCCGGAATCAAGCTGCCTCCATAATTTCAGAGATAATGTCACTTGTCAACCTTAATGATGACATCATGGAGTGTCACCCTGCAATCGTTCCGCCCGCCTGAGTCATCGCCACGAGCGTGGCCGCCGCATATAGGGTGAGATTGTAGACAGCGTGCGAAGCCGCCGCCGGCGCGGTTGACCCGGAAGCGTACCTCAGCCAGCCGTATAGCATTCCGGTCGAGGTGATGCACGCGAATTGTAGCCAGCTGACTCCCGGCTGCGCGCAATGGGCTAGCGCGAAAACCGTCGCAGATGTCATCACCACGAGCCTTTCGCGCAATGGGTCCTCGACGACGTTTTTCAGCGCCGAGACCAGCACCGCGAATAGATACCCCCGGAACAGCACTTCCTCCAAGACAGGCCCCAGGGTCACCTGCAGGAGGGCGAGCCGCCAATCCTCGCTGAGCACCGCGCCGCTTCCACTGGACGAGCCGATCGCAGAGACAATTGCGCCCGCGACTAGTCCGCTCACCACGGCGGCCAGCCAGCCGCGTCGGTTTGCCGGGCGCCACGCTGCGTAGGCCAGACCCAAGCCTCTCAGCCGGCCCAGGTTGCGGTAGGCAAACACCAAGAATGCTGACGTTCCTGCAAGCCCGCAGATGGTGTTTCGCGTTCCTGACACAACGAGAAACTGCCAACTGCCGAGCAGCAGCAACCAGAATAGAACTTCCCGGAACTCCCCGGCTGGTTTCATGAGCTGCTGCAATCGTGGCATGAGGTTCTCACACGATGCAAAAGTCACGACTCCGGCAGTGTGCCTGGCGGTGCCAATCGGCAGCGCGTAGCCGAGACACGGAGACCCGCGTCCCCGCTCTTACTCTTCCTGCCCGTTGGGGTTGGCCGAGGACACTTGGCCATGTCTCGTGACTCGATGCACAATTGTGGCGTATTGCACCTCTCTCTACGGTGCGCCGGTGAATGAAGGATGCCGGCGACCGACCACCCCACGCCTCCTCAAGTCCGTTCGGCTCGACGCGCCGCCAGGCGAGCCCTGCCTTGCCGGTCCTTGCCGGTTGGCCGTTTCCATACGTGGATCGGAGCTGGTAAAGTAGTTGTTCTCTGACGAACAGTCCGGGCTGCCTCCCCCAGAAGCAGGTTGTTGATGGCGCATAGAGACTTCGAAAAGCTAGTCGTCCAAGTCCGTCTCGACACCAGACAGAAGGCCTTGCAACAATCCCTCCTCGTGCCGTGGCGCCGTCTGGAGGAGAGCGCCGCGGAGTACACTGATTGGCACATCTTCGGCTTGTGGGTCCGCACTTTTGCTGAGCGAGGAGAGCGACTTCCCGAAATCGTCAGCTCTGCACTGAGAGCCCGATGTCCTGGTTTCCTTGAACGCCAGGCGGGTTGGCAGGAACAGAGGCTGAATGACCGGCATCTGATGTGGCACGCTCTGGAGGAATGGATCGCGTCGCACGTCTTCGCCGAGGCCAAAAGGCAAGGGTGGTTTGAGGCGGTGATGTACTACGCATACAAAGACCTCCGCGTAGAACAAGCGTGGAGCCTGTGGGCTCGCACCAATGATGCGCTGAGTCCCAAGGGTCCTACGAGCTGGCCGACCCTCAAAGAATGGATCGAACAGGTTTCCAGGACCTACTCCCTCACTCAGCCTGCAGGTGTGAACGCCAGGGTTCTCGAGGCCTTAGCCAAGGTGGAACCCGCTCGCCTTCGGCGTGCCGTCTGGGATTCGCTGGAGTCCCGGGCGTTAGTGCTCTGGATGGCCTGCATCTGCAAACCGGGCCAATCACTCGATGATCTGACCCTCGAAGGACTGCAGCGGCGTTGCCCGGGATTCCTGGTTCCGTCGGGTGACCGGCCTCTCTGGGACAGGTCGATGTTCTATCGCTTGATTCGCTTTGCGGAAGCCGATTGGCGTGTCAGTGCTCACTCGGAGGGGTGGGGAGCTGCGTTGCGTTATCACGTCAGGAACCATCCGCGCTTCCACCGACTCATCCACTGCGTTCAGCGCTGTCAAGACGAGTGGATTCACGTACTTCCGAATTCTCCGCCACCATTCGACCAATGGCTCCGCACAGCCGATGAATACTTCGTTGAACGGATAGCCTAGCCTGTCAAGTACTACCTGCCGGCGCTTGCCATTTTCGGTCGCTCTTCCTCGGCGGGGTAACCCATCTCACGTAGCCAGCTACGCATATCTGGGCTGAGAGTCTGGTAGGGGATCTTCTCAGGGTAATCGCAAAGGAATTTTGACAAGGATCGCTCCGTGATTCGGCCGCCCTTCGTGAGCAACCTCTTCGTCTCGACCCAATACTGAACCCGTGCCGGCAGCACCGAGAACATCTCAGCGACTTCCTTCACCTTGTATCCGCCCAGACTCTCAGCCTTGTATCCCAGATCCCACAGCTTCTTCCGAATGGCCGTGACGGTCCGGCCGAGCCGCTTCGCAATCAATGCGAGGGAAGCGTTGCTGTCAATCGACAAGAGCAAGTGGTTGACATCCGTTTCCGACCAGTGAGGCGCTCGGCGCCGGCATAACGCAAGTGCAGCCGCGCGTTTCTTGATCGAGCACCAGGACCACGTAGGTTGATGCTGGTGGATCGCGCGCCGCGCCGCACGCAGTCCTCCGCAGGCCCAAGCTGTTTTCAGAACCTCATCCAGCTCCGGAGTCCACCGGCAAGTTTTGCCTCGCGGCTTACCGCCATTCAGAACCTTCATGGGTCGTACCTTGCTTCGTTCGTTCGGTGCTTTTCATGGTCACTCCCCTAGTGACAGCGCATGTGAGGCTACGGGCACGCCAGCCCGACGACAGAGTCCCAGCTACTTCAGTAATAAGGGTGTGTTTCGAGAACGCAGGCACGGGGACTCGCTTCCGCACGCACACGGGCGATGCCGTTCCACGGTCGATACAACACAACTCCTTGCACGAGGCGGCCCGGGACCGTACCCGCGACTATGCCAGACAAATCCTTCCCCGTCCAATGCCTTTTGTGTTGAGATTGATTCGTTGAAGGCATTAATCTCGGATTGGGTGACTTGACGGATCGATCGGGCAACCGACGATGATCAAACCCCTGACAGGGAGTCGTCGTGCAAGGTACTACTGAAAGGCCACAGCCGCCTCGACGAGATGACATTGCGGGCGGGTTGGTCCGAACGACCTAATCCGACCGACGGCCCACTCCCCGGTGGCAGAAGGTACGCGGTCTGCATCGACCTCATGTTTCTCCCGAAATTATGGGTCGCCAGTCGGTGAAGTCGGTGGAGGTCCGCAGAAATGGACGATTCTACCGAGGCTGCGCGTGTCAAAAGTATTGGGTTGTCAGGAGCGGTGTTCCGACTTACACTGTTTTTCAGTCAAGTGGAGCACGAACGACAGATCGACTACTTCGAGAAGTATGCGCCACTACTGCGTCTGATGGCCACGGAGAAAGACTTCGACTTCCTTGCATCGGAACAAGGCTATACCGCTGATGTCGCCACTTCATACCGCGGGCTGCGCCGCGAGGCAGTTCGGGGGTACATGTTGGAACTTGCCTCGGATTTTGAGGACCTCGAAGAAGCTCTCGCCCCACTAGCGTCGGACAACGAAGAACTCGCACGATCGTTGTATGAAGCCCGCAAGACCTGGACGCGCACCGCACTATATTTGCGAGCCAGGCTTGTCCTGGAATTCCTCCTCCCCACCCCAAAGCCTCGGTCGTCGCCAGGTCCGTTCCGCCGACTGATAGTTCGGGTGCTCCCTGAGCCAACGTCGGCAAGGAAGTTACTCGGGGCAATGAACAGCCTCAGTCGGCGCCTTCAGGTCTCCTGACGGTGCGCCGGCGACACCCTTGAGACGCGGCGTTTCGATTCAACCTAACGAGGACATCAATGCTCGCCAAGAATAGCTTGATTTCGTTAAGGGACGCCTCCATCGGTGCCATGTCCTGGCAGAATTGTAGAAACCGAACGGCGGGCGGAATAGCGCCTGCATACGGCAGCGTGTCGAGGTAAGGCTGAAGGTCCCTCTGTTTCTCGCGAAGGTCAAGTCCAAGCCATCGGCGGAAAGCACGAAGGTGCATTTCAACGAGTATTCGCTCACAGTCGTCGGTCCACTCATCCATGCCGAAAAGCACTCGGGCTGCACGTTTCTGGTCCGACCGCAGGAGGTTGAGGAAGACAAACTGGGCAAATGCAGACGGAAGTTGCGCCAGTTGAGCGTCCGCGGATTCTTCCAGCGAGATTGCGCCGATGTCATCTCTGGTTGGCATCACGCTCTGTCTCATTCTTCCTCTTTCCCCAGCGGCGCAAAGACATTTTGCGCGCGAACTCGCTTCTCTGCTCACCGGACATCTTTGCCCACCGCAGAGAACTCAGCGATGCCGGGCTTCGGTCGGCGCTTTCGGCAGCCGCAACGGATTTGGGAGCCAGCGACTCTTCGAAGAGTCGGAGAGCCTTCTTAAGTACCTCGGTTGATGATAAGCCTGAACGGTCGGTCAGCCGCTTTAGCTTCACGAAGAAACTGGGCGGCAGTTCGAACCAGACCGGCAGGAGGTCTCGATACTCGGGCCTAAGCTTGGGCATCCGAAGGAATCCTTCCGCAAGCATTATAACCAATCTTGACTTTCTTGTGAAGGCATGTTATTTCTGACTGTACGATTCAGCGAGGTGATCCGGGATGCACCTTCTGCAGTTGATGCTATTTGCCGCCTTTGCAGCGGAAGTCATGCTCATCGTTCGGCTTTGCGCCCTACGGCTACAGCGAGACTATCGCTGGTTTGTAGTTTATCTGGGCTACAACCTCGTAATGGGAGCCCTCGCCGCGATATCCGGGACCAACTCAATGTTCTATTGTCATGCCTACTGGCTAACCCGGCCAGTTGACATGATTCTAAAGTTCCTGATTGTCAGGGGGCTTTTTGACGACCTCTACGCGCGTAACCGCGGGCTTCGATGGATGGCGCGGCTGCCAGTCCTCGGAGCCGTTTTCGCCGGAGTTGCGGTCGCCGCGTCGACGCTATATGCCTCGGCACAGGTACGAGTGGCCTGTTCCGATCTCAACTGCCAGTATGCCCGCTTTCTAGAGATCAGGACCTTCGCTTTGGCGGCGCTACTGGTCTTCATGATCGTTTTGCTTTTCCAGTTTCGAGGTAAGGTTTATGTCGGATGGAACGCCAGTGTGCATGCCATCCTGCTCACCGTGCTGATGACATCCCATCTCTCAGGCGAGATACTCCACCTGCTGCCTGCCAACAGGTCAGCCCAAACCGTGCTACTGCTCAACCTGGGATCGACGGGCATTCATCTACTCTGCATCGTCATGTGGGGCGTGCTTCTCAGGGCCGAGCGTAAAGCAGAGCCACTTCGGATGTTTGACCCGTTTCCCGCATCGCCAGATGCCTTGCTGCGATTGACCGCACTACTCGAGTCGTTGAGCGAAGAGGCCAGCATTGGCATCCGGCGCCGCGTGGCTTGTTTCGAAATGCCGCTAAAAGGAGGTAGTGAAGTATGGCGACGGCAGTGAGGTCTGAAGGCAATGAGACTCGCCAAATCATCGCTTATAGGATTCACGACATAGCAGTCGGAAGATTCCCGCGGTTGGTTTGCGCGTCTCCCGACCGAACGTGGATGGATGAACAAACGAAGGGGTGGGCGAACCGGTGTCTGCCTCTCCGTATTGCGAACCAAGCTGGCTGGTTCATTCTGAACGACGAGGAATTCGTCGCCGCCTGGGATGGAAGCAATGACACAAAAGGTGTGCAGGTGGTCACCAAGGGCGCGAAGCCGCCCTATGTTCATAGCATGTTCGGCGTCGGCACGCTGACCTGGGTCGTCCCATTCCTCTTTCGGACTCCTCCCGGCGTCAACCTACTGGTCCGAGGGCCTTCCAACATGGTGAAGGATGGCATTGCTCCTCTTGACGGCGTCGTGGAGTCCGATTGGCTATCCGCCCCGTTTACGATGAATTGGAAGTTCACTCGGTCCTTCAAGAAGGTCAAGTTTGAACGCGGGGAGCCGATAGCCATGATTCTCCCGATTCGTCGGGGAGAAATGGAGTCCTTCGAGCCGGAGATGAGAAACATCGAATCTGAGCCGGCGTTGCACCAGGAGTTTCGGACTTGGTGGGCGAAGCGCCTGGAGAAGGTCAACGAGGATCCGTCGTCCGATACAAAGAACAAGATTCAAGGACACTACATCAGGGGAGAGTCAGTTACAGGTACGAAGGCACCTGAACATCAGAATCGGTTGGAATTGCGGGAATTTACGGAACTCGAAGCGGCACTACTTAAAGAACCGCCCCGAAGTGAGACGCCGACGGCGCCAAAGTCCCGAGGTTTCCTTTCGAGACTAATCGGCCGGTGAGGCTCGGCCCATTTGCGGTGATTGGCAAGGGCGCGGGTGTGTCCTGCCGATTTCTTGGAGTTTGACTCAGTGCCGCCATTCGGTAGCGGGTTGGGAATGGCGGAAGACCACGGCCTATAGTGAGCCAGAGGTCTTCCGCCCCTCAGCGGGGAGTGTGCGCCTCGTTTCGAGCTCGTGTGCCAATCGGAGGCCAGGCTGCCTCTGGAGCCCGCCAGTTCGTCGGTAAAACTGGGGCAATTTGAGCGAGGATCTCAATCGTCTGAGGTGCGCCCTTGGCCGGATCAGATCCGAGTTCGACCGAGGTGCGAGGGGTACTCTTCAATTACCCCTCGACTACCCCTCGACCAGAGGATTCAGGCACAGCGTGGGCGAGAATGTATTCGCGGCGACGTTACTCCGCCGATCAGCATCAACCGCCTCTCAAGAACGAAGGCGAGTGTTGCGGGCACGACGTGAACCGTACCGGAAGTGACTGCTGGTGTGAGCTGGATGCTAGATATGAATCCTACGATCGAGATGAGGCAATTGCGCTACGTGGTGGCGGTCGCCGAAGAACTGCACTTCACGAGGGCCGCGGAACGTTTGCATCTCACTCAATCATCTCTGACTCGCCAGATTCTGCAACTCGGGGAACCAGTGGTGCTGTAGGTGTTGAACAGGAAAACGAGGAACGTGAAGCTGACCACCGCTGGTTGGGTGTTGGTGGGCGAGGCGAAGCGGGTCCTTGCGTCGGCCGACCGGGCGGTTCGCCTGGCACGCGGAACACAGGCCGGCGAATTCGGCGATGTGCGGATTGCCTACTCGCCGTTTATTGACCTGCGTGCCGTGAACTACCTCAAGACTGCCTTGATGACTCTCCGCCCGAGCCTCCACATCACGCTAGAGGGAATCTCGACAGCGGAGCAAACCGCCAGGCTTTCGGATGGAACTTACCAGGCAGCGCTGGTGTTGTTGCCCTACCAGGATGCCGACATAGCGGCGGAGCCTCTCTTCGAAGAGCCGCTCAACGTCGCCATGGTCGCCGGCCACCGACTGGCTCGGAGAAGACAGGTCAACCTTGAGGAACTGGTCCACGAGCCGCTGATCTGGATGACCCGGCGCTCGAATCCCCACTTCCACGACCACTTCCTGGCGTGGTGCCGGGCCGCCGGATACGAACCTGTCGTCGCCCAAGAAGTGACCGGATTGTTGGAATGCCTGCAATTCGTTTCAGATGGGGTAGGTATCAGCTTTGTTTCTGCATCCGCACGGCGAAGCCACTTTGAAGGGATCGCCATTCGTCCACTGGTCGGTCCCCCATTTCCCGTGCGGACTGGCGTTGCTTACCGGCGCGACAATTCGTCGGCCGTTCTGCACAGTATTCTCACGGTTGCGCGTCAGCAGTTCCGAAATGGCGTTGGCTGGGAGATGCCAGTTGCGAAGTGAAGGGCCCAAAACGGCCCAGGATCGGGTACACCCCGATTCTGAGGAGCACTCAATGGGGTGTCCGGGTTCCTCTGCGATGGGACACCCGCAGACGAGTTACCGGCAGCGCTGATCATTCCAGCCCTAGTCGCGCCTTCAGCGCAGTCGGACGTGGCTTCCCTTCACCAGAGAGGCTCCCGGGATCGCCTCGCCTCGCGCTAGGGCGTCCGAGAGAATCCCGCGCTGGAGTTCCCGGTGCACCGTCTTGCCTTCCGCATCGCGCAGGCGGTCCCTTAGCGGACCAGCGGGCAGAGCCTCCAGAGTCTCTCGCCACTCAGGCCATGGGACCTCAACCCTGGAGCGATAGAAACTGTCCGGGATGTGTGCGGTCTCTTGGAGCACCAGCGACGGGACGCTGTTGGCCTGCAAGCTGATCGTGTTCAGCTCGCCGCGCAACTTCCTAATTTCCCGCGTGAGCATGAACCACGCGAGCATGTGCTTCAGGCGCTTCTCCCGATTGTCAGCGGCCCGGTACCGCGCTTGGAATCGCTCGGCTTCGCGCTTCGCGACCTCGGCCTCCGCTTCCTGTGCCTTCAGGTAGTCTGCGATCCGGTCCACCTTGTAGCCGAATGCCTCGGCGTACGTGGTCAACGCGTCTCTGAGTTCCTGGGACACCTCGCCATTGTTGGCTTCTGCTTCCTGTTCTGCCGCCTCGACCAGTGCGTCGAGCGCCTCGTCGATCGCAAACATGCTCAAGCCCTTGGCAACATCACGGGCTGTAGTGGTGATCGGCGCTGTGTTCATGCCGCCTTACCTCGCTGTATCTCTTCGGCGTCCCCGGCACTTCGCGGCTCCTCAAATCCACGGAACAGCTGCCGTTCCAATGACGGGACAAAGGCCGTGAACTCATCTTCGGCCGGAGCCGCGTCGATCAGCCGGAACACCTGCTCCAGTCGCGCATCCATCAGATCGAGCAACGACAGCGCAAAGGCCTCGGGCAGCATTGGCCGGCGCAGCGCGCCCTTGTCGAGGTCCCCGTGATGGCTCACGATGAAGTGCTGCAATACGGTCTTTAGCTCGATGGGGAATTCGGGCAACGCCGCGACGTGACGATCGAGGATCTCCAGGCCCAGCGTGACGTGCTCAATCAATTGCCCCCTCATTGTGTAGCTGTAACGAACTCCATTGAGTGCGAGCGTGTCTATCTTCCCCAAGTCGTGGAAAATCGCGCCGGCGATCAGCCAATCCCGATTGAGGCGCGGGAAGTGTCCCGTGAGCACGACCGATAAACTGCACAGCGACAAGATGTGCTCCAGCAGGCCACCGCAGAATGCATGGTGGATCTTCAACGCCGCTGGCGCCATTCTCAGTCGTTCGGCGATAGACGGGTCGTCCGTGACCGCCTCAAGCAATCGACGCAGTGTCTCATCGCCAATCAGGGCGATGAAACCCCGGAGCTCGACCCACATTGCCTGGGGGTCCCGGTCCGATGTCGGATAGAAATCACCTGGGTTGTAGTCGCGCGAGTCGCAGCGACGAATGCGGCTCACAATCAGCTGTGGCTTGTCATTGTAGTGCTCGATCGTGCCCCTCACCTTGACGACATCGTTGCACGCGAACAACTCCGCGACGCCCTCCGGGTTGTCCCAGACTTTGCCGTCCAACTCGCCGCTTCGATCGGCAAAGCGCAGGGCGAGGAACGATCCCCCATTGCGCTTGGGCCGGAGTTCCTTCTCGATGACCGCAGCCAGGAAAGTGATCTCACCCGACTGCGGCACCTCGTTGATGTAGAGTCCTTTGTTTTCCATGTCCCGTATTCCTCCGGTGTACTGGCCTCTTGGATCGGCGGGAGCCTTTCTGCTCCAGGCCGCCAGTCCTGCTGGTTGATCATTTAGAACGCCAGCGATAGCTGGGCATCATCGTCATAGCGTGGCCGGCGTGTGGCTCTCGGTCGCGTCAACGCCAGATCCACAGGAGCATTAGGCGTGGATTCAGGCTCCGATGGACCCTGTGCCTCGGCTTCGGGCACCGCAATCACCTCGGGCATCTGGGTGAGATGATCAATCGCCGCGGCTCGGCAGCGATCGCCCATGTCTGAATGTTGCTTCTGGATCTGCCGCCACAGTTCATCGGCTTTCTCGCCGACGCCTTTCTGGGTCACCAGCTCACGAGCCATCGCGGTGAGGATGTCATCATCCTCATCAAGGCCCTGCAATCCGTGACTGGCGAACTTCCCCTCCATTGCTAGAGAGACCAGGAGCTTCTTGCCCATTAGGCGAAGACAACTCTCCTGCACCGTGCCCGCATAGGAAAGAAACTTCACCTTCACGGGCCGGGTCTGTCCAATCCGCCACGACCGCCGGCTGGCCTGTCGAAGCGTGAATGTCGAGTAGCCCGACTCGTAGAACAGAATTGTCGGTAGCGCCAAGAGGTCCAACCCCGTGGCCACCAGGCGTGGATGTGCAATGCAGACCTGCATGCCCGCCTTCAACTGGCGCTCATACCAGGCCTCGCGTGCTTCGGGAGGCACTGCGGTGGTAAGCACTTCGACGTGGATACCCTCGCGGTTCAGGATATTCTTTAGCCGCTGGGTCACGTCCCTTTTTTGCGTGTAGACGGCAAACACTTGGCACCGGCGCCCCTGGGCGAGTTCTGCTTTCACCTCTTCGACCAGGCGGCGCTCCTTTGCATAGACAAGGGACTCGTCGAGGTCCGGTGGGTCCGAGATCACGAATCGCTCGCGCTCACTTGTCTCCGGATCCGTGCAGTAGCCGTATAGCGTGCCAAGGCCGAATGGGCGGTCGGGATAGAGCATGAGTGCGTTCAGGCCGGTGCTGATGACCGATTGATTGCCCCGGTGCTCCTCCAGGGCCTCCTTAATGTCGGCCTCGATCCGCTGATAGGCTTCGGCCAACACGCTATCCATTTCAATGCTGACGACCTCTTCTTCGTAAGATGGAAGCGCGTCAGAAATGTCCTCCAACGACACAAACGCTCCAATTTCCATCAGGAATCGCCCGAACAACAAGGGCGACGCTCCGGGACGCCGTCGAACACGCGTGGCCACTTTCGGCTTGTCCGAGCAGGCGTTGTCCTCCGGTGTGATCGTCGTGACCTTCTCCAGGACGCCGTACGTCTTCGAGAATGCGCGGACGCCTGCGTCACCGTATGCGAATCCTTCATCAATCATCTTCTGCGGCTGCAACCGAAACAGGATGTTAAACAATTCGTCCGCGTAGCCGCCATTCAACGTCCCGGTCAGAACGATCGTGCGGTCAGCGCAAGAGGCGATGGTTCCCAACGCCGCGCCCTGAGCCGTGTCCCCTTTCAACTCATGCACTTCGTCCGCAATGCCGTAGTCGAAGAAGCCTTTCATGTGGCGCCCAATGAAATCCATGGGAGCACAGCGGCGCACCTTCGACCCATCTGCCTGCCAAAGGGCACTGTAGACAGGACGCCTGCCCTTCTGGGGGTTCGTCTGCTCGTCCGGAAGCACCAGTTCGCAGTGCTTGACCTTCCGAAAGTCGGCTCGTCGAAGTTGGTCGTTGTCAGTCAGGACTGGCCTTCCGGTGTCGGGATTCACGACCGCACCGTGGAATGGCCCGCTGCGCGGCACGCCGAACGCGTGACGCCAGTGATAGGAGAGCTTGGCCCGATCCCTTCCAACGATAAAGACGGTTGGGCAGTCGCAAGTCAGGGCCCATCGCGCCCGGGCCGTTCGTGACTGTTTCCGCAGCCGCAGATCGCTGAGCGTTGTTTGCAGACCTTCACGGATCACCCGGCCGTTCCTCAGCCGCACCTCATTCACGCCCGTGTAACCGTTCGATCCCACACCATTGCGAATACCGTCGATCAGGAACACGCGAACCCGAGGCAGGGTCGAGAAACACTCCCGGGCCATCTTCGTCACGAGCTGGGGCGGAACCATCGCCAGGGCAGTAAACGGCTTGCCCTTCGCGTGGACGAAGATGGCGCCGAGGGAGATCAATGTCTTTCCCGTGCCGCACTCCGCGATTGCACCAGCTGTCCGCTCTGTTTCCAGTCTCTTCGACAGGCCCGCAATCGCTAGCGCTTGGGCGGCATACGGCCGACGTCGCAGCCGCGCCAACTCCGGCGGCAGCGGTTCACCAGGCTGATGCAGCGGCGGGAACTGTTTCAGAATCCGCTCTTCGAGCTGGTGAGCGAATTCACGGAGATACGATGAAATGTCTTTGGGTGTGTTGCTCATGCGGGTTAGTTCCTCCAAGTCCCCCACCGGCTGCGTGTAGGGACGAAGTGGCCGGACGCGTCCTGCGGTGTTCCATCTCAGGCGATGCCCAGGGGACGGCGCGATCTGATCAGCCGAGAATTGGAGGTTCAGGCGGCTTCTTCCCGCTCAGCTTCTGCTTCGGCTCCAAAGCTGTCTGGCACGAGCCAGGAGCCCGATTCCCGGCCTACTGGGATTTGAATCAACCCTCGCTTCAGACCATGACCGATCCATCCCAGAAACCTCTTCTTGGTGCCCTTCACGATGATGGGTCTGCAGCCAATTCCGATGAGCGGCTGGATCGCTCCCCTTCGGCTGAGTTCGCCGGCAACCCAGTGACTCCATTCCGGCAGGACCGGCAATCCAAACCGCACGCCCAACCGGTACAGTACAAACGCGGGATTGTCATCGTACAGGACCGTCCGCCGCGCGCTCTGATTTCCACCCGCGCACGTTTTTGTGAGTTCGTCCGACATCGCCACCAGGTGGCGCAGAGGGCGCCGGCGTCCCGGAACGCTGATCGAACTTCGGTAAACGGCGGGGGACTCGCCCACGGTTACCATGCGCCGGTCGATCCCCGGTCCGGAAACGTAAAATCGAGCTTCTTCCGAGAGCGCCGCCGCGATGGCGGCGATTTCTTGATCGTTGCCGACAACCGACAGCAGGTGGCACTGCGCACTCCTGCTGGCTTCTTCCTGTTCTGCAATCATCCGGTCCATACGGAGCCGGACATCAATGGTAGTGTCTCGCGTGGTTTTCGTGAACTGCAGAGTGCCCATGCGAAGATGCGCGTTCCTCATGGCCCCTTCTTCCCTTCGTCCAGAATCGCCGTGGTCCCGTCGGCGTAAACCAGAGTGAGCGATTGCGTAAAGCGCTCGCGCTCCCGAATTGTCGTCACTCCACCGTCGTCGGTCTCCTCAAAGCGGTCGGTAACCTTGATCGATTCCCACCGTGCTACATGCAATTCCGGTCCTTCACCGAAGATCCCGTTGAGAAGCCCGGACGTCGTCAGGAGACCCACGTGGCCGCCATGCAACGGCGTCAGCGGTCGCCCGGTCGCACGCAACTCGGGCGCAAACAGAAGCCGTCCCGCTTGCCTGTAAGCTGCGGACGCGGGTAACTGATCCTCGATAGCATCCAATGGAATGCCGCGATACACGAGTTCTGCCGGTCCGCCTGGGGGAATTGCGAACTGCTTGTCTGCGGTGTCTGGGAGTATTGGCAGTTCTTCATATCTCCGGGCGAGCTCGATCAACTTCGCTTTCGCTCTGTTCACGTCCCAGTCTCTGAGCTGCTCTCGTTCGCGCCTTGTCCGGCGCACGCCAAACACGACAATCTGCTTGTAGCGGACGGCCTCGGGTTCACTCAACCGATACAGGGCCTTGTCCCGGAAATGCACAGCCAGAATGTCGGCGCAGACCGGCAGTCGATCACCAGGAATCACGAACACCAGGACGCCGCCCGGCTTCAGCCATCGATAGGTGTGATCCAGGAACAGGCACTCCATCCTGGCATTGCGTCCCTCAGAGACCTCGAAATCATAGGGCGGATTCTCGAACAGGCAGGAGAAGGTATCGACGGCACAGTGAGTGTCGAAAACATTTCCCTGAACCACCTGGCCGAGAGTACTTCGGGCTTGCTCCGCCCGAAACGCGTCCAACTCGATGGCGAAGCGGTTCGCGTTCGTGCCGGACGTGATTGTCGCCAGCGCCGCCCCAGTGCCGGCACATGGATCGAGGACGTTGGCATGGTCCCCGCTCCTGCCAAATTCCAGGAAACCCCCGACACGTTCCGCCTCTCTCTGCGCCAACGGAAAATAGCCGAGCCTCTGGCGTGCGATTCCGCGCATTTTCGGATCTCCTATCGATGGGCCGGTAGTGCGTGAGCTATGGATGTGTAGCAGACTGGTGGCTCCGGGCCGACCTTCCGGTGTTCCGACCGCTGCCGCTCGAATGGCCCGGCTGCGCCGCCGCTACTCCGAGTCCTTCTGCCCGCAGGTTATAGGAGAGACTGGGCGTTCCTCCACCTAACTCGCGTCACTTGCCGCCGGGTGGGTCAGCCTGCGCAGAGACTTTTGTTTTTACCATTCAGTCCAATTTAGACTGAGGGCGGAGTATAGACATGCGTTGCTTTGAATGCGGGGCCGATTTCGACGAGATGAACGAGTCTCAGCCCGTATGCCCCGGCTGTGGAACCGTGCCGGAAGGCCATGATGTTGACGTGGGCCTTGACGCACTTCTGGATGGAGCCGCGAAAATCGGCACCGACGCGCTCGAGCAGGTCGAAGACCCTGGTCCGGACCTCGATCAGGCCACGGATCCGATCCGCCTGCCGATCGACCTCCAGGAAGCGCGCGATGATGCCGAGGCTTTGCTGCTCGCGACTGGGTATGCCGCCTTCGATCTACCCGGGAGATTTCGAGTCTTCAAACTTCCGACTGACGTCGTAATGTGAGGATGACCCGCCGTGCAGACCTCAGTTGGATCACGCCAAGCGGTTCCACCGGCCACCGTGGTGTGCGAGCGGGTGGTAGGACTACGGCCTTACGGCAACGTCGTCAGGTGCCTGTTCTCGAACGACCGCCTTCTGAGCCTCTCCAGCTTTCTCGCCAACTTCATCCGGCCCTCCGATCAGCTTGAATTCGATCCTGCCTCTTGGGAATCGAGTCCGGAATTGCGGGTCCTCCAGGAGCCGGGCCGACGACCTCGCGAACTCTATTTCGGGTCGATCGGCTATGTGACGCAACCAAAGGCGGACAAGCGCAACGAGTACTTCCTCCATGCTGAAGTCACCGCCCCACGCCTCGGCATCAGTACTGTGCATCTTTCCGGTGAAGCCGTTCGAGAGTATTTCTACTTCTTCAATCGTCGGTGCCCGGACCGCGAAAAGGAGACTCTGTACGAAGTGTTGCGAGCGGCGCCATCGGCTTCGCCTGCCGATCTGCGTCTTGCTTTCAGGCTACGCGTACTTGAGTTAGAGACCGCCGGGGCTCAGCGGGACGAATTGCGGGCTGTCGAACGCGCCTTCAACCTACTCGCCAACCACGAACTTCGTTCCTGCTATCAGACCCTGCTGCTGGACCCGGATGCCCCCGCGCTATTCCCCTACGGTGGTTTTGGATCACTCCTCGCCCTGGGTGAACTGTCTTCCGACCGCTCGACGTTCTTTGCCAAGAGGATCTTGTCATTCCTGCCAGACCGCCGTGAGCGCCGTTTCCGGGCTCCCCTCCGAAAGATCGAGTTTCTCGACGGTTACGCGGTCTACCGCGACAGTCGCCGCAAGGCCGAGTTGATTCTGGACCCGATCTCGCTGCCGGTCTCGTGGGCCCCGACATGGAACCAGTGGAGACACCTGGTGAGCACGAAGTTCGGCGTTGAGGCCACCTTCGTCAAGAACGGGAAGTACCGGTTGCATCGCGGGGAGTGGCACCTGGTGGAATGGGAGACCGCCCTGCCGAGCCGCCAGAGCATCAGCCTACCCGCCGACAACGAGTTGGTTCTGGCCGCCGCCCGGAGAACTTTCCACCGATTCGGTCAGTTCTTCGACTCCATTCAACGAATCCGGACTCGCTTGGAACGCGAACCTCTGGAGCGCCAGGAACTGACCCGTGTCTGCGATCAACTCGGCATTCCTTCTGATTTCGATATCGCGCAGATCTCGTGGAAGCCCGATTACGATTCGTTCTACTATAGCCAGCTGAAAAAGCGAACCCGCAAGATGTACCTGTTCCGCGACGAGTACATCTTCGAGCTCGAGCGCGCGATTGTTGTCGAGGTCCCTGAGCAAGGCCATGCGACTTACATCTTTTCCCGCCATGCCAACCTCGAACTGTGGGTACGGGAGTATTGCCGAACGCCGAAAGATGATATCCGCCGCAACCGCGCCAACGCCGCTGAGCGGCTTGGATTCGTAGGACGCGTCATGCACGGTCGCAATCCGCGGACATGGCTCCGGGAACTCCGCGCAAAGGCAGGCGAACCTGTGGACTACTCACTTGACGTGGATCCACCGTAGAGACTCGGAATCCCCATGTATCGCTGCGGCCGCCTGATTTCCGCGTCTGAGATTGGGACATGGTGCTATTGCAGAAAGTCATGGCATCTGCAACAACGAGGCTATCCGTCTGCTTTGACCGCCGAAAGAGAAGCCGGTAGGCTCTATCATCAAGCCCATAGTCGAGACCTGCCGCGTGCCCGCAGGCAACGGATTGGCGCCATCCTCGTTATGACCATCTGCATTTTGCTTCTCGCCCTGTTCGGTCTTGCACGCGTGTGGGAGCCCAAGTGACATCCGCTGCCATCTTCCTGGCCGGGATATTTCTCCTGGCGCTGTTCGTCTGGATCCGTGCCAACTGTCGGATATCGCGGAGCGGCCTCCCTGAGGGTCGTATCATCTACCAGGACACTGATCACCGGCACGAATTGGGACGTCCCCTGGTTTCACGCCGCTACGGTCTGACCGGTAAACCGGATTACCTGGTTGAAACTGCCGATGGAGTCGTCCCGGTCGAGGTCAAGTCGCGCGATTATCCCCGCAGCGGCCCACGTGACAGCGACGTCGCCCAGTTGATGGCATATTGTGTCCTCATCGAGGAGACTTACCATGTTCGTCCAGCGCACGGCGTCATTCGGTACGCGGACCGGTGTCAGTCCATTCAGTACACTCCACAAGGCCGAGATCGGATTCTGCGGACGCTTGAGGAGATGCGGGGAGCCAGCCACACTCAGTCCGTTCATCGTGATCACGACAGACCCCAGCGTTGCCGAGCCTGCGGCTTCCGGTCTGTCTGTGATGAGGCGCTTGAGTGAGCCACTAAGCCCGGATGGCGGTCGGCCAGTCCGAATGCTCCGGCTCGGTTGCCCTCGCTAACCTGGCTGAGTCTCTTCGCTTGCGCGCCGTTTCCCTCTCTTGCGTAGCGCATTCCAGAGCGCCGGATCAACGCCAATTGGCTGCACGCGGCTCCCCGCCACATTGACGAAGGCGCCATGGTGGGTGATTTCACCATGCCGGAAGAGTCTCGCCAATAGGGCGAGTGCGTGGTTGGCAAGCGCCGGGTTCACAAACGGTTCCTGCCGTTCGAGCGCCTCGACAGCGCTACAACTAGGCTGCCCGTCGTCGTCGAGTGACGGTTCGACCACTTCCGGAAACAACTCGGCAGCGGTTCGCAATCGGGTGGCCGCTCGCTTGTTCACCCAATTCAACGGTTGGCCGAGCACGAACTGCCCGCCCGCGGAATGATTCCCCAAGTCCAGCCAATATGAGACGCTGCTCCGTTGCCCGGTCACCTTCTCGGCGATAACGCCCCGGGCGGCCCGGCTGTCCACACATCCGATGACAATATCGACGCGATCCACGCTCGTGCTTGAAGAGAAATGCTGGGGCACTGCATGCCAATAGAGACCCCAAAAGAGGTTCACTCTGGACGCTAGAACAACGGCCTTCCAGTGCCCGATCTCGGCCTGACTGAAAGGCTGGCGCACGCAGTTCGTCGCCGATACGACATCGCCGTCCATCAGCGTCACCTCCAAGCCGCCTCGATGACCGTGGACCAGCATTGCCTGGTGCAGATACGGTAATCCGGCGGTGATTGCGCTGCCATTGCCGCCACAGCCGACCACCAGCACGCGCACGGGCCGTCGGAGCAAATCCGGCGACAAGTTGTGCACCATCGCTCACCTCCGCTCTACAAACTGTCGCAAGGTTTCGCGTGCGTCTGTCAGGTACGTCACAGGGAAGGGCTTCCGGCTTCCTGCCAGATGGCGGCAGAGCGGAAGGAAGCCGCCCGGAAAGCTAGTCAGGCGCGCGGCACCGTAGGCGTGGGTGAACTCGCTCTGGAAAAACCCGCGCTCCCATCCTTCAATGGCCTGCACGCCCGGCGATTCTGGGATGCGCATTGAGCCAAGGCAGATTGCACCCGCGTCATTGCCGTTCCAAAATGGCGCCGTCTTCAAGCCCGTCTCAGCCAGCGGCCGATCATTCTTCTCGAGTGCGCGGACCCAGAGGCTACTGCCGGTGACCTTAAATACCAATGGCGGTATTGGGTAACGCTTTCCGTTGAGGTCCTTTCCCGCTTCACTCCCTTCACTGAAAAACAGAGTGCGATGCTGGGTTGGGCTCCACCAGACCATGCACTCTGAGGTCCGAACGAGCACGCACGGCGGCAGGATCTCTGGCGCTACATACGCCCCCAAACCTGCTGATAGCGCGCGCAGGAATTCTGTCGTCAACGGCTCAGCCTCGCCAAGATACGGCGCCCCTCCGGCTGGTCCTTGCTTCGCCGGATGCCATGCAGCGAACACTTCGCTTCCACCTCGGTAGACAACAACGGCACCGCTCAGCGCCATGCACTGACCGCCGCCGATCGCCACGCTGACCTCCATCGCAGCCCCCTCGCTACTCCACCAGATCCATCATTGTGGTCATCAGACGCGCACCTTGCCGGAGAGTGCCGCAGATGACTTCAAGCAACCGGAACGCTTCGCCGACGCCGTCGGCATCTGCGACCCGGAATGGAAGGATGACGTTGGGTTCCGGCGGACATTCCAACATCCCCTGAGATTCCTCGTCGAAACATCCCTCAACGGCGTCGTGTCTTTCGAACACCGCGACGAGCGCCGGCACTGGAGGATTCGAGTCCATCAGTTGCGATTCGGCGATCTCTCCCATGTCCGGCCGCTTCCCTGCCAGCGATGCCGCGCTGAGTTCAAGCACTCCTTCGAGCAGCGCTCGCACCTTGCGGTCGTGGGTGGTTCCCAGCAACTTCTCGATGAAGCGTTCTTTCAGGGGATTCCACTTCCTGCGCAGGCAGTGCGGGATCGCAGCCGCCACATCCGGCAGTTCGACCGTTTCGCCCTCAGGATCGGACTCATACCACTCCCGAAGTTGTTCGACGCTATCCAGGGCGTCGCGGTAGTCATAGACGCGGACCCAGCGGTTCAGGGATCGGGTGAAGAGATCGACGAACGTGAGTGGGAGTCGCGGATGGAATGACTCCAACAGTCGAAGAGTCGGTGCGAGGACCACGTACCCTGCGCTTTCTGGCTCCAGAACCAGATACATCTCATCCTCGCCGCCCTGCCGCTCACCTTGTCCGCAGGGGTCCAGATCGGAGACCAGCCCCAGATGAAAGAACAGTTCCTTCTCGATCTCCGGACCGCCGTGCGTCCGCGCCCATTTCCTCAACGCGTATTCGACGAAGCGAAATGGGTCTCGTTTCACCTGATCCCACTGTCGGCGGTGTGCG
>CAYVDY010000025.1:0-25001 GCA_964450255.1 uncultured Candidatus Solibacter sp. | reverse complement strand
GGCGCGGGGTCGGAAGAAAACGGAGGCACACCACTTTGGCTGGCCTGCTGATTCAAACGGCGGAACACACACAGCGCCACGTGGGTCAATTGATCGTCACGGTACGGGTGCTGCGTGCGCTACGGTCTGAAGTCCAGAAGAGCCTGTAGGTATCCGGCCACTTCGGGCGCGCCTTCCGGTGGCGCCCATGCCGCGAAATCCTTGTCCGTGGCGGGGTCCCAAGGGCCGGGCTTCACCTCGTAGATCACTGCGCAATCGGAGGTGACGCCCAGCGTATGCCACTCGCCCGCCGCCAGGTCGATACCGAAGATGGGGCTATTGGCGACGAGATCGCGGGCGCTGGTAATGGCGCCGGTATCGTCGAACGTGAAGAAGCGGACGGAGCCTTCCAGCAGGATCCAGGACTCGGCCTTGGGCGGCGTCACGTGGCGATGCGGCTGGCAGTACGTTCCGCGCATCATGACGTTCAGGAAGCGGTGCGGGTTATCGGCGGGGCCAGAGTGGAAGTTGTGATTGGTGCGGAGACGGGGCAGCGAGGCGGCGCGTTCGCGAAGCGAGGTGATCAGCGCGGTGGTGATCCATTGCGGTTCAGGCACGTCGGGCGTACTCCTCTATCAGTTTCTCTGCGTGGCGCAGCGCCTCCGGGGTGAGGCGCTGGCCGGAGAGCATGCGGCCGATTTCGCGGACACGCTCGGGGCCCTGCAACTCTTCCACTTCGGCCACGGTGCGGCCCTGCGATTCGCGCTTGGCCACGCTGTAGTGCGCGTCGGCGAAACCGGCGATCTGGGCCAGGTGGGTGACGCAGAGAACCTGATTGGTCTCGGAAATCTGCTTTAAGCGGCGGCCCACCATTTCGCCGGCGGCCCCGCCAACACCGGCGTCCACTTCGTCGAAGACCAGAGTTCTCGGCACGCTGGCGCGAGCGAGCGGCGTGATGCAGGACTTGAGTGCGAGCGCGATACGGGAGAGCTCACCGCCGCTGGCGACCTTATCGAGCGGGCGCGGCTCCTCGCCGACGTTGGCCGAAACGAGGAACTCCACCGCGTCAATGCCGTACTGAGTGGGGGCGGCATCGGTGATGGCGATGCGGAACACAGTGCCCGGCATGGCTAGGCCGGCCAGCTCGGTTTCCACCTGTTTTTCGAGCTTTTTAGCGGCCTTTTGGCGGGCAGAACGCAGCTTTCTGGCGCTGGCCTGAAAGAGAGCTTCCAGGCGCACGATCTCGGATTCCAACGCCGCGCGGCGTTCACCAACGGTTTCCACAGCGCTGAGTTGGGTCTTCACCTGCTCAAGGAACGCCAGGATTTCGTCGATCGACGTGCCGTACTTGCGCTTGAGTTTCTCGATCTGCGCGAGGCGGTTCTCCACCTCTTCCAGGCGGTTGGGATCGGCTTCCAGGTTGCCGAGATAGTGGCGCAGTTCGTGCGAAGCCTCGTTGACGGCGATCTGGGCCGGCCTCAGCGTTTCCAGCACGCCGGTGAGGCTCTCGTCGATGCGGCACAGCTCTTCCAGCTTTTTGACGGCGATGCCGAGGCCGGTGGCGACCGAAGGTTCAGCCTCCGAGAGCGAGTCGTAGGCGATAGTGGCGGCCTCACTGAGACGGGCCACGTTGCGCAGCACCCGTTTCTCGTTTTCGAGCTTCTCGTCCTGGGCGGGCGAGAGTTCCAGCGCTTCGATCTCCTTGCGCTGCATGTCCCAGAGGTCGGCGAGGCGGAGCGTTTCCTGCTCCATGCGGTTGAGCTCGTTCAATTCGCGGACGGAGGAGTGCCAGGCATCGTAGGCGCCCGCGACCTCGGCGAGGAGCGCGACGGAGGCGGCGGTTTCATCCAGCAGGTCACGTTGCGAGTCGGAGGAGAAGAGCTTCTGCTGATCGTGCTGGCCGTGAATGTCGCCCAGAAATGGTGCCAGATCCTTGAGAAACGCGGCGGTGACGGGGCGGCTGGCGGCGTAGGCGCGGGATTTGCCGTTGGCGAGGATCTCGCGTTCGATCAGAAGCTCGCCGTCCTCGGTTTCGATGCCGGCGCCGTTGAGCAGGGCGTGCAAGGGTGCGTCGGCCGGCAGTTCGAAGATGCCGGAGACGAAGGCGCGGGCACTGCCGGTGCGGATCATCTCGGTGGAAGCACGGCCGCCGAACAGCAGGCTGACGGCATCCACCACGAGGCTCTTACCGCTGCCGGTCTCGCCGGTGAGGGCGTTTAGGCCGGTGTGGAGCGGCAGGCGCAAGCGCTCCACCACCGCGAAATTCTCGACGACGAGTTCAACGAGCATGCAAGCATCAGTATAAAAGTTATGGGGGGCCGGCCACCCGACAACTTTTCCGAAGCGCGTCTCGTCATACATATGACGGCGGAAATGTTTGGGCCGCGCGGCAGGGGCCATGCCGGCTTCGTTATCATGGAAGTGGATACTGTTTGAGGGAGCGTTGCATTGACACTGCCATTTGTGTGGGCTTTCCTGCAGCTTTCGCTACTGGACCTGGTGACTTCGGCCTCTCCGGTTTCGATGGCTGTGCTGGCCTTACTGCTTGTGGGCTCGGTCGGGAGCTGGGTAATTATCTTTGCCAAGTGGAGCCAGTTTAAGAACGCGGCCGCGGCAAACCGTTCGTTTCTGCGGGCGTTCCGCAAGTCGCCGAATCTGGATGCGGTGGCCGCGGCGGGCGAGCAATTCCGAGATGCGCCACTGACCACCGTGTTCGACTTCGGATACCAGGAAGCGACGCGGCAGGTGAAGGCGCGCGGCGAGATCATCAACAAAGTGGCGTTGGAGCGGAGCCTGTCTCTGGGTATCAGCGAGGAACTGACGCTGCTGGAGCGGCGCATGAGCTGGCTGGCCACGACGGCGACGGTTTCGCCGTTTGTCGGGCTGTTCGGCACCGTGCTGGGCATCATCGACGCGTTTCAGGGGCTGGGCGCGGCAGGGAGCGCGAGCCTGCGGGCTGTGGCGCCGGGCATCAGCGAGGCGCTGATTGCGACAGCGGCGGGCCTGGCGGCGGCGATTCCGGCGGCGGTCGCGTACAACGCTTTCGGCCACAGCATCAAGGAGCTGGGTGCACGCATGGACGACTTCGCGATGGAGTTTCTGAACATGACAGAGCGGCACTTCGAGGAATAGCGCGACATGGCCTTCTCAACGAATGGCGGCGGTGGTTTCTCAAGGCGCGGCCGCTCGCGCGGCAACGGTTCATTGGCGGAGATCAACATCGTCCCGCTGGTGGACGTGGTGCTGGTGCTGCTGGTGATCTTCATGTTGACCGCGCACGTGATGGAGTTCGGCCTGGAGGTCGAAGTTCCAAAGGTGAAGCAGACCAAGGACAGTTCGCAGGAGCTGCCGGTAGTGTCGGTGAGTAAGGACGGCAACTTGTTTCTGAACGAGAAGGCCGTCAACATCAACGAGCTGGGCGCCGCGTTCAAACAGAAGTTTCCGGGCTCGAAGGCTGTGTACCTTCGCGCCGACAAGCAAACTATTTACGACCCCATCGCGCAGGTGGTGAGCGTGCTGGGCGAAGCGGGGCTCGATGTGCGGCTGGTGACCCAGCCGGACGATGCGGGCAGTTCCAAGTAAATACAGACCATGCGCCACGTCGAAATCCTGGACGAACGCGACTCCTTGAAGCGGCCCATCCTCGGGTCGGTGCTGCTGCATGCCGCCGTCTTCGGATCGATCATCGTGATGTCGATTGCGAATGTGGGCAAACGCGAATCGTGGGGCGATCCGAATTCGTCGGGCGGCGGAGCGTTCACGGTGACGCCGGTAAAGGCGATCCCGCTGCCGGGGCGGACAGGGCCGATCAACAAGGTCGCCTCCGATACGGAGTCGCAAATTCCGGAGCCGGTGAAAGCAAAGCCGGAGCCGAAGCGGGCGGCGAAGGACGATCCGAATGCGATTGCGCTGAAGTCCAAGAAGAGCGCGAAGTCTTCGAAGGCGGATCAGTATGCCTCGAACCGGCGCGATCCGCGGGAGTACTCGGACAACCAGGTGTACAGCCGCGCGGGGCAGGCGGCCACGTCGCCCTTGTATGGACTGGCGCCGGGATCTGGCGGAGTAGGCGTGGGCAACGGGATGCCGTTCGGCAACCGGTTCGGGGCGTACGCGCAACTGATCCGGGAGCGGGTGGCGCAGCGATGGAAGACGGAGACGGTGGACGGGCGGATCAAGACCCTGCCTCCGGCGATTGTCACATTCGAGATCTTGCGTAACGGGCAGGTGCGGAACATCAAGGTGTTCCAAACGAGTGGCAACTACGCTCTGGATGCTTCGGCGCAACGGGCCATCACGGAGGCGGCTCCGTTCGAGCCGCTGCCGGCGGCGTACGACGGCAGTTCAGCAACGATCGAATTCTGGTTCCAGTTAAAACGATGAAAAACAGATACCTGGTTGGCTTGATCGCTTTCGGAGCGCTGGCAGTGGCAGCCTACAGCCAGTCGCAAGATGCCATCGTTCTCAAACTCACGGGCGGCGAAAAGAAGAAAATCGCACTGCCTGACTTCCGTGCGGCAGGAGCGGCGAGTCCGTTCGCCGAAACGTTCAACAAGACGGTCTTCGAGGACATCCAGCAATCCGGGCTGTTCGAGATGGCGGCCAAGAGTTTCTATCCGCTGAATCCGCCGCAGCAGGAGGCGGATCTGCGTGTGGGGCAGGCGTCCTGCGCGGGGCGGTGCCTCTCCGATTGGGCGGGCTCGCCGGTGAGCGCCGGCTACATCGGCTTCGGCTATGCGGCCGAGCAGGGCGGGCAGTTCGTGGCGTTCGGGCATCTGTATAACACGGCAGTGGCTGATATCGCGGGCGCGAAGGTGTTCCGCAAGCTCTACAACGCTCCGCTGAATGAGGAGGGCGCGCGCAAGGCAGGCCACGAATACGCGGCCGACATTCTGGCGCAGTTTGGCGCGGCCTCGCTGGTTGGATCGAAGATCTACTTCGTGAGCGACCGCGCGGGCCGGGGCACGAAAGAGATCTGGGTGATGGATTTTGACGGATCCAACCAGAAGCGCTTAACGTCGTTCAACTCCATCAGCACCATGCCGGCGATTTCGCCGGACGGGCGGAGACTGGCGTTCACGACCTACGCCAAGGGCCAGCCGCAGATCATGATGTACTCGACCGAGACTGGGCGCTTCATCAACTTCCTGAATCCGCAGGCATCGATGAATGCGACGCCGTCGTTCACGCCGGATGGGCAGAACGTGCTGTTTTCCTCGACAATCAGCGGGTTTTCGCAGATCTACATCGCCAACCAGAGCGGCGGCGGGATGAAGCGGCTCTCGAATTCGCGTGCGATCGAGATGGAAGCGAAGGTGAATCCGAAGACGGGGACGGAGATGCTGTTCGTGAGCGGGCGCGGCGGACTGCAACAAATATATAGAATGAGTTTGGACGGTGCGGACGTAGTGCGGTTGACCAACGGCGAAGGCGAGGCATCGAATCCGGCCTGGCATCCCGATGGACAACACATTGCGTTCTCCTGGACCCGCGGCTTTTCGCCCGGGAACTGGAACGTCTTTCTCATGGATGTAGCGTCGCGGGAAACCGTGCAGCTCACTCATGGGGAGGGCAAGAATGAGAACCCGACTTGGGCCCCCGACGGGCGGCACCTGGTGTTCTCTTCGAATCGTTCCGGCAGGAGCCAGCTCTATTCGATGCTGGCGAACGGGACTGAAGTGAAGCAGTTGACCACGCAGGGCGGCAACTGGATGCCGGTCTGGTCGAAGTAGTCTGCCAAGAGATTTTGAGATAGTTGAAACTGGAGCAGTAGGAGGCTCAAGGCCGCAATGAAACAACGTCATATCGCTCTCACGCTACTAGCTACGTCTTTGCTGGTGTTCGCGGTGGGGTGCAAGAAGAAACCGCCAGTCACACCTCCGCCGCCGACCCCGACCGGCGCGGCGGCGACGAAGGCAGAGAAGGGCCCCGCGGCCGTGATCAACAGCTTCACGGCGGAGCCTTCGACGATACTGAGGGGCGAATCCGCGACGCTCAAGTGGAGCGTGGCGAACGCGACAGAAGTGACGATCGATAACGGGATCGGGCGCGTGCCGGCGACGGGCAGCCGCCAGGTGTCGCCGACCGCGAACACGACTTACCGCATGACCGCGAAGGGCGACGGCGGAGACGCCATCAGCGCCGCGTCCGTAGCCGTGACCACCGCGCCGCCCCCGCCGCCGCCGCCTCCGGCAGTGAAGGCCACGCTGAGCGAGCGGATGGCCAGGGACGTCCAGGACGTCTTCTTCGATTACGACAAGATGGAAGTTCGCGAGGATGCCCGCGCCATGTTGCAGCGCAACGCGGAGGGGATCAAGGCGATTCTGAACGAATTCCCGTCGGCCGTCATTTCGCTGGAAGGCCACTGCGACGAGCGCGGCTCGGCGGAGTACAACCTTGGATTGGGCGACCGCCGCGCGACCAGCGTGCGCGAGTTCCTGTCGCAGATCGGCATTCCCGCCGAGCGGCTGAAGACCATCAGCTACGGCAAGGAAAAGCCCTTCTGCATGGAAGCCAACGAAGACTGCTACAGCAAGAACCGGCGCGTGCACTTCGTCGGCGTGCAGTAACACTGGACCGAACCGGGCGGGCAGCGATGCCCGCCCTCTGTATCTGTGATGGAGAGTATCGCTATGCGTTTGTTTCTGATTCCCTCGCTACTGATCGCTGCAGTTCCCTTCTCCGCGATGGCGCAGAAGAAGGAGATGATCGAGCTGGGCCGCGACCTTGCCCTGTTGCAGGAAGAGGTCCGCAGCATGCAGAGGTCGCAGAACGACCGCCTTTCCAAAATCGAAGGAACGCTGAAGGCCATTCAGGATCAGATCTCGTCGACGAGCCGGGCGCTGGTGTTGCTGGACAGCGGATTGAAGGATCGTCTCGAAAAAGGGATCGGTTCGCCGCTGACGAACGTGGGCGCTAAGGTGGATACGCTGGGGCAGGATTTCGGCTACGTGCGGGAATCGGTGACGGAGATCAATACACGGCTGGGCAAGCTGGACCAGAAGATCGCGGACCTCTCGAACACGATCAAGACCATGCAGGCTCCGCCTCCGCCGCCGGAAGGGCTTCCGCCCACCGCGGCGGGTCCGCCTCCGGGCGTGAGCTCTCAGAGCCTGTATCAGGACGCGATGCGGGACAAGTCGGGCGGGAATCTGGATCTGGCATTGAAGGAGTTCAACGACTACGTGGCCTGGTTCGGCACGACGGATCTGGCGCCGAACGCGCAGTACTACGTGGGTGAGATTCTATATAACCAGAAGCAGTACGAGCAGGCTTTGGTGGCTTTTGACCGGGCGCTGGAAGCGTATCCGAAGAACGTGAAGACTGCGGACGCGCATCTGATGAAGGGCCGGACACTGATGAAGATGGCGCGGCGGAGCGATGCCGAGCAGGAGTTCCGCGCGGCGATTGCGGCGTCGCCGAGTTCGGATGCTGCCGGGCGGGCGAAGATGGAATTGCGGGATATGGGGTTGAGTGTGTCGCCCCGGCCGACGGCGAGGAAACGATAGGGCGGTGCGGCTTGCTGTTGCGGCGGTAATGTTCTGCGCTGCGGCGGCGGGCGGTGAGTTCCCGCGCACCGCACAGGCATTCCCTGGCTCAACGCCGGTGCTGGATGGGCGGGTTGACTCGGTCGAATGGGCGGATGCGACGCAGCTTCACGGTCCGCGAGGGTGGATGTCTCAGATGTCGCCCGTGCGCGACGCAAAAGATCTCTCGTACACAGTCTGGGTGAAGCACGATGGGCGGCGGCTGTATTTCGCGTTCCGCGTGAAGGACGATGTCCTGTACGGGATCGACACGCCGCGCTGGCTGCCGCCGAACAATGCAAAAGCACATGAGTTGACGCGCGAGGGCTGGCCCTGGTTTGGCGACGAGGTGGAGATCCTCCTGGATTCGCGGAGGCAGTGGAAGGGCAAGGAAATGGCTGCGGGTAACGGCGGATCGTGGCAGATGGTCTGCAATCTGACGAAGTCGCGGCTGGGCGGCGTGGGCAAGGGCGGATTGATGGAGGGTGAGCCGCGGAGCAAACCGGAGGCCTGGGCAACCTATCAGGAGTGGATTCAGACGGGGGCAATGGAGGCAGCGGTTCGTCCGCTGCCGGCTGGTCATGGCTACGAGATGGAATGGGCGATCTCGTTCGATCCCTGTCTGGAGATCGCGCCGGGGCAGTTCTACAGCACGGCGCTGGGAGACCGGGCGTTTGGGATGAACCTGGCGGTCGGCGATCTGGATGAGCCGGAAAAGGGGCGCGGCAACTTCGGTCTGTTCCATCATGAAGAGTGGTGGGCGGGCGCGAAGGGCACGCCTACGCAATTGAAATCCTGGGGGACGCTATGGATCAGAACGAAGCCCGGCCCGCGCTAACAACTTACGAAGATCTGGCAGGCCGGTGGGACCATGCGATGGTGCGGCCGGAGCTGACCGATGAAGATATCGCCGCCGGGTGCGAGATGGCGGAGGCGTACGGCATCGCGTGCCTCTCTGTGCGGCCCACGGATGTGGAACTGGCGGCGCGGCTGCTGGGCGGGACGCGAGTGGCGGTGGGCAGCATTGTGAGCTTTCCGCACGGCGATGCGACGACGGCCACGAAGATCTACGAGACGCGCGACCTGCTGCGGCGAGGCGCGAAAGAGATCGACATGGTGATCAACATCGGCAAGCTGCGGTCGCGGCAGTTTCAGTACATCGAATCGGAGCTATTGCAGGTGGGCAAGGCGTGCCACGAATCCGGCGCTCTGCTGAAGGTAATTCTGGAGAACGCGTATCTGACGGAGGATCTGAAGGTGATCGCGCTGAAGATCTGCAAGCGGTGCGAAGCGGACTTCGTGAAGACATCGACGGGCTACGCGGGGTCGGGCTGGACGGCGACGGATCTGACGCTGATGAAGAGAGTGCTGAAAGACGAGTGCCGAATCAAGGCGGCGGGCGGCATCGAAACGCTGGAAGCGGCGCTGGAGGCATACTCGCTGGGGGCGGATCGGATCGGCGCGACGAAGACGGCGCCTATTCTGGACGAATGGCGAAAGAAGCTGATCCCGGGCGAAGTGATATCCTCTTAGGACTAATAAGTTTCATGCCTTCTCGTAGCACATCCTTACCCCGTATCTGCATCGCACTGGGGCTTCCCGATCCGCACAAGCTGATGGAGCACGCGCGGCGGGAGGCCGACGCCGGCGAACGATTTCTAGAATTTCGCCTGGATTATCTGCCGAATCCGCAGGACGGGCTGGCGGTCATCCGGGAATTTCTGCATCTGTATCCGGAAGCGACGGTAATGGCCACCTGCCGTAGGCATCAGAACCACGGCCGCTACAATGGCAGCATTGAGGAGGAGTTCCGGGTGTTGGCGGCGGCGGTGGATGCCGGGGCGCGCGCGGTGGATGTGGAGATCGAAAGCGCTGAATCGCCGCTGGCACGCATGGACATGCTGGAAGGCCGCACGCTTGTGATTGTCAGCTACCACAACTTCGAGGGCACTCCGGCGATGGATGCGGTGATGCGGCGCATGCTAAAGGTGCCGGCTGCGATCTACAAGGTGGTGACGACGGCGCGCAAGCCGTCGGACAATCTGCGGGTGCTGGCCTTGGCGAAGGCGTATCCGAAGACTCCGCTGATTTTGCTGGCGATGAGCGAGACGGGTTTTCCTTCGCGGGTGCTGTGCACGGCGATGGGTGGCGTGTACACGTACGCGGCGCCGACGGCGGTGGAGGGCACGGCGGCGGGCCAGGTGAGCGCGCGCACTCTGCGGCAGTTGTATCGCGTGGAGAAGACGGCGAAATCGCCGAAGATCTTCGGCGTAATCGCGGAGCCGGTGCGGCATTCCATCTCGCCGGCGGTACACAACCGGGCGCTGCAGGCCAAGCGGGTGGCGGGGCTGTATCTGCCGTTCCTGGTGACGCATCTGCAGTTGAAAGACTTCTTCGTATTGGCCGACAAGCTGCCGATTTCGGGTTTCAGCGTGACGATTCCGCACAAGCAGCGGGTGATCCGCTATCTGGATTCGATCGACCCGCTAGCGAAGCGAATCGGCGCAGTGAACACGGTTTATAGGAAGGCCGGTAAGTGGCGGGGCACGAACACGGACGCCGAAGGGATCCGCGTGCCGCTGGAGAAGCGGTTGCGACTGGCAAAGTCGACGGTGCTGGTGGTGGGCAACGGCGGCACTGCGCGTTCGGCGGCATTTACGCTTTCCGACGCCGGGGCAAAGCTGGCGATCACGGGGCGGAATCCGGACCGCGTGCGGGCGCTGGCGAAGATCTGCGATGCCGAGCCGCTGACACCGGAGCAGGCGCAGGATCGGCACTTCGACGCGCTGGTACACGCCACGCCGCTGGGAATGTGGCCGCATTCGGAAGCATGTTTCTTCGAGGGCGCAATTCCGGCGAGCCTGGTATTCGATCTGGTCTACACGCCGCACGATACGCTGCTGCTGCGGCGCGCGGCCGAGCAGGGCAAGGCCGTGATCCACGGCATTGAGATGTTTCTGGAGCAGGCGGCGCGGCAGTTTCAGCTTTTCACGGGCGAAACGGCGCCGAAGGCAGTGATGGAGCGCGCGGCATTGGAGGCTTTGGCGGAGCAGCAGGCTCATCTGGCCGCGAATCACAACAACAATCACGGCGGCAACCACAGGGGCAGTCACGGATGAGCGCGCAGCTGCCGATGACGCGGCGGTCACTGGCGGCACTGCTGGGCACGGCCGCGGCAAGCGCGGCGGCGCCGGCGGCTGCGCCGCCCAAACCGGCGGTTGAGGTCAGCGAAGCCGAGGCTGCGTTGGTGCGCAACGCGGCGGCTGTGGCAAAAGTGGATGTTCCCCAGGACATCGAACCGGCCTTCAAATTCCAGGCGTAGAGGCGAGTGAGCGATGGCCCTAGTCTCCGAAGACCTATTCTTTTCGACGGCCGTGGAGTTGCATGACCGGCTGGTGCGGCGCGAGTTTTCGGCGGTAGAACTGGCACGGGCGTTCGGCGAGCGGCTGGAGAAACTGGGGCCGCGCTACAACGCACTGGCGCTCTCCCTGCGAGAAGAGGCGATCCGCCAGGCGAACGATGTCGATAAGGAACTGAAGCGAGGGCGGACGCGCGGACCGCTGCAGGGCGTGCCTTACGGAGCCAAGGACTTGCTGGCGGTGGCGGGTCGGCCGACCACGTGGGGCGCCCCGCCATTCGCAGGTCAGGTATTTGGCGAAGACGCGGCGGTGGTGAAGAAGCTGGCGAAAGTGGGCGGGCTACTGGTGGGCAAGTTGGCGATGGTTTCGCTGGCGGGCGGCGGTGGGTATCGATTCGCTACGGCTTCCCTGCAGGGCGCGGGATTGAATCCCTGGAACAGGGCGCGGTGGGCGGGCGGTTCGTCGAGCGGATCGGGCGCGGCCGTGGCAGCAGGGCTGGTGCCGTACGCGCTGGGGTCGGAGACCAACGGCTCCATTGTGACGCCGGCGGCGTACTGCGGCGTGACGGGATTGAGGCCGACGTACGGGCTGGTGAGCCGGCGGGGCGCGATGCCGCTGGCTTGGACGATGGACAAGATCGGCCCTCTGGCGCACACCGCTGAGGATTGCGGACACATCCTGGCGGCGATTTCCGGCGGAGACGGGACCGATCCGGGCTCGGCCGGACGCCGCTTCCATTTTGCGCCGCAATTCGCGCGCCCGGTAACCGAGTTGCGGATCGGCATTGCGGCGGCGGATCTCGAGATTCACGCGGCCGAGGCGATGAGGGCGCCCCTGCGCGAGGCTGTAGAGCAGTTCCGGAAGATGGGCGCGACAATTGTGGACGTCGAGTTGCCGGATTTCCCCTACTCCGCCGTTTCCTCAACAGTCATTGGCGCAGAAGCGGCGGCGAGTTTCGCCACGCTGATCCGCAGCGCCGCGGTGGAGACTCTGCCCGACCCGCGGCAGATTGAGGGATTGAAGGCGGGTCTCCAGATCACGGCTGCCGACTACCTGCAGGCGATGCGTGTCCGGCGGTTGATCCAGCAGACGATGGCCGCGCTGATGGCAAAAGTTGACGTGCTGCTAGGGCCGGCCCGGTACACAATAGCCACAAATGTGGGGGATCGACTGGATACCGCAAATGCGGGGAGTACTGGCATTACTAATCGCGGATTCCGGTATCTGACCACAGCTGGAAATCTCGCCGGATTGCCGGCATTAGTGTTGCCGTGCGGGCTAGCGCAGGGTCTGCCTGTTGGTATCGCATTAACTGGAAAGGCTTTCAACGAGAACACCCTGCTGAAACTGGGGATGGAGTACCAGCGATTGACCGGCCACCACCGGCAAAAGCCCGGGGTATAGGACCAATAGGCGAGGTAGTCCAACGACTACGTGTTTTGCCGCAGATTGTTCTAGGTATTTCTCAACTTTCGCATAAGAATAGACTTATGGCTGCACCCACGCCGGCACCGAGGAACCGGCAGAGATCGAAACCCCAGACTGACACCCTGACCGGGCTGTTGCGGGGCGGCGACTTCGCGGCTCATTTGGAAGTGGCGATGCGGGAGAACCCGCGGGAGCCGTTGTGGGTACTGGTGCTGGGGATGGATCGATTCCGGCACATCAACGAACTTCTGGGCTACGAGGCGGGCGACGACGCACTGCGGAAGGCAGCGGAGCGGTTGGAGAGCTGGGCTCCGGAGGGAGCGGTTCTGAGCCGTCTGGGTGGAGATCAGTTTGCGGCGTTGCTACCGGGCGGCGATCAGGAATTGGCGGCGTTGCGGGCGCAAGCGCTGATCGGGTTGCTGCAGGTGCCAGTGGCGGTCAGCCGGCGGGAGATTTTTCTTTCAGCCAGCGTTGGCATGAGCCAGTACCCGGAGGATGGGCAATCGGCGAGCGAGTTGCTGCGCGGGGCTGCCCATGCACTCGGCCGGGCCAAGCAGAGAGGCGGAGGAGTGCTGGAGTGCACGATCTCGAAACGCGGCTTGTCACCCGAACATCGCTATAAGTTGGAACAGGGGCTGCGCCGGGCGATGGACCGGGAAGAATTTGAGTTGCGGTACCAGCCGCAGTTGGACCGGGCGGGCCGGCTGCGAGGCATGGAGGCGCTGATCTCCTGGCGCCACGAGGAACTGGGACAGGTGGACACGGAGATGTTCATCCAACTGGCGGAGGAGATCGGGGCGATTTCGGCAATTGGCGACTGGGTTTTGCAGAAGACCTGCCAGCAGATCCGCGAGTGGATGAACCAAGGGCTGGAGCCTCCTAGAATTGCGGTGAACGTCTCTCCGGTGCAGTTTTCATGTCCTGGCTTTGTGAACAGAGTTCGCGGGATTCTCGACGCAAGCGGCATCACGGGCGACGCGCTGGAGTTGGAAGTGACGGAGGGCACGATTCTGAGGGACCTGCAGGAATCGGCCTCGCGGATGGCTGAGTTGAAAACGCTGGGCGTGCTGATTGCCATTGACGACTTCGGCGTTGGCTATTCGCCTTTGACGTATCTGAACCAACTGCCCTTGGACGTAGTGAAGATCGACCGGACTTTTGTCGGACAGATCGCGCAACCTGCCGGGACGCTGCCGGTGGTTCATGCGATCACGGTGCTGGCGCATCAGCGGGGGCTGAGGGTGGTGGCGGAGGGCGTGGAGACGGAGGCCGAGTTGGAACTGGTGCACGCGGCGCGGTGCGATGTGGTGCAGGGATATCTGGTTTCGGTGCCGATCTGTGCCGGAGAAGTAGCGCGGTTGCTGCGATCGCCTGGCACCCTGCTGGCGGGGCTGCATCATCACTTTCCGGCGCGGGAGTTTGCCGATCCGCGCTAGTGGTTGAATTAGAATCGTGGAATGACCACATCGCGAACGTCGTGCTTGCTCTTCGTTCTGGCTGTGGGATTGGGCGCACAGGAACAGCGCGAGTTCGGAAGCTCTTTCGAACAACTGCGGCCCGAACAGAAGCGGCTGATCGAACAGATTCTGGAGCGGTATCGCCAGACGACGGGCAACAAACTGGAACCGCCGGCGGCGTACGACAAGACGCGTCTCTCCGTACGAACCACGTATGACGCCATCACGCACGCGCTGCTGACCACGCCGCTGACCGCGGGCGGAGGGGTGAAGGCCGGAACCGCCCTGGATTTGGTGGAGGCGGTGGAAGAGGTTGCCGGCGAGATCCGCGGTGCCGGCGGGGACCGGCAGTTCCGCATGTACGTGGTCCTGAAGCCGGATGCGTCGAAGAAACTGGAGGAGAGCGCGGAGTTCAGCCGCGGGCCGGACAACACCGTCTTCCACAAGGGCTATCCAATCTGCTACCGGCTGAAGGGCGGGACGCCGTCGATCCAGATCTCCATCGCCAGAGACGGAAAGCGCGGCGACATTGACGTGGATTACCGGTCGTCGTCGATTCCGGCGGCGATGTTCAACGGGCATCTGCGATCGGCGAATTCAGATGTGCGGGCGGGCAACAATGCGGAGCGTCACCAGAACCGTTGGACGGGCTTCTCGAACTGGTGGTCGCGGCTGTTCGATATGGGCGGCTCGGGCGCGCAGGCAGAAGCGAAGCAGGAGGCAATTCCGGTATCGCCGAGAGTCTCCGCATCGGCGCCTTTGGCGGAGGCGGTGCATGATCTGTTGCAGGCGTGGATCGTCGAGCGGAAAGCGGAGCAGGCCATGCCTTACTTTTCGCGGCGCGCCAATGCGTGCGTGGATGCGATCTGGGAGAATGCAGGGAAACCGGTGGCGCCGGGCATGAGCCGGGTGGCGTGGCATCAGTCCATGCGGCGATCGATGGAGGCGCGTCCCGAGGTGGGGGCTGTTACAGACGTGGTGCAGGGCGTGAAGCCGTGGCGGCCGGATCTGAAGGTGGTGGAGCACAAGTACCCCGGGGAGTTTCTGCTGCTGGACCTTCCCCGGTCGGCGGTGGAAGAGACCGAGTGCGACCGGATGAACAAGGGGCTGGCGCCGACGAAGCTGCGGGATTCCGGCTACGGCGAGTACTACGCGACTGCGTTCCGGGTGCGGGCCGAGCACGGCACGGCGGGCGTGCTGTATATGGTCTGGACGAAGGAAGAGAAGTCCTGGAAGGTGGTGGCAATCACCTAGGCTGACGATGCGGATCCGGACTTCGTGAAAGTGCGTAATGCGCAGCTCACGCCGGCAATTCAGATGGAGCGCATCGCGGGCGATCCGCGACTGGTGAAGGACGTGACGGCGTTTTACACGGATTGGCTGGTGAAGGGCAACGTACCGAAGGCGCTGCAGAGCCTGTCACCACGCGTGGCGGGGTGCGTCTCCGCACTCTCGGGCAGTGATCCGATGAAGACGCTATCGGAGGGCATGGCGTCCGCGGTGAAGGCGGTGGGGAAACCGAAGAAGCTGGAGGATGCCGTGAGTTCCGTGGAGACGGAACATGAAGCGCTGAAGATCGTGACGCATCCCAATGAGAAGGCGTTCGGGCTGTATGCGGGTCCGGAGAAAATGGGGAACAGTTGCTCTGCGACAAGCAGAACCAGACTGGCGCCGGGGAGGCGTACGGGAAGTATTACGGCACTACGCTGAGATTCAATCTGAAGGACGCCGAGGGCAACGTCCTTCAGACGATCTGGGCGGAAGAAGGCGGCAGGTGGAAAGTGGTCGCCTTCCACGTGGTGGAGCCGTAACGTCTAGTTGAGTTCGCGGACGGCGAGGTTGCGGAAGCGGTGCTTGCCGCCCTCTTTCCAGATCTGCGTGCCGCCGTGGACCTGGACCGCGATCATTCCATCCAGCGCGCCTTCGGCGGCATGGTTGGCGGTATCGGCCCACTCGGTGACGCGAACGCCGTTCATCCACACCTGGATGCGCGGGATATCGCCTTCAATGCGGGCGCGGATCACGTTCCATTCGCCCTTCTTCCAGTTCTTCTCCCAGTCCGGGGCGTTGTAGGTCGGCACGCCCTTCAGGCGCTCGCCGTAGATGCCGCCGAGGGTTCCCTTCTCGCGGTGGTCAAGCAGGACCTGATAGGCCTCGCCCTTCTCGCTGGAGCGCAGGAAGAGACCGCCGTCACAGCCCCAATCGGGATTCAGTTCGATATAGACTTCGAAGTTCCTGTACCTCTTATCGGTGAGGAGGATGCCGCCCTTGCCGACGGGATTCTGCATGCCGGAAAGGATGCCGCCCTCGACCTTCCAATCTGGCGTGGTGCCGTGGTGATTGGTGGTGGAGATGTGCCAGCCGGAGAGATCCTTGCCGTTGAAGATGGGCGTGAAGCCGGCGGGAACGGTAGCAGCTTCGGCGGGCACGGGGATGAGTTCGTACTTGCGGGGAAGGGGCGCAGCGGCGGCGCGCTGGCGGGCGTCGAGTTCGGAATCCAGCGCATCGAGAGCGTCCATCGCGGCCTGGGCCTTGGTGAGGGAGTCATTGGCCATGGGGACTTCGATGGTGCGCCAGCGCGTGTTGTGGATGCCGGTGCGCTTGAGCGTGAGGGCGTGGACGTCGTTGGCCTGCTTCATCATAGGCGTGGGCAGGGCGGTGAGGTCGAGACCGACGGCGAGTTCGGCATCGGTGAAGACCTTCACCTGCTGACCGTCGATGCGCAGGGCGTAGTGGCCTGGCTTGAGATTGGTGACCTTGAGGGTTTCCTGGTTGAACGACTCGGTGAAGGCGCCGGACTTGACGGCGAGGGCGGTGGTGGCGTCGTTGAAATCGACGGGCATGGGCAGGGAGTTGTCGGCTTGCGTCCAGGTGAGGCCAGTGCCCTCGGCGGCGGTGATGTTGGTAACGGCGGTATTGGCCACCGTGGCCGTCTTCCTGGACTTGGCGTCGATGGCGACGATGCTGACGATGTTGGCGGCGCCCCAGTCCTTGAGTAGGGCGCCGGCCATGATGAGGTGGCCGGAGGCGCCTGGGTGGACGCGATCCGGGATGATGCGCTGAGCGAGTTCGGGGTTGGCTGCGTTGGCCTTCTGCATCATCTGGACGACGGGGGCGTTGAGATCGGCGACGGTCATACCCTCCTTGGCCGCGAGTTGCTGAATGAAGTCGCCGAACTGAACGAGCACGGTGTTGTAGCCGCCATTCACGGTTGGCGGACGCGTAACGTCGTCGAAGGGCGAGGGGCGGATGCCGACGATCTTCACGCCGGGCGCGAGGGTTTTCAACTGCTTCACCATGGCTTCATAGCCGGTGGCGTACCAATCGAAGACGGCCTTGTCGGAGGCGCGGTAGCGGCCGTCGTTCATGCCGAGCATGATAGTGACGACGGTGGGCTTGTAGGCCTGCACGTCGCGTTTGAGGCGCACATCCACGGAGCCGCCGCCGCCGCCGGTGACGCGGTCGCCGCCCCAGCCGGAGTGGACGAAGCTGACATCGAGCTTGGGGTAGCGGGTGCGGACGTAGGTCTCCACGAATGTGGTGTAGAGGCGCTGATCGGTAATGCTGTCGCCGTAGAACACGACGCGGTCGCCGGGCTTGAGAAAGAAGGCGTCCTGCGCCAACGCGCTCAACGCAAGGACGAAGATCAAGAGTAGACGCATGGAGGGTGGACCTTTCAGGAACGGGCTTTGTAGTGGATTTCGCTGAGATCGCGCAGGCGCAGTGCGGCGGCCTCGGGTGTGATGTCGCGCTGCGGCATGGCCAGCAGTTCGTAACCGACCAGGAACTTGCGCACGGTGGCGGAGCGCAGGAGCGGAGGGGCGAAGTGGGCGTGCAGATGCCAGGCCGGATTCGGCGGTCCGGCAGGGCGCTGGTGGAAGCCGAAGGAGTAGGGGAAGGACGTCTCGAAGAGATTGTCGTAGCGCGTGGTGACGCGCTTGAGGATGTCCGCGAGGCCGTCGCGCTCGTCGGGTGTGAGCTCATCGAGTCCGCTCACAGGACGGCGGCTGATGAGCATCACCTCGAAGGGCCAGACCGCCCACCAGGGGACGAGGGCGGCGAGGTGATCGTTGGCGCAGACGACGCGGGCGCCGTCTTTCAATTCGTGGTCGAGGTAATCGGCCAGCAGCGTGCGTCCATGGGCGCGGAAGTATTCCTCCTGCGCGGCGTGTTCCTTCGCCACTTCGTTGGGGACGATGGAGGTGGACCAGATCTGGCAATGTGGGTGCGGGTTGGAGCAGCCCATCATGTCGCCGCGATTCTCGAAGATCTCGACGTAGGCGATGCCGGGGGTGTGGTTCAGCTCGGTGTAGTGCTCCACCCACACCTCGGCGACGCCGCGCAGGTCGGGCAGGTCCATCTCGGCGACGGTGAGATCATGGCGCGGGGAGAAGCAGATGACGCGGCAGATTCCGGCGACGGCTTCAGCGCGAAGGAGAGGGTGGGGCTGAGCGGCGCCGGCGGGGGCATCGGGGAGGAGCGCAGCAAAATCATTCTGGAACGCGAACGTTTTGGTGTAGGCGGGGTTGTTATGCCCCCCGGCGCGCTGGTTGCCGGGGCAGAGATAGCACTTGGGATCGTAGGCGGGCCGGGTATTGGGCGGGAGCTTTTCCACCTGGCCTTGCCACGGGCGTTTCGTTCGGTGCGGCGAAACGAGGACCCATTCGCGGGTGAGCGGATTGTAGCGGCGGTGGGAGTGTTCGGTGAGGTCAAACATTCGGAGGGGCGTCTCCTGAATATCGTATCGCGGCGGAGGCGGCGATGACACGATAGAGAAATTCCAGGATTTCGGTGTTCATCGCGTCGTGGAACGATGCCCGGTCAAAACCGACCGGGTCCTGGGACGGTGGGAAAGCTGGGCTGGTCATGGCGGCGGGGAAGGGGCTGAGGAAGGAGAAGTGTCCGGCGTTGGGGACGACCCTGTGTTCGACGAGCGCCTCGCGGGAGACGCCTTTCCTGATGACGTCGCCGTGCCAGGCCGGGGTGTGCGGGTCCTTCTCCGCGGTGAGCATGAAAAGCGGGACCCGGACCTCACTCAATGCGCCGGGCGCCATGAACCAGGCGGCGGCGGGGGCCAGCAGGACAAGCGCCTTCACCCGATGGTCAGGGGTCACCTCAATCCTCCGAGGCCGGTATTCCGGGGTCTCGTTCGGGAAGGCCGTGGGCTGGCCGCCCGCTGTGGCGAGTGCGGTGTAGCCGCCGAGGGAGTGGCCGATGACGGCCGCGGTATCGGGCGTCAGACATGTCCCGAACGCGTCGCTGGAGAATGCCCAGTCGAGCACGTGCCTGATATGGCGCGGCCGATTCTCGAGATTCGCAGCGGTACCCGCGAGATCATTGTTGTTGCGGTTGTTGCGCGGGTGTTCCGGCATGGCTGCGACGAAGCCATGCCGGGCCAGATGCGCCGCCAGATCGCGGTAGACGAGATGCGACCCGCCGGTGCCGTGGGAGATCACCACCAAAGGGAACGGCCCGGCCGCTACCGGCGCGTTCATGGAGACGCTGAGTGTGTAGGGCCCAAACTGCTCGGAGCGCTCCGGAGAGTTGGCAGGGTACATGACGAGTGTCGGGAAGGTCAGGTCCATCTGCTCGTCGAACAGATCGAAGGCGCGGCAACCGGCGGTGTGGAGCATCAGGAATCAGGTTAGCGGACAATCGCATTTCCGGGCACACGGCCGGCGATTGCTACACTGCGATAAATGCTTAGCCGGCTCATGGTGTTGGGCGCAGCGCTGCTGTTTTCGACGGGCGGCGCGGCGATCAAGGCCACCACAATCAATGGATGGCAGACCGCGGGGCTCAGGAGCCTGGTGGCGGCGCTGGCACTGGTCGTCCTCGTGCCGGAGGCCCGGCGCGGGTGGAACTGGCGTGTGTGGCCTGTGGGGCTCGCCTACGCTCTTACGCTGGTCAGCTTCGTGCATTCGACGAAATTGACCACGTCCGCCAACGCGATCTTTCTGCAATCCACTGCGCCGGCGTACCTGCTACTGATCGGGCCGCTATTTCTGAATGAGAGAGTGCGGCAGCGGGATCTGATCTTCACGGCGGCGCTGGTGGCGGGCATGGCGCTACTGTTCACCGGGGTGGATAACCCGGTGGCGACCGCGCCGGATCCGGCTCGCGGCAACATGTACGCTCTGTTCTCGGGTGTGGCCTATGCGCTGACGCTGGCCGGGTTGCGGTGGCAGGCCGGCGGATCGGCGCTGGCGACCGTGGTGTGCGGCAACGTGCTGGCGTTCGCCATCTCCATGCCGAGCGCGCTGCCGATCACGAGTTTCACGGCGGCCGACGGCGCCGTGCTGCTGTATCTGGGATTCATTCAGATTGGACTGGCCTACTGGCTGCTGACGCACGGCATGAAGCGCATTACGGCCTTCGAGGCGTCCACGCTGCTGCTGCTGGAGCCGGTGGGCAACCCGATCTTCACGTGGATGTTCCACGGGGAAAAACCGGGCGAGCGGGCGCTGGCCGGCGGGGCAGTGATTCTGGTCAGCACGTTCGTGAAGCTGTGGTTCGACCGGCGGCAGTCACTCCAGCCCCATTTGGGAGAGCCGGTAGCGTAGGGCGTTTCTGGAGAGTCCCAGGAGCCGGGCGGCCTGGCTCTTGTTGCCGCTGGCGCGCTTCAGCGCTTCGCGGATCAACTGACGCTCGTGCTCATCCAGCGACACGCCCTCGGGCAGGAAATCGGCGTTGTGGCCGTTGCCGTTGGCAGGTATGCCGTTGGCGGCGCGGCGCGGTGCGTGGTCCAGCCGGATGTCGTCGGGCTGCAGGACGGCTCCACCGGCATAGAGCAGGCTGCGTTCGATCACGTTTTCGAGCTCGCGGACATTCCCCGGCCAGTAATAGGCGACCAGCTTGTGCTGGGCAGGCTCGGAGATTCCAGTGACAATGGAGCCGGTCTCGCGGGCGAACTTCTTCAGGAAGTGATCGGCCAGGACGGGGATGTCTTCACTGCGCTCGCGCAGCGGGGGGATAGTGATGGGAAAGACGTTCAGGCGGTAGTACAGATCCTCGCGGAAGTTGCCCTCTTCCAGTGCGCGGCGCAGGTCCACGTTGGTGGCGGCGATGACGCGCACGTCGATCTGTTTGGTCTTGTTGCTGCCGAGGCGCTCGAATTCGCGCTCCTGGAGAATTCGCAGCAGTTTCACCTGGATGCCCGTCGGCACGTCGCCGATCTCGTCGAGGAAGACTGTGCCGCCATCGGCCTGTTCGAACTTGCCCGGCTTGGCGGTAACAGCGCCGGTGAACGCGCCCTTCTCGTAGCCGAACAGCTCGCTCTCCAGCAGGTTCTCCGGGATGGCCGCGCAGTTGATCTTGACGAAGGGCTGCGTGGCGCGCGGGGAGTGGTGATGGATGGCGCGGGCGATGAGATCCTTGCCTACTCCGCTTTCGCCGCACAACAACACGGTGGTGCGGCTGGGGGCGACACGGGACACGGCGCCGAGGATCTCCTGCATTCGCGCGCCGTAGCCGACGATGTTCTCGAACTGGTAGCGCCGGCCGAGTTCCTCTTTCAGCAGGACGTTCTCTTCGCGCAACGATTGGACTTCCAGGGCCTTGCGCACGACGGCCATCAGGTGATCGAGAGAGAAGGGCTTGGGAAGAAAATCGGCGGCGCCTTTCTTCATGGCCTCGACGGCGATCTCCACCGTGCCGAACGCGGTCATAACGATGACCGGGATACGTGCGTTCTGGCGCTGGACAGCTTCCAGCAACGCCATCCCGTCCATAGCGGGGAGACGCAGATCGGTGAGAACCAGGTTGACGCGTTCGGCGAGTTTGAGCGCTTCTTCGGCCGAGCCGGCGAGCACAGCCTCGTAACCGGCAGACTCCAGTTGCAGGCTGAGGACTCGCCGCAGCTTTTCTTCGTCCTCGACGATGAGGATTCGCGCCTTCATGGCTGGTTTGATCATCTCTTAGTTTCTACTATCAAACAAAGAGACGTTCTTTACCGGCGGCCCGGTTGCGGGAGATTCGAAGGGGCTTACCAGGCGGGGGTCGGCGAGCCAATGGAATCGGGTTCGGGGAACCAGCAATAGCCCAGTCGGACTATTGTCTTGATTGCAGAGGCGTTGCGCCCGAGTTTGCGGCGCAAGCGCTGCACATGAACGTCTACAGTGCGGGTTCTGGCGCCATCGGAGTATTTCCAAACCGTCTTCAGGAGAGTCTCCCGGCTGATGCAGCGGCCAGGGTTCTGCATGAGAAGGCTTAGCAACTCCCGTTCCTTCCGGGTCAACCTCTCAGCTTCGTTGTCGGCGGCTACAGGCGCAAGCGACAGGGCGGCGCCATTCATCAGACTCTGTGCGGCAGCGTACGAACTCATCGTTGACGATTCCCTCCAGGAGGCGTTAGCAGCGACCAAAATGTCCCTGCGTATTGAGTAGACGGTTACCGTCGTGATTTGTTCGGCAGAAGTTTCGGTTTCTGTCGAAAAAATCAGCGGCCCGGGGGAGAGTTTACATAGATGAAAGCGCGGGGGGGGCCATAGGCAGCGAGACCACAAAAGTGGAGCCGCGGCCGGGCTCGCTCTCCAGATTGATGTATCCGCCATGCTCATCAACGATTTTGGCCGTGATGGCGAGGCCCAGACCGACTCCGCTGGGCTTGGTAGTGAAGAACGGGTTGAAGATCTGTTCGCGATGCTCGGGCTTGATGCCGGCGCCGCGATCGATCACGGCCAATTCCACGCGTCCAGGCGCGGCTAGAGTCTTTACCGTCACTATGGCGCCGTCGGGCGAGGCCTGAATTGCGTTGTTGATCAGGTTGAAGATGACGCGTTCAAGCAGTTCGCCATCCGCCGAGACGAGAGGAATGCCGGGGTCGTAGTTGCGGTGGATTCGCGGCGCGAAGGAGGGTGTCTGGCGGGCCAACTGATCGATGGCGCTATCGGTTAGGACGTTCAGATCAGTCGGGGCGAGGCGGAGTTGGAGGGGCCGCGCAAATTCCAGAAACCGGGTAATCAGGGAGTTGGCGCGATCCACTTCGGTGGATATATATCCGGCCAGTTCGAGAGCGATCTCATTTTCCTTATTCAGCCGCTCCAGCAACATTTCGGCCGAAGCCTTCATGGTCCCCAGCGGGTTGCGGATCTCATGCGCCAATCCGGCGGTGAGTTGGCCGAGTGCGGCGAGGCGCTCGCTGCGCCGCATAGAGGCCTCGGCATCGAGGAGGCGGCGGTTGGCCTCGGCCAGTTCCGAAGCAGCAACCTGGGCGCGCTTGGCCTCGTTGCGATTCGATTCGGCCAATCCATAGGTGAGATACGCCACCAGCGGCAGAAAGATGACGCGCAGGCTGAGGTCGCGCAGGAAAAGCCCCTCCAGCATGTAACCGAGGCTATAGGCCATGGGGATGAAAGCCAGGTAGGCGAAGCAGGCCAGCAGGGTGAAGACGGTGGCGCCGGTTGCGCCAAGCGTGGTGGCGGCGGAGAGCACGGGCAGCAGGAGGATCAGGTAGTAGCTGGAGGCGATGCCGCCGGTGACGCCGATCAGCAGGAAGCCGACAACGAGCTTCAGGCTGATGATGGCGAGGTTGCCGTGGGGCGTATCCAGAGCTCGGATGCGGGGGGCGGCGACCTGAACGATGGCGAGGGCGGCGAGCATTTCGATCTCGGCCGTACCGTGAGTGGGGCTCACCCAGGCCAGAGCGGAGAACAGCAGCAGCCACGCCAGGTCATGCGGATAAAGAGCGCGGGTCCACCACGATCTTGCTGTGGAAGTGGCCAAGCCGTCAGTTTACCTTATAGAGGCGGAGAGGGGGTGCGCCACTATCGAGTGCGGTATGGCACAATGGAGGCGTCTCGCGAGCAGTTTCATGAACCCCACCGACCCCAATAACAACCCCGACGCAGCCATCCCGGCCGACAACACCACAGCCGTCTCTGAAGAAACGTCTTTTGCTGATGTCCTGAGGCAATTTGAAGCGGAGCACCACAGTGCGGAAGGCGCCGAATCGGCGCTGGAAGGCACGGTAGTATCGGTTTCGGAAGAAGCCATCGTAGTCGACATCGGCAGGAAGATGGAAGGCATCCTGAAGCCGGATAACCCCGGATTGCCCCCTGGCATCATCCCCGGCATGACGCTGCTGGTGAACATCAAGGGCGCCGACGACGGCTACTACCTGCTCTCCACCATCCGCGTGGAGCAGCCTCGGGACTTCACGGGCCTGCAGGCCGCGTTTGAGGCCAAGAGCGTGATCAGCGGCGTGGTGATGGAAATGGTGAAGGGCGGCATGCGGGTGCAGGTCGCCGATGGCGTCCATGCGTTCCTGCCGGCATCGCGCAGCGGCATTCGCGAAATGAGCGACATGCCGAAGATCGTGGGCCAGCAGATCGAGTGCCGGATCACGAAACTCGACGTCACCAATCCCGACCGGCCGGACGTGGTGGTGGACCGGCGCGGCGTGATGGAAGAGCAATCGGCCGTGCTGAAGATGGCGGCGATGGAAGGCCTCACCGAAGGCATGGTGGTCCAGGGCCGGGTACGCAGCCTGACGGAGTTTGGCGCGTTCGTGGAGATTGCGCCAGGCATCGACGGCCTGCTGCACGTGACGGACATGAGCTGGCAGCGTGTGGACAAGCCGGCATCCATACTCACGGTGAACCAGAGCATCGAGACGAAGATTCTCAAAATTAACCGCGAGTCGAAGAAGATTTCGCTGGGGCTGAAGCAGTTGCAGCCGGACCCGTGGACGCAGGCTATCGCGACACTGGAAAAGGGCCAGCGAGTGACGGGCAAGGTGGTTCGCCTGGCGGATTTTGGCGCCTTCATCGAGATTGCTCCCGGCGTGGACGGACTGATCCATCTCTCTGAAATGTCCTGGACGAAGCGCATCCGCAAGCCGAGCGACATCCTGAAAGTGGACGAACTGGTGGAAGCGGTGGTGCTGGAGATCAAGCCCTCCGACAAGCGAATTTCGCTGGGCCTGAAGCAGGCGCTCGGCAATCCGTGGGACAACGTGGACACGAAGTTCGCACCGGGCACGCAGGTGGAAGCGCCGATCACGAATCTGGCGCAGTTTGGAGCCTTTGTCGACCTCGGCGACGGCATTGAGGGCATGATCCACGTCGGCGACATCACGCGGGAGAAGCGGATTCAGCATCCGTCCGATGCACTCAAGACGGGTCAGCAGGTGACGGCGCAGGTCCTCGAGATCGATAAGGACCGCCGGCGTCTGCGGCTGGGCTTGAAGCAGTTGCTGCCGACGCGGACCGATGACTTTATCGGCGAGCACAAGGTGGGCGATACGGTCACTGGCCC
>CAYVDY010000024.1:0-25004 GCA_964450255.1 uncultured Candidatus Solibacter sp. | reverse complement strand
ATTAGCGAGGTTCATGACGCGCCCGGCGCCTATGCCGTATGGCCGCTATTGGGTGCGATTCTCATCCGAAGCATCATGTCCACGATCAAGTTCAGGGTCGGCCGCCGAATTCAGAGCTCTTCTCTGGTGGCTGACGCCTGGAACGACGCGGTGGATATCCTCTCAGCAGCCGCGGCTTTGGTGGCGCTCAGCCTGACTCTTTACAACCCTTCGCAGTTCCTGGCGGCCGATCACTACGGGGGCTTCACGGTCGGCCTAATGGTGGTCGTTACTGGGCTCCGAGTGATGCGAGACACCTCGCTTGATCTCTTGGACACGATGCCGGATCGCGACTCGCTGGAGCAGATCAGAGGGGTGGCGTTGGGTGTTCCCGGCGTGCTCGGTGTAGAGAAATGCTTCGCACGCAAGACCGGGCTTCAACACCATGTCGACCTCCATTTGGAGGTGGACCCTAATCTCACCGTCTGGGAATCGCACGACATCGCAACAGTTGCACGTATCCGGCTGTGCGAGCAACTGGATTGGATTGCGGACGTCTTGGTTCACGTCGAGCCTGCGCCGGGCCTACCCCGGCACGACAGGGGTCTCTCAGCGCTGGCCAAGGAACCACAGGATCGAGCGTAACTGTCTCCCAACCGAGCAGGTAATTCATTCTCGGGATTACGCACAACCTCGGAAACTGGCCACGCAGCAGCGTCATAATTTCCCCGAATGCGGACTACGGGCTCAATACCGAGAGATGTAGCCCAATGTTGTGCCGTCTGCGCTGGTGTTCCCTGTGAGGGGAGATTTCTTCGCGGGCGCAGGTCCAATTCAGAATCCGGCTTGGCCGAGACCGTAGAGTAGGTGCGGCGCTTCGCCCCGGCTCCGCTACCGGCGCTCGCACAGATAGAAGCACTCCATCTCCAGTGGAAGCCCGGCGGGCCGTGGGAGTTAGCACAAGGTACCGCTCGACCGACGTACGAGGGAGTTCCGAATCTGCTGTAACCTTGGAGTCATGAGCGACCAACGTCGTATGAGATTTATATCGCACGCATTCATCGCCTTGCTCGTCGGCGCTGGGTTGGCCCTGGCCTCCGAACCCGGCACGTTTGATCGCACTTTGCTGGTATCCGGACCGGTGAATCTCGATGTGAGAAGCGATGTTGGAGGCATCATCATCACGACTGGTTCCTCTACCTCCGTCCGGGTGCATGCGGTCATTAAGCCCATGTATGGCAGACTTGATCTCGATCTGGCGGAAGCCAACATTCGCACTCTCGAACAGAATCCCCCAATCGAGCAGGTGGGCAATCGCATTCGCATTGGCTACGTAAAAGACCCGGCGATGTTACGAGGCGTCAGCATGCGCCTTGAGATTGAAACCCCTCGGATGACCGAAACCCATGCCTATACGGTATCGGGCGGAATCCGAGTCGACGGTATCGCGGGACCGACCGTAGCCTCCACGACCTCAGGCCGAACCGAGATAAGCAACGTCGCCTCGGGGACCAGGGTGAACGGTCATTCGGGAGCCATCATCATTCGCGACGCAGATGGTGATGTTTTCGTCCGCAGTCAGTCCGGTGGAATTGAGCTCTCGAGCATCCAGGGGGCAGTGGAAGCCGAAACTACCTCAGGCCGAACGGAAATCCGTGATGTTTCGGGTGAACTTCGCGCAACTACCAATTCGGGGAGCATCAGCATCGACAGGGCCAAGGGTGCCGTTGTGGCTCACAATGGCTCCGGAAGCATAAACGCCCTACAGGTTGGCGGCTCCGTTCATGCCGAGACGAAATCCGGCGCAATCCGGATCTCTCAACTGAACCCAGCGCCCATTCGCGCACTTGCGGAGTCAGGTGCAATTAGGGTCACACTTGCCAGTAGCGGCGGGTATCTGATCGATGCTCAATCGGGCTCTGGCAAGATTTCGGGTCCGGCCGCGATCACATCCCGTCGCACGACAGACGCTCATAGTCTAAGGACCCAAATCGGATCAGGTGGGCCGCTCGTTGACCTGGATACTCATTCGTCGAAGATCGACATCAACTAGCCTTTTATCAGTAATGACGTTCGAGAACGAGTTGGCGCCGATACCAACGAGCAGGAGTGTGCTTACTGTATTTCGGAGCTCTGGGGTTCACCGCGCGGTCACCCCACGAAGACCCTGACAACTCGCGGCAGAAGCGCCATTTTCGACCATCGCAGAATCGGTGCCCGAGCTTGGGATGGCACTACTAGACGAGCACGAGTTCGGCGGTCCGCAGGTCGCGACTCAGGCGGTGCTCGCCGTGGATGTAGGCGTCGATCACGGTCTTGGCTTCAACCCGGTTCCGGGTAGCGTGAAAGAGAAATCCCCCGGGGACCAGGGAAGCGAGCAGGCCGACATGGCTGGAGGCGATGATGGCGCAGTAGGCGGAGGAGAATCGGAAGGGGCGTCGGAGCAGGCCGCAATCGCGAAGAAATGACTCGGCTGATGGGCGCCACGCGCCGGCGATACTGGTGAGTTCGCCGGTGCGCATCGCGTTGAGGATGTGCACCGCCGCAAATCGGGCAGCGGTGGCGAATCTCGGGCACTGACCGCGGACATTCACGCCACTGCTTCACGCGATCACTGGGCCAGCACGTCGTTCATTGGGCCCGGATCCTGCTGGCCATTCACGTGCTACACATCTCGCAAGGATTAAGCTCGGCCCTTTCCGGCAAACACCGGGACCGGCCCGCGCGTCGTCCCTAATTCTCAAGGTCAACCAGGGGTACGCACATTGGAGAGTCGCTCGAAGAATGCTCGCTGGCTAGAGTACATGAGTACCGACTACATGGGGATAACCAAACGTGCAATTCTCGGCTACAAAGACGCCCGGACCTGCCATTTGATCGGACACGTCGAAGCCACTTCTATAGACTCCCGGTGCGCCTTGCGGAAGCAGCGATCTGAGTTGGTCCGGCCATGAGTACGGACGCTGCTCACCTGGCGCTTGAGTTTCTGGAAGATAGCGCGATCGTTGCTGAAATCCGCAGGTTCCCCGGCATCGTTACCGTAAGGTCGACTCCGGAGAAGGCCCGGCCAATGGACGTCAGCGCACAGACACCAGCGTCTCTGACGAGCGCCGGAGCGCCTGTGCTGTATCGTTCCCAAGGTTGTCCCTCCACTACTGATGCCCGAATCCAGGTCGAACACCTGCTCGCGGTCCAGATGACTGTTCTGAGTCCTTGGAAGGGGAGAATCCTGATCGCACAGGACGAGCGTCTCGATGCACTGATCGAGATGCCGAAGCAGAGAAGTCACCCGGGGATCAAATGCCGGACCAATATCGAGAACGCCACCGCAGTCACGCCTCATCCTGGCCGCGCAACCGGTCTTAGCCTGTCGCGCGGAATCGGCACACGCGCGGACACCGCTGACTGCGAGAATTGGAACACCCCACCACCCTACCGTTCGCAGGCGGCTAGGTTAATCCCTGACGCTGAGGATCGCCCCGAACAGTTAAGCATCTTGAATCGTGCTCAGGAGTTACATGTGGTCAAGGGAATCCCCACGTCCCTACCAATCCACGAATCCAGCCTTGCGGTCCGAATGCCCATCCGGTCTGGCGTCCGACATGAGCCGCCCGGCATGGGTGCGAGTACCTGAGGTCATTGACAGAAGCAGAGAGAGGAATTGGAAATGAAAAAGGTAATCTCCGGTCTCGCTAGATTCCAGGACGAGGTCTTCCCCCACAACCGTGATCTGTTTGAGGCCCTGGCATCGGGTCAGACTCCCGAGACGCTATTTATCACCTGTAGCGACTCCCGGATCGATCCATGTATGCTCACACAGACTAAGCCGGGCGACATCTTCATCTGCCGGAATGCCGGCAACATCGTTCCCGCGTACGGGGAAGTAATCGGCGGCGTGTCCGCCACAATCGAATATGCCGTACTCGGGTTGGGGGTGAAAGACATCATCCTATGCGGCCACTCGGATTGTGGGGCGATGAGGGCGTTATTGAATCCGAAGAGCGTAGCCCACATGCCGGCGGTGTCTGCCTGGCTGCGCTACGGGGAGAGTGCCCGGTTCGTCGTTCAGGAGAACCACTCACACCTCGTTGGCGCGGACTTGCTCACGGCCATGATTGAGCGGAACGTGCTCGCCCAATTGGATAACCTGCGTACCCATCCTTCGGTGTCGGCCAGGTTCGCGAATGGACAGCTGAATCTCCATGGCTGGGTGTACGACATCGGATCCGGAGAGGTCCGGACCCTGAATACGGCCCAAGGACGTTTTGTTCCGCTGCAGGAGAGGACGCCCATATTGGCGTAACGGGCTTGATCCCGAGTGGCTTTCGCGTGACCGTTCTGTGAACGGTGAGCCTGCTGATGAAAGGAAACTCAAATGAAACATCTGATTCTGCTTTTGCTTCCGACACTCTGCTTTTGCCACGACGTGCCGAAGAACATCCACGTAGGCAAAATGGGCGGCTTTGAACTCTTCGTCTCGGAGGCGCTCAAGGCGAAGGACCGGTCGTTCGCGATTGTCCTCGATCCGGAGCAGCCGGGCCTCCGCGTTCAACTCGGGAAACGGGTCTCTGGTTATGGTGCCGTTCTCTATACGAAGCAAACCGGACGCAAAGTCGAAGACCGGTTGACGGTGGTCGACTCGAAGACGAAGGAGACGATCCTGCACTACGACTTCCTATTGGGATATTCGGATGAGTCCAAGAGACGCGACGCCGAGAGGTTCGCCGAATTGCTCCTAAGAAAAGTGCAATGAGATGGCAGCAGAAGTCACATACTGCGAGGACATACACCGGATCCACACTCACGGGGTCGAGCGTGTGTCGAAGCGTTCGGAAGGTAGGGACAGGATTCGTGGCGGACCGCCAGTGGCCTTGATGTGGTATCTCCGCATCGTCAACGCAATATCGCAAGCGAACGACGAGAAGTCTGGGGACGTGGCCCGGACGGCCATTCTTGAACGCAGCCAAGTTCATCCAGATCGTCCCCAGACAAGAGTCACAGCCGGGAATAGGAGATAGAACGGATCCATGGGAGGAAGAGTGAGTGTGAATCGGAAAGATTTCGCGAGGGACCTCCTCGCATCGATTGTAGTTTTCTTGGTCGCGCTTCCCTTGTGCATGGGAATTGCGATCGCTTCCGGGGCGTCGCCCGTCATGGGCTTGACCACCGGGATCATCGGCGGCCTGGTCGTCGGCTTCATCGCCGGATGCCCGTTTCAGGTCAGCGGTCCAGCCGCCGGACTGGCGGTCATCGTCTATGAGTTGATCCAGACGCATGGAATCGGAATGCTGGGACCGATCGTGATTCTCGCCGGCGCAATCCAACTCATCGCGGGACTGTGCAGGGTAGGACAATTATTCCGCGCAATTTCTCCTGCGGTCATCTATGGGATGCTGGCGGGGATCGGCGTCCTGATATTCGCGGGTCAGTTCCACGTGATGGTGGATGATAAGCCCAAAGGGAGCGGGCTGCAGAATCTGATTTCGATTCCGGAAGCAATCGTCAAAGGACTCTGGCCCTTGGACGGGAGCACGCATCATCTGGCAGCCTTCCTTGGAGTGTTGACGATCACGGTACTTCTCGCGTGGAACAAGTTTGCACCGGCGAAGCTGAGGCTGATCCCGGGCGCGGTTGTCGCAGTGGTCACAGCCACCGCCGTGGCCGCCATGTGGAAGCTGCCTGTGCAATACATCCAGATTCCAGACAATTTGTGGGCGGCGATCCAATGGTCGACGCCAGACAAACTCGTGGCGCTCTGGAGCGGCGAACTGTTGTTGGCTGCCTTTGCTCTGGCCTTCGTAGCCTCCGCGGAGTCGCTCATCAGCGCCACCGCCGTTGACCACATGCATGAGGGCCCGCGCACCAACTATGATCGCGAGATGGTAGCTCAGGGCGTAGGCAACTTGCTGAGCGGCGTGGTAGGCGGCCTTCCCATGACGGGCGTCATTGTTCGAAGCTCCGCGAATGTCGCCGCTGGCGCAGCCACCCGGCTATCTGCTGTTCTTCACGGTGCGTGGCTGCTGGTTCTCGTCGCGGCAATGCCGTTCGTGTTGAATCTGGTCCCCACCAGCAGCCTGGCTGCTCTGCTCGTTTACACAGGGTACAAGTTGGTTAACCCCGCCAACATTCGGCGCCTGCTCAAGTACGACAAATTGCCAGTGGCCGTCTACGCGGTAACCGTCGTCATGATTGTCGCCACGAACCTGCTAACGGGAATTTTGGTTGGCCTCGGATTGTCGATGGTGAAGCTGCTGTACGCGTTTTCGCATATGGGGATTCGGCTCGAACACAATAGTGCGAACCGCGTGGACTTCCACTTGTACGGCTCAGCTACCTTTATGCGGCTTCCGAAGCTGACCGACGCGTTAGAGAAACTCCCTATCCAGGCCGAGGTCAGCATCCATTTTCATGACCTCGACTACATCGATCACGCCTGTCTGGAAGCAATCTCCACGTGGCAGCAGCAGCGTGTAAAGAAGGGGGGGCTGGTGAGCGTGGAGTGGGACCCACTCATGGAGAAGTTTCGTCAGATGAACAGTTTCCGTCCCATGGCCACCCAGGAAGCAGTCCGATCGTAATAGGAGCAGCTCAATGCCACTAATTGCTAGAGTCCTCGCGCCTGTAGACTTCTCCGCTCCTGCGGAGGGAGCCGCACAGTATGCGCAAGCCATTGCACGGCAGGTCGGATGCGAACTAACGCTCCTCCATGTGCTGGAGGCGGCAGCATTCGCCTTCTCGCCGATGGAGGTCCCACCCGAACGCCTGAACGAGCTGATGATGGGCCGGTCGCGCGCGGCTCGGGGCGAACTGGAACGACTCAGTGCCGGACAGTTGGGTTCCGGGTTCGTCAAGAACCTACTGGTCAAGGGAGACCCCGCGGAGCAGATTCTCCTGTGCGCCAAATCGGAGAAGGCCGATCTAATCGTGATGCCGACCCATGGATACGACCCCGTCCGACGATTTCTCCTCGGATCGGTCACGTCCAAGGTTCTCCACGGAGCGGACATTCCCGTATTGACGGGAGTTCACTTCGAAGAGTACTCAGCCGGAATCTTCCCGCCGCGCCATATCCTGTGTGGGCTGGATCTGGGGCCGAACAGTGCACGAGTTCTGGAGTGGGCCGGGCGTCTCGCTCAAGAATTCACCGCACAACTCACAGTGGTACACGCCACTCCGGACGTTGGAGGACACGCTGGGGAATCGACCCACTCCGATTGGCGAACCACGCTGAACAATCGGGTCCGGGAGACGATCGCTGGCCTCCAACAAGCAGGGAGTGGGCAGTCGGAGGTCGTGGTGGCGGTCGGCGATCCTCATAAAGCACTCCGCGACACGATCGATCGCGCAAACGCCGGCCTACTCGTGATCGGCCGCGGCGCTTCCGCCGAAGGGCCCTTCGGACGGCTCCGCGCACACGCCTACGCCATCATCCGAGCTTCCCCGTGTCCGGTGCTGAGCGTGTAGCTCAGGGCGGCGCGTGCCCTCGGACAACGGCTCGACGGCCGACCATCCAAATTGGCGATCACTCGATAACGACCACCTCGTGGTCCAAGATGGACTTGATCTCGAAGGAGGCCCACCCGTTTGCGAGTTTAGGTGCCGTCACGACGCCAGCACCGCCGACCAGGAACTGGGCCCGGCCGGCTCGCACGCCTTGAGGTAGCCGGACCTTCACGGCGAATGGGCCGACCGGGATTAATTCGTCGATGGGGGCGCGCCACGTGGCGGCACTTGTCAGATTCACGAAGTGCATGATTAGCCGCCCAGGCTGGCTGTAAAGGTTGCAGTCGATCAGGCCGCGGCCTTCCACTGCGAGCGGGATGCGATCACCCGCCGCCCACCGGACCAGGTTGGCGAGGAGATCGCCGTGATCAGGCAGGTTATCCCGCCCGAAGCGCCTGTCGATGTCGGCAGGCAGAAAGGCGACGCGGCCGTTCAGTACGAGACCTGGGATGTCGGTCTTAGGCTGGCGCATCCATGCTGTCTCCGGCGGGTAGATCGGAAAGGCCGGTACGAAGGTCAGCGGAACGGTGACGCCGGGGTCCGCTCTCAGAGCGCCGAGTACACCGCCATACGGAAGGATGTCGGTCTCCTCGAAACCGCGAAGGACTGGATGCCTCGCACCCGTGGGTGCGGGTTCATCGCCGGCCTTGGGGCCCCAAACTGAGGCTCGCAGTTCCGGGCTGAGACGCAGGTAGGTGTGCAGGGATTGGGAAGCCCAACGGCGCTCGGGAGCCGCGGCAGTGCCGAGGCCTTCGCCGGTCGTGTAGACGCCGAAAAGATCGCCCAGGGCGAAGTCGCCTCGGGAATCGCCCCATTCGTTGTAGAGACTGCTGACCCCCGTGGCAATCAGGCCGCCGCCGCGCTCGACGAATCGCCGGACAGCAGCGCATTGTGAGTCCGAGGTTGCGGCGAGGTTTGGCAAAACGAGAACGGAAAGATCGGCTCCATCCCGCTCGATGTGGTCGGCGTGGACGGGGATGAAGGGAATGCGTGCGCGGACGAGCGCCTGCATGAATCCGCGATAGGGCCCTTCGACCAAGTCGGCGGAGTCTCCGCGGCAATAGTAATCGACATTTCGTTGGGACCAGACCAGACCCACTGCGGCGAGCGGGCGGCGATTGCCCATGTAGCGTTCATTCGTCTTGTACCAGCGCATGACGGGCTCCGCCGTTCGGTACATCCGCCGATCCTCGTGATACGCGCCTACATGGTGCCACCACGGCTGGATACCCCCGGCAAAGCCCGCGATCATCCACATCCGGGCTTCGGCGGCGGGCTTGCTGGCGACGCGGAACGCGGTTCGGCCGGCCTGGTACATCGCCATGCTCTCTGGGGCGAGTTTGTCCCAACCCAGGAGTCCGTGGACAAGTTTGCCAGTCTCGGTGTTCTGCTGGAAACCGGTAGCATCGGAGCGGCTCTGATGATCCAGCAACATGATGCCGGCGCGCTCGCAGATTCGCTTCTGATCGCGGAAGGATCGGGCCTGGCCCGAAATCGATCCACTGTTCATCCCGATCCAGAGACAGTCGGAGCCGCCGGCGGCCTTGGAGACGCGGTTGTTGAGATCCCAGATCTCCAGGCGGCGGTCGTAGTTCCACTCGATCCACTGCCGGTAGACGGGGTCGTTCCAATCGTGACTCGCGGGCAAGGGCTTTCCCGCCTTCTCGCGAAACTTACGTGCGCAGTGTTCGCAATAGCAGATGCTGTCGCGACCGAGCCCGGCCCAACTGTTGTCAGTGAGGCCTTCGCAGCGGCTGCGCTCGACAATCTCGGTCAGGACGCCTGGGATGTAGTCGTCGTAGTAGGGGCTATTCACGCAGGTGATGTACTTGTCCGCCGCGCGATAAGGGTTGCCGGAAGCTTCGCGCGCGAACCAATCCGGATGGGCGCGGAAGAAGTCCTCGCCGACACGGTTGGAGTCCATCCGTGCCAGGACCACGAGACCGTCCGCGTGAGCGGCCGTGCATAACTCGCCGTACAGGTCGCGGTTGTTGAGGAACTCGGCGCGATGGTGGAGGGGGAATTTGCTGGGGTAGTAGGCGACGATCCCTCCGGCGTTGATAATTACGCCCTGCACCTGCGTGCGTTTCCAGTACTCGCGCCACCATGCGATATCGTAGCGTGCTGGGTCGTTCTCGGTGATGTTGGTCTGTCCCCAGCGATACGTCCGCCGGTGCCAAGGAGTGGCGGTGGCGCTGGGCGAAGGCGCGCCCAGCGCTACGGCGCTCGAGGTCAGAAAGTCGCGCCGGGTGCTCATGCCAGTTTCAATTCCCTCACAGCGTCGCCTGCGCCGCTGAGGTTGGCCAGTTTCATTTCGGAGTATTTCCGCGAGAGCACGACTCCGTGCGAACCGGCTTTGAACGCCGCCAGCACGACGTCCTTCGTACCTTGAGGCGTACTTTTGCTCTGGCTCTTCCCCGTCGGGATGTCGATGTCGATACCCGGCCAGATCAGCGTATTGGTGCCGGCTGCGCCTTCCATGGCGCGTTGGGCTTCCCGCAGGACGTAGTCGGCTGACAGCCCGGTGAAGGGGATCTGTTCGAAGCTGCGCTCGCGGCAGTTCAGAATCCGGTAGTTGAAGTCCAGCGCCTCCTGCTTCGACAGATCGCCGTAGAGGGTGCCGGTCACGCTATCGACATAGCTGGCCATCCTCTCTCCGCCGCAGTTGTGGTACATGACCATTTTCAAAAAATCGGAGGAGTTGGCGATCTGCTTCAGATCCTGTTGCGCGCGGTAAAAGGGGCTGAACGAGTTGTTGTGCCAGATGTGCCAGCCGACCTGCACATTGGGCTTGATGGAGTGCGCCTTCTCATGCATGGCGGCATAGATCTCACGTAGACCGTCGTGCCAGAACTGCTCCCAGGCGAGGATCTCTGGGTAGCGCATAAGGATTCGCCAAAATGTGACGTAGCTGCCGTCGACGGGCCGTTTACCGGAGCGGGCGGCGCGAACGAACTGCTCCAGTTCCTTGTAGCCTTCCTTCACCCGTTCAATCTTCACATTGCCCTGTTGGCGGGCCTTCTTCTCACAAAACTCACAGAAACACCCGACCGAGCCGGGGTTGCTGCCGCGTCCGCCGTGCATGGCGCCCAGGGCCGTGCCTAACGCGCCGTGGCGCTCAGAGCCCCACATGATCCCATCGATGTCGTAGGAACGCGTATAGTCCTCCACCAAACCAGTGAGGAAGTTGCGGTGGTAGGGGTTGTTCACGCACATGCGGCGGACTTTCTTGCCATAGAGGTCCACCTCCTGGAGCTTTTCGATTCCGGCGATGTCGTAGCGCCAGACGTCCTCCGTCCAGAGGATGGTCCGCATGCCTCGCTTCTTTGCTCCCGGCAACACCTCGCTGATGATGTCGAGAGAGCCGTGATCGGGCGCGCGTGTGTCCTCCGGCTTGATGGCCGTGTCCCGGTAGTATTGAGGGCGCACGACACCGTAGTTGCCACCGTGGAAATCGAGGTCGTACTCCTGCTTGCCGTGATCAGGCAGTGGCTGCCCCGGCACCTGGCGGCCGGCGATACCTCGTCCATAGGTGAAGGTCGCCAGGAAGAGCGTATTGACAGCTCCGCGTTCCTGGAGGATATCGAGCACCTTGTCCGTCCCTTCATCCACGAAGGAGACGGCACCCACCTGCATGCCAATCATCTTCTTGCCGCCAGGCGCCGCCGGCGCGGCCGTGGCCAGGGAGGCGGCCCCCAAGGTGGAGGCGCCGGTTTTCAAAAAGTCACGTCGATTCTGCATACAACCTCGTCCTAGAAAATGAATCTAATTCCCAACTGAATGTTTCGCGGGCCATTGGTCTGCCCGTTGTCGCGAATGATCCTGCCGAAATTCGTGGAAGTCGGGCTCCCATCCGGGTCCGACGAGAAGATCGGCGTATTGAAGGCATTAAAGGCCTCGGCCCGGAACTGGCAGCTCATCTTCTCCCGAATCTTCGTGTTCTTGATGAGCGAGATATTAAAGGTGGTGCCCCACGCATTGCGCATGTTTCCGTAGCGGGCGGGAGTCACGCGGAGCGAGTTGGGAGGCCGTACGGCAAAGACGGGGCTTTCGCCCGGCAAAACGTTGCGCACGGTTCCGTTCACGTCGATTACGCCGGTCTTGAACATCCGGTCCCAGGTTGGGTTCTCAAGGCGCGGGTCGCCGAGGAGATAGACGTTCGTGGGGATGTTCATCGGGTCGCCCGATTGGATGATCGTGGTGACAATCGTCTCCCATCCGCCTACTAGCCCTTTGACCACCGGGTGCGTCGAGCGGAGGAATTTGCGACCTGGACCAAACGGTAGATCGTAGATCGGTGCTATCACGAGCCGCTGTGGGCGGTCCCAATCGGTGATGCTTCGGGTCGGCGCTGGATCCTGCGCGTTAAGATAAGTCACTGACTCAATATTCTTCGAGAAGGTATAGGTCACTGTGGCAGTCAGGCCCTTGGAGTAACGCTTTTCGAGCGACATCTGGAAAGAGTTGTACCAAAGCCGGCCGTCGTTCAATTGCGAAATATTGAAGCCGGTGAACTGGGGATGGGGGCGCAGCAATTGGGAGCGCGAGACGGTAGCGGAGTTCAGGGATGTCCCCGGCATTAGGTTCTGGAATGGATTGGCCACCTGGGCGTTGAGGTAGTTGGGATCTCCGCCCAGCCATGGGTTGCCCTTGTTGAGAACGTCCACTCCGACTTCGTTGAAGCCTTTCGACGTGGGAACTGATTTCGTGCGTGAAGCGACGTAGGCCACGTCGACCGCTACGTTGCCAGGAAGCTGCCGCTGTATGCCGAAGGAGAACTGGTGGACATAGCTGAGCTGGTTGTCGGTGTTCGAGAAGCTCGGGCCTTGTCCCAGCAGAGTCATCATCCCTTGCGATGAGCCGGGTGGCTGGAGCACGCCGGATGGGAAAGGGTTAGAGAGAGTATTGGACGGAGTCCGGCCCGCGTCCTGTGTGGAAACGTAGGGTGTGCTGAGGCTGTAGCCGCTGCTGTAGCCGTTAGAAACCGGATTGGTGTAGAAGATGCCCCAGCCGCCCCGTAGGACAGTCTTCGGCGTGAGCTGAAAGGCTGCTCCGACCCGCGGTTGCAGGTTGTTGCGCTCGGAATTGAATGGGGAGGACGGCAAACCGTCCACACCAGCGAAACCGATACCGCCGTAAACCTTGTAGCCCGGGAACTTGGTCTGGTCGATGAGGGAAGACACGGGATTGACCTTGTCGGTGAAGAAGCCGCGATTGACGCGATTGTGCATCTCGGTCACCGGGCTGGTGTAGTCCCAGCGAAGACCGAGATTCAGGGTGAGCCGTCGGGTCACTTTGATGTCGTCCTGGATCCAGGGCGCATAGTAAATCCACTCGAAATAGGGTTTGACGTTGTTGTCGATGTTGCCGGAGACGGCATAGCCAAGCAACAGGGAGGCCGCCGCATTCCCGCTGAGCGCGTCTTGCACGAGATAGTCCTGGCGCGTAAAGGCGCGATCGAAGTTCATGCGGCCGCCCGAAAAAGCGGGGCGATACTGGGACCAGCGGGTGACACGGAAATCGAGTCCGGCTTTGAGCATGTGACGGCTGCGAACTACGGCGATGTTGGGCTGGAAGCTGAATACGTTTGTAGGCTCAACGGAGATCTGGTCGTTACCGATGGAGCTGTATCCCGAGACGGCAATGAACGGAAAGCGGTCCGGTCCGGGCAACTGGTCAACGAGCGACTGCGGCCAGCCGATTTGTGTTGCCCGGAAACTACGGTATTCCTCAGGCAACCGGATGTCCTCGATCCAGCGAGTCATGGACGCTCGCAGGTTCAGGACGATGCTCGGCGAGATCGTGGTTATGGAGTCGATAACGATTCCGTCGTTGCGCTTGCCGCCCGAGCGTGCATTGCCGGCGATTCCGGGCAGGCCGTTGGTGATCCGGCCCTGAATGAAATCGTTGTAGATCCAACGGCCATAGATTCGCTGCTTTGGCCCGAAGCTATGGTCGATTCTCGCAACGTAATTCTGAAAGTCGAATCGCCCGACGTTGCTGGCAAAATAGTAATTGTTCTGCCAGGCCGTCGAGCCGGCCGTGGACGTGTTCGGCTCGGGGTATGTCTTGGCGATGTTCGCCCCCACCGGATTGATCATGGCGGCGGGAATGATGTTATTCGGGAACTGAGTCCGCACGTATTTGCCGCCCACAAGTGTTGTGCTAAGTGGATCGTAGTTCGGCATGAGCCGGCCCTGATTGTCGAAGGTCTTTGAAAAATCGCCCTTGCGCTGATCGATCGTGGGCACGGATGCAATGGACTCATTGGCACGAAAGATGTCCTCGCCGTACCCCTCGTAGGCGAAGAAGAAGAACGTTCGGTCCTTGCCACTATACAGTTTCGGGATAACGATAGGACCACCAACCGTGAAGCCATATTGATTGAGGGCGTTGCCTTGCCGAGGATTGCCTTTGGCGTTGTCGGCGAAGGTGTTGGCGTTCAGTTCCGTGCGTTTCAGGAACTCATACCCGGACCCGTGAAGATTGTTCGAACCGCTTTTGAGCGAAATGTTCACGGTGCCGCCGCCGCTGCGTCCGAACTGGGCGTCGTATGTGCTTGTCATCACCTTGAACTCCTGCACGGCTTCAATTGGAGGCACATAGGCAATCGTATTCTCCTGGTTGTAGACGGCGTTGTTGGGAGCACCATCCAAAAGGAAGTCAGTGGTCTTGGCGCTACTGCCGTTCACGGACCATGACGAAATGCCGTTGTTCGAGAACGGGTTCAGATCCGCCGTCGTGCCTATCGCCTGTATTCCAGGAGTCATGGTCATCAACATGACAGGGTTCCGGATATTTAGCGGCAATTCCACAACGTTGCGGTTGTTGATGACAAGGCCGCGGTCAGCCTTTTCGGCCTCCAGCAGCGGAGCCTCAGCATCAATAGAGACCACATCGGTCTGGCTTCCGAGTTGGAGGACGATGTCGATGGTGGCCGTCTGGCTGACTTGGAGTTGGATGTTCTCCCTAACGAAAGTCCGGAATCCGGTCTGCTCTGCTGTGAGCCTGTACTTGCCCGGATTGAGGAAGAGGAACCGGAACTGCCCGACGTCGCTGGTCACCATTTCGAATTGGACTCCGGTCTCAACATTGGACAACCGGAGTTGGGCTGCGACCACGACTGCTCCGGTAGGATCGGTCAGTGTCCCGGCAATGGAAGCTCTGGACTCCTGGGCGAAGCTAGTGTTGATTGGAGAGAACAGCAGTGCGAGTAGCGCGATTGCCGTGTTGTGTGCACTCATAACCGACCCCCTAGTTTTAGATGAAGCCAAAAGAGCCTTACAGCCGGTACCTCTCCAACACAATTGCTGCGTCTGCACAGCGTTCCGATCGTCAGCACGAGCAGAGCCAGCGCCCGCGACGACGCACTAGCTCTGCATGCCGTGGAGGCCTGAAATGGCCTTTCGTTCACCACGACTTCAATTGATCAGCCTTCCTCTGACAAGGCTGGATCGCCGGGCTTGTTAATCGCCCAAATATCCGAGGCCGGCCGAAAACTCGGCAGCGACCATCACGACCGAGTCTATGAGGGCCGGCATCCGCTCCTCCGTCATGCGGATGGCGGGGCCGGTTACACTGATGGCCGCAACGACTTTGGTAGTGTAGTCACGCACTGGCGCACCGACACACCTCAAGCCACGCTCATACTCCTCATTGTCCATACCGTAGCCATCCCTTCGAACCCGGTTCAGTTCTGCCTGAAACGCAGTCAAGGTCGTGATGGTAAGGTCTGTGAATTTCTTCAATCCATGCGTGGCGACTAGTTCTTCCACATCCGCTCGCGGCCGAAACGCGAGTATCGCCTTCCCAATTGAGGTGCAGTGGGCTGGTGAGCGCCCACCCACAGTGGCGGGTGTACGCAGCGTTCGCGGACTCTCCACGTTGGCGAGCGAGAGCACCATCCCGTCGCGAAGTACCCCGAGATGCGCCGTTTCGCCGCTCTCCTGCACGAGTCGATCGAGGAACGGCCGGGCGCGCTGCAAGAGGTCGAGCCTAGAGACGGCCCGAAGCCCCAATTCGATCAGCCTCGAACCCAGGCAGTAATTACCGCCGGTCCCGCCCCTCTCCACATAGTGATGGTGCTCGAGGACGCTCAAGAGGCGTAGGGCCGTAGACTTTTTCAAGCTCAGCAGTTTCGAGACTTCCGCCAGAGACATATCCGGCTTCCGACTGGCGAGTAGATCCAGAATTGCAAACGCACGATCTAGCACCTGAACTCGGTATATCGGTGTCTTTACTGTGGTGAGCGGGACTATTTCTACGGAAGCCGCCTGTGCCATATTATGGAACGCCATTCCAATCTCAGAAAACCTTGTTCACTTTTATCCCAGCCGATGGTCCCTGTCAAGAAAATTCGACTACGTTGAGGAAATGTAATAGGTGAAGCGAGGCGATCCGCTCAGAAACGAGCATGAGGGGCGTCAGCCATTGAGTTCGCTGTTCATCTTCACGACCCATTCCGGCGGCTTCTCATAGCTCGCCATCGAGGGTTCACGATATGGGCGGGCGGTCGCCAGCGTTGCGTGATGTGCGGGTGTCGGGTTTGGTCGGCAGAAGTATTTCCGAGTTACTCCGATGCCAGATGTGCAGATCCAGCGCCTTCTTGAAGTTGCGTCAGTGGCCTCCCAACACAGACGTTCGGAGCAATGCCGCACCTACCATGGTCACCTACCACGCGGCCATGGCCTCGGTTGGAGGGCGCGTCCTCAACAATCACAATAGATCTTCTCTGCCAGCGAACGGGCGGAAAGTACTTTGGACCGCTACTTCAGAGATGCTCACTTCCGAAAGGACCTGATTGCCACCGACGGGACGATGACCCTTCTTGTCATCACCCACTGCATAGACCTCGGGATACGCACCGTGGCCGTGTAACCAGCCGGGTTTAGCGGGTCTTCCAGTACTCAAGAGCCGGGCCTCGGATCGTGTCGAACTTACCGCTACCAGCCCGCGCCCGCAAGGCGCCCATTTCCTCTTTGCTCATTGGTTTGAAATTTTGTGCGATCCGCACATCGTCCTCCAACTGGCCGATCGTGCTGAAGCCGAGCGGCGCCGCCGTGATCGGCAAGCTGAGCGTATATCTTAGGCATTCACTCACGCTGAACGGGCGGAGCAAAAATGCATTTCCGAAGACTTTGATCCCGAAGATGCCGACTCCGCGTTCGATCGCAGCGGGCAGGGCAGTCGTTTCGAAGCTCATTTTCGGCGACTCCGAGAACCACGTGTCGGCCACGTGGAGCGGCATCAACGTTGTATCGAATCTCTCCGCATGCTTGAGCATTTCGACATGCAGCTCGGGATCGCGGCAGTTCGTGTAACCGATGTACCGGCACTTGCCCGCCTTCTTGGCCGCCTCGAACGCTTCGATGGCGCCGCCGGGCGCGAAGATCCGCTCCAGGTCCGATATCCTGTTCACGCCATGCATCTGCCAGAGATCCACGTAATCGGTCTTCAGGCGCCTCAGTGACGTATCCAACTCCGCCTCGGCTCCCTTCCTCGTGCGCTCGCCGGACTTCGTGGTCAGGAAAACCTCTTTGCGAAATGTCGGAATCACCGCACCATAGACATCTTCCGCTCTACCCTCACCGTAACTGCGAGCCATGTCGAAGTAGTTGATACCGAGGTCGTAGGCTCTTTGGACTACGGCCTTGCCCTCATCAAAAGGAATCAGGTGAAATCGGGCCCCGCCCTCGCCGATGATCGTCAGCTTCTCACCCGTCCGGCCAAGAATGCGTTTGGGAATGTCACCCGACTTGGGCTTCGCCACCCGCGGGGTTCCTAGACTCGCAAAGACCGCGCCGACAAATGATCGCCGCTGCATAGGACTCCTTTCGTCACCTTCCATGTTGCTTCACGCGCGACCGCTGCGAACCACATAGTAGGGCTGATCCGACAGTGTCGCGCCAAGCCCTGGAGAGAGCCAAGCCTGACTCGGACTGCTTCGAAGTTCGTAGTAATACTGCAGCGGAAAGTGCGACTGGGTAAAGGCGGCCGGGATTTCCGCCTCAAAGTGAGCGCCCTTCTGTTGCATATCTTCAGCGCGCCAACGCTCAGCCTGGTTCACGTGGCGATAATGCAAACGAACAGAGCGCACTATCCGTGGTTCGGCGGGTTTGAGCACAAGCTTCAACGCCGCGCCGGGCTGAAATCGCGCCGCTGGAACGTGCTTGCACAGAACGCTGGCGCGGCGTGGCCGGCCGAGGGCTTCCTCAATGGCAGCCTGGACACGATCCTGCCGCGGTTCTCCCGCTTTGCTCAGTACCAACCGGTTCGCCATGTCCGCCACGTCGGCATCGATCGCCGGTAGACGATCCAGCCAGTGGCCACGCAGGTGCTCCAGTTCGCCGACCGTGATGTCCGGTCGGTAGGCTTGTCGGGCTTGTCTGGCGAACTCTGCCCAAATGTCCCTGGCGCGGCGATACATCCGGAGTGCCTCTTCCAGCGCTAAGCGGTCTCCGCTGCCCTCATGGATGGCATACAGGACTCCGCTGCGGAGTTTGGCCCCAAAGAACCGGCCGAGTCCCACCAGGAGGGACACGTCAGTGGCCAATCGTCGAAACCCGGCTCCGCTCCTATTCACGGTCAGCGACTCAGCCTGCTTCCAATGCCCTGCTGCCGCGTTGGCGTAATCCTCCAACCACTGAGCCACCTCGAGAGGTGAGAACTTTCCGTCCCGGGTACCTCCCAGCATCTGCGTTGCGAAATCGTTTACGCGCGAGAAGAGCTGGGGATCGAGCGGACTGACGTTGCCAAAAATCTTGGGCGCGAGACTGTCTCCATAGGGATGCCGCCGATTGGCATCGACGATGGGCTGGTTGGTGTAGACCTCTGGCCAGTAGTTGTTGTTTGCGGCGGAGGGGCAGTGAGCGGTCGTCACAACAGGCAGGATTCGGCTAGCGTTGGCAAGCGCCGCTTCGGCGGCCAGGGCCGCTCCGCCGAACTGCTTCCGCATCTCCCGCTGCCAGGCATCGGGCTCGGCACCGGGATTGTAAAGTAAGCGCCCCCATATCCGGAAACCGTGAGAGTACTTTTCCCAATCCCACCGCGGTGCCAGGGACGCATCGGCGTAGGCGCAACGCCCGCCGGCGATTCCGGACCCACGGCGACCCTTAAACGAAAGCGGCTCCATAATCTCCACCCCATCACTTCCACAGAACCTGAACGCTCGGGAGTGTGCCGCGGCCGTCAGCGGGTCGCCCCAAATCAACAGCCGCTGCGTGCCCGGCCAGATGCGGTGCAGCACTCCGTAGCGCCGATCTTCCCGCAAAAGGTCGCCATAGCCGTAACGGAGAAAGCTGCGGGTCCCGCTGCTCAGCTTCATCAGGCCCGACCCTTCGCGGCCGGGCTTGGGGCGTTCAAGTTCCCGGATGTCCGCCTGGTGATATGGCATGCCCATGTGCTCGGCCCAGTATTTGGGAGAGATCTTCACCGGCATTCCGCTGGCCAGTGCCAGAGCGGTCATCCTCTCGTCCATACCCTTCGCGTGCATATCGATCTCGACCGGACGTCCGCAGTGGGCCACTCCGTCGAAGACCGTTTTCCAGAACTCGTAGCTGCCCTCCTGGACGCCACTCTCGCCATGAACGCGAAACGTAATGCCGCTGATATCGGGGCAAGCCCGTAGCAGCGCAGACACTGCGTCGCGGCAGTACGGCCCGTGATTCACCGGGCTCAGCCCGGCGATCACATAATTCGGGTGCGGGCTATCGATCCACTCGTAACCGTGCATCCAAAGCCCTAACTGGAATTGCATGCCGCGTGCTATCGTCTCGCGGCTGATGAACCTGAGCATTTCCAGGTTGCGGTCGCGTTCCGCATCCGGCAACTCTGGCACCCGCACGTTGTATCCCGGCACCGCCAGCAGGAAGGGATAGGCGAACAGGAAATAGGCGTCAGTGACGTTCCGGAGAAAATCGTAGCCGATTCCCAGGCTCAGGTTGAACCGGTTGAAACGCTGCGTGGCAAGCATCGAGAGATAGCGAGGCCACATCTCACGGTCGTTGTACCACGACTTGTCCTCGATATCGCTTGTGAAGAGCCTGGTCACGCCGCGAATGACATTAGCAGGCTGCTCGATCGTGGGCTTCCGAACACCCAATGCTGCGATTGCGTCGGAGCCGTTGCGAACCCGGTCCACCAAGTCGAGAACTGCGTAAACCAGCCCTTGGGTATCGTGGCCACAAGCCAGCAACACCGGCCTTCCGTGGGCTTTCCCGGGTATCAGTCCCAGGGCGCCCGGAACGGCAGGCGCCGTTGAGCCGGCACTGTTCAGAATCTCCATGGTCAGCGGGTGGTTGAAGCCTGCCGCCACGACACACAACTCTCCGGCCGGGGCTTGGGCCACTCGTTCCCTGACGCTCGCCGTCACTTGCCACGACGCCAGGGCTTCTCGCAGTTCGCTGACTGCCCACTGCGCCGGACCAGCGGTGGCGATCGCATCGCCCGGATCCACGACGATGGAAACTCCCCTCTCGGCCGCCCCGATTCCACGGCCTCCCAGTGCAAGCGCCGCACCAGTTCCGCCCAGGAAGCGCCGCCGGTTTGAATAGGTCATAACCGCAGCTCCGCCCTCTGACTCACGAGCAGCTTCTGCAGGGCCTTGATATTCAACTCCCGGGGAGGCACTCCAGTTGTGGCCGCAAGCGCCGCAGCGCAGCCGGACGCATGTCCAACAGCCATGGCCGGAGCCATGGAGCGGGCAGATTGGAAGGGCCCCTGCTCGCACGAGATGCATCTGCCAGACAGGATCAGGCCCTCGATCGTCTTGGGAATCAGTGAGCGATAAGGGATGTCGAACCCCTCATGCTGGAAGAAGTGCCGCTTGCCTTTATAGCTCGGCATTGGATTCGAGCTGATCGCAATCACGTCCGGGAAACGTACGCCCTCGGTTGCCTCCCGTTCCGTGACAGTGTGCTCCCCGATGATCCTTCGTGTCTCACGAACGCCGATCGAAGTCGGCGTGTCGAGAAGCGCCACCGATTCCATTCCGGGTTTCCTTCGAATCTGCTCCACCTGCTCCCAGAGCTTCAAGCGCGTCTCCACCTCTGCGCGCGTAAGATTCTCGACGTCTAGCCCGTCGCCGCCAAACCCCGGCCCCCACCGAACCACGCGATCCCGGATGCGAATCCCCCCGAATGCGCCCTCGACTGTGGACGGCACGCCGCCAATTCGGTACATCAGGCTCATCGGCATGCGATCGCCCGTCGAAGCAGGTCCGAGGAATGGCGCGCCGGCGCGCGCCGCGACATCGCCGTCTCCCGTGCAATCGATCACGATGTCGGCCGCGATCGCCTGGCGACCCGACTTCGACTCCACGATCACGCCGGTGACCCTGGAGCCATCGAGCATCGGCGCGGCGATCCAACTGTGAAGCCGTAGTTTCACGCCCTCCCGCTGAATGAGATTCAGAGACGCGAGCTTGGCCGCTTCCGGATCGAACGGAACCGTGTAAGGGATATCGCCCTTTGCGACATCATGCCGGAAATTGAGTTCGTAGTTATCCATCTCCGCCACGCCCCCCAACCTAACGAGTTCGGCGATGTACTCCGCCGGGATGCCCTTCACGGTCTGAAGGCTCTGGGGCTCACGCTGGTTACGGAAACCGTTGTAGCACGTCATGAGGCCAGCCGTTCCGGTTCCGCCGAGGAAGGAGTATCGCTCGATCAGGAGTGTGCTCGCGCCACTGCGCGCGGCCGCCACGGCAGCGATGACGCCGCTCGGTCCTCCGCCTGCCACCACGACCTGGTATTTCGCGACGATGGGCGTTTCGATCGCCTCACGATACGTTTTGGCGGAGTGGGGTGCCGAGGCGCCGCCCAGGCCGGCGGTCGCCGAACTGGCAAGGGCGGCACGCACGAAACTGCGCCGGGCAAGTGCTGTGTCGGAGGTATTCTTCTTGTGGGACATACTTGGTTCCTGTTGTTTCGCGGTCTAGCCGACGGACCAATGTAATCACATTTGAACCTCGGAGAAAATGCCCATCCTCGACGCCGCGCAAAGGGCTCCCTGTCGGACACATGTATCGCTTCGAACGTCGGAAATGGCGGGCTGGCAATATGGATGGATTCAGTCGTCTGAACGGCCAGCCTGTTCCACGCCTCTCGTTGCTCACGCCACAGTGTGAGGGAATTCGCCCCGCAACCGTGCCTCCCCCCGCAGGCTCCCCGTGTGGGGGAATCCGCACCGTAGGAAGCAGATCCCGGCACTGGGTGCAGTGATCGTTCATTCGCAAGCGCTCAAGCATGGCTGGAACGCCAACGAGAAGGCAGCATGACAGCGCCTAACGGGCTGGTCGTTTTCGGACTCGATGTCTGCTGACTCTACGCTCCGAATCGCGCTTCCTGCTCGGGCGAAGTTTCCGCGGATTACCACTGGTCAGGAATCGAATCAGAACTTGTAGCGGAGTGAGATCTGGATGGTTCGTGGCGCAAGGGCAGCGTTGGCGGTCCCAAAAAACGGTGAGGTCATCACTCCGACGTATGTCGCGAGATTCGCGTGGTTGAACAGGTTGAACGCATCCAGGCTGATCTCCAGGTTGCGTGATGTGTGCTTCCGTCCGCGATCCAGCAACCTCGGGGACCGCAAGAGCTTGGTGAACCGCAGGTCGACCCTGGCAAGACCCGGGCCCAATCCAACATTGCGTCCGATGCCGGCCGGTCGATCGTTCACGTTGGTGTCGCCGTTGTCGTCACGCCCGGTGGTGATGTTGTAGGGCGCACCGGAGGCCAGCGACAGAAATGCCCCGAAACGGAAACCGCTCGGCAAATTGAGCGTCGCCGCTGCGTTCATGCGGTGAAGCCGGTCCTGCTCGGCCCGTCCCCATTCCGGACGTAGATTGTAGGAATTGGCGGGCAGTGCGAATGGCCCTGCCGTATCGTCCTGAGTGCGGGATAGAACGTACTGCAGCATTCCCGACGTCCACTTGCCCGCCGCACCACGGAGCGTAATCGTCAGGCCGTCACTGCGCATTGCCCCCGACGACTCGACCTGATTCACATTCAGGTAGGATGCGTCGGGGCGAAGCCCGTTAACGGGCGCATTCGCGTCGCGGGAACGCAGCAGGTGCGAGCCCCGCATGTGCTGATACTCGGCCGCCAGTGTAGTGCGCTTCCAGATTTCGCGTTCCACCCCAACACCCGCAAGTACCAGAACCGGGCTTACCAATCCCGACCTTCGGCTCACGCTCGGTGCCGGTAGTTCCTCCACGGCCTCGGCGTCCAAAGGATAGCGGACGTTCTGGAAGACGGCCTCCCGCATACGAACGCCATCAAAAAGCAGAGCCCTGCGATTCACCTCTTCCGATACACGTTCGTGGAACACCCCTGCACCGCCCCGTATCACGGTCTTGCCGCCTCCCGGGCTGTACGCGAAGCCGATCCGCGGAGCGACGTTGTTGTAGTCTTGCACGTCGGACTGCCAACTATATCGCGCCCCGTAGGTAACGCTGAACACTCTCGCCAGCGTGATCTCGTCCTGGATGAATGCGAAGGCCTCGTGCTGGCCAAGACCGACGTTTGGATCGCCTCGATTCACTCTGAACTGGAGTGCGCGCCCCGCCTCGAACGCCTCCAGGTCCGCGAACTCGTATGTACCCCCGAAGTTGGAGCGCTCTACCGAATCGAAGAACGCCGGCCGGGCCTCCATTCCAAACCGTAGGTTGTGACGTCCGGTCGTCAGCGAGGCGATGTTCTGAATGCGCACCGAAGTTTCGCGCCGGAGCCGGTAGGTCTGCGAGGGGCCTCCAGTGAACGCGCCGTGCACCTGGATCGCGGGCGATGAGGTTATGACGCCTCGTTCCGTCTCTTCCCGCTGAAATACAATCCGGAAGTCGTTCAGCACTTTTCCGAACAGCAGCACCCGGTCGGAGAACTGGGTTCGGTGAATACGCTCGGAAGCCGGTGCGCCTTGCTCCGCCAAACGGAGTCCGCCCACGCCGCGATTCTCCTCGCTCTGATCGAAGAAGCTATACTGTGCCGTCGTTTGGTGGAGTTCACCCCGTCTCTCGTACTGGCCAAGAAATCGTGTCCGGCGTTCCGGCGTCAGAACATTGGCCAACACCGGACCGGTCAATGTCTGCGCGTTGACTACGGCGGTCTCATTGTTGCTGAAGTACTCGCCGTTCACGTAGAACGACGATTTCTGCTTCGATAGAGGGCCGCTCAGACTCAGGTCGATCAGCGTCCGCGTCATGTCTGGCCGGACCGGTGCGAAGGTGTTTCTGGCATCGAAGATGGAGTTGCGGATTGCTATCCCGAACGCGCCTCGGTATCGTCTCATCGAACCTTCTTCGGTATACGCTTCGAGTCGCGCCTTACCGGGACGCCTGAACTCCAGCGCATAGGGATTGCGGTTCACGCGAACGCGGCGGATTGCGCTTGCGGGCAGCGTTGACGAGTTGGACTCTATTCCGTTGATTGTGACGCTCACTCCTTCGGCCCCCTGCGCGGCTGGCGACAGGAAAGTGGAAACTACCGAGAGCGCATCCTGCCCCTGGGCTGGAAGAGAGTCAAGCACCTCATCTTGAAAGTTGAGCCGGTCCGCGTTCCTCTCTGAGCTGACGGTGCTTTCGGCCACCTTGCTGGATTCAGTGGTCACCTCAACCGAGTCGCTTCGAGTCTCGACCTTCATCTTCAGCTTCAGCTCCACTCGCGCGCCGGCGACCTTTACGGATTTCTTCAACGGCTCCATTTGCTTGACCACAGCTTGCAGAGCGTAGTCGCCATCCGTCACTGCCTCAAACACGAAGCGACCGTCCTCGCCAGTTGCTGCCGCGCGGATCTCGCCGGATGCCGCCCCGCGGAGAGTGATCTTGGCCTTGAACACTGGGGCGCCGGATGGATCCTCCACGACTCCGCCGACGGTCTGCTGGCCTTTGAGGCAGATCGCGAGCACAAACAGGAGCAGACGCAATCTGGTCATTGGGCCACCCCCTCGGCAGCCGAGGTCTGCTGCAGTTGATAAAGCTCCGAGTAGACGCCGCCCAGCCGTAGCAAATGGGAATGAGTGCCCTGTTCGGCAACGGTCCCGTTCTTGAGGACGATAATCCGATCAGACCGCTCCATGCTGTGGAGATGGTGGGCAATCGTCAGCGCAGTCTTGCCGTGCTGAAGCTCGTCGATCGAATCATGGATCAGCGCGGCCGACTCGGCGTCGACGGCCGCCGTCGGCTCATCTAGAATCAGCAGCCGCGGCTGTTTCAGGAATGCCCGTGCCAGGCACAGGCGCTGCTGCTGGCCGCCGGAGAGCATGGAAGCCCGCTCGCATAACACCGTGTCGTACCCGTCGGGCATCGCCACAATAAAGTCGTGCGCCGCGGCCCATCGTGCCGCCTGCTCGATCTCTGCGCGAGTCGCCTCGGGCTTTCCGTAAGCGATGTTCTCCGCGATCGGGACGCCGAACAGAAGAGAATCCTGAAGCACAATCCCGATCTGGCGACGGTACGCCTCGGCCTGAAACTCCCGGATGTCCCGACCGTCCACGCGGATCGAGTACCGGAACACCGGCGCGGCATCGACCCCGTG
>CAYVDY010000023.1:0-25303 GCA_964450255.1 uncultured Candidatus Solibacter sp. | reverse complement strand
AGCTTTGCCGCGGTACTGGAAGAAGAGAAGACCGGCCTGCGGCAAGGCTCGGTCGCCTTCGGCGATGGCGGCCCTCTGAATGCGCTGCTGCCAGTCACGACGCAACTCGATGGGCACCTTGGGCGGGAGCGGAGGCGGTGCGCCGGCCCCGTTCTGACCGCCGCCGGAGCCGCCGACGCTGCCTTTTGATTTCGGCGCGGCTTCGGATTCCGGAGGGGCCCATTCGGGATCCTTGACCTCTTTGCCCACCAAGCCGAAAGGCAGACTGGACAGCGGATTCTTCTTCCCGTTGATCCGGAGCGAGAAATCGGAGGCGACAATGGTCAGCCGGGCGTCTGGCGGGCCGAAGAAGGCAGCCTCGACGGCGACGTAATCCTCGCTGATGAGCACGCCCTGCGGTGAGGGGATGCCGTGGCCGGTGAAATCAGCGGCAAGGGTCGCATTGCCAATCGGGGCGCTGGCCTGATAATCGGCCGGCGCGGCACGGGGCGGAAGGTCGTGGGCGATGTCCTTCGGAACGGCGGGCGTCTGCGCAGAAAGGCAGTACGCGGCTGTCAGCAGGGACAGGAACCGGGTAGTGTGGCGCAGGAGTGCGGAATATCTCATTTCTGCTCACAATTTACCATATCCGGCGCGGTGATCCCGGCCGGTGCGGACCTATCGCAGTTCGCTGAGGAAGGCGCGCAAGGTGGCGAGCGCCATCGGTTTGTTCTCGCGGCGCACATTGTGGCCGGCGCCGTCGATATGGACGAGCTTGCCTTTGGGCAGTGCGGCGGCGGCCTCTTCGTTCTTTTTGCGGGCGTCGCCCTGGGCGTCCGCCTTGAGGATGAGCGTGGGGGCGGTGATCTTGGGGAGGATCTCGGACATGGGCGGACGGCCGGGCGCTCCGCCGATGGCGGTGGCGGGATGGTGGCGGCGTTTGGAGGGCGCCCAGACTGCACATTCGGCCTCGCCCCACTTGGGACTGTTCTTCATGCAGTCTGCAGTGAGCTCGGCCAGGGAGAGGTTGTTGCGCTGGATCATGCGCTGGATGCGCTCCTCGGGTGTGGACTGCGCGGCGCCGGAGGCGGCAGGCGGGCGGGGCGTCAGGCCGGGATCCTCAAGGATGACAGCTTTGGGGATATCGGGGTACTTGGCCGAAAACCACGCTACGGCGCTGCTGCCCATGGAGTGGCCCATGAGGATGGGCTTGACGAGCTTGAGCTCGCGGATGAAGGCGGCGAGGTCCTCCACCTGCGCGTCGGCGGGGTCGCCGGCTTTGGGCGGATCGGAGAGGCCGTGGCCGCGGGCGTCCACCAGATAGAGGTCGTAGCTGGCAGTGAGTTCCTTGGCGAAGTTGGTCCAGCAGAGGGCGTCATCGGAGGAACCATGGGCGAAGATCATGACGGGCTTACCGGGGTTGGCGGCGTGCCAGTAGTGGATTCTGATGCCGTTGCCCCAGACGTAGGCGTCGGTCCAGCCGGCGGGCGGGGCGGGCTGGAGGAACATGGCGAGTGCGAGGACGGTGAACATGGGCGACTCCTGCGCCGTAGCCCGTCGAGGGCGTTCCGGCTGTCATACAGCATATGCCAAATTCGCAGAGGCCGGGGACCACTTCGGCCATTCAATGGGGGCTGAACAGCCGATTGATTTCGTCGAGCGAATGCACCAGGGGGATCACCTGAGTGGGTGCCAGTCTCCTCAGTTCGCTTAGGCGGAGAGTAACCACATTCCGTTTGTTCTTGGGCTTTGCCTTTCGGAGTTCGACCGGGAATTCGCCATTGTAGATCTCGGTGAAGCCGGTCTTCGGGTCCAACCTCAGGACAATCAGCAACGCAGGCGGATTACCATCGCTGGCGACTGCCACCGAAGTACCTCCCGTCAGCTTGATCTCGACGGTCTGTCCGGTCCGTGTCCTGGCGTCGAAGCCAGGGTTGGAGCAGTTCTCTAGCGTCAGTCCGTATGTGTACTCGGCTATCACTTCACCGATGCTACCGACGAGATGCCCATCAGGTGTAAAGCGGCGGCCAGGAAACAACTCGGTCAGTTCGCGCACGACTTGATAAAGGCGAGCGACCAATCTAGGCACGCGCGAGACATTTGGCTCCATCGTCATCTTGGAGGGGAGTGTATCAGCAAGGGCATGGGACGGAGGCTCTACCGGTGGAAGCATTTGTGTGATGCTATTCGGAAGGAGGTTCTCTTCAAATGAAAAGACTGGGTTTGTGGATGGCTGCGCTGACGCTGGGCGCCGTTTCGCTGCAGGCGGCGGATCAGCCCGTGATGCACTGCTTCGCGTACACGGTGATCGAGAGCGCGACGCCGGCGGAATGGGATGCTTTCACGGCCGCCACCAAGGCGCTGCCGGGCCAGATCCCCGGGTTGACCAAGGTTTGGCTGGGTAAGCTCTCGCGGCCGATGACTCTTGTCACCACCGATGCGGCGGCGCCCGCGGAGGACGTGAAGAAGATGCGCGCCGGCGAGACCGTATCACTGCCGGTGAAGGTCCTGCGGCGGCAGGCGGGCGTTTGCATGGAGTTCAGCAGTCCGGCGGCGCTGGCGGCTTATGCCAAACACGACGCGCACTCGGCGTGGATGAAGACTTACGAGAAAGTCCGCGTGGCCGGCACCACGACGATCGACATCCTGACTCAATAGGCGATTGGGCGGCGCCGGAGGATCAATCCTCCGGCACGTCGAAGCGGATGATGTCCTTGCGGAAACCGCCAGTCTTGTACGCGCCATAGCTGACGCCGAAGACGAGCCACGCGGCGCCCGCCATCTTCGCCAGAGGGCTGAGGCTCAGCCAGAGATAGAGGCAGACGATGAAGCCGATGGCAGGGACCAGCAGATGCGATAGCTGGCGGTCTTTCCCTTTGACGTAGTAGTGCAGCAGGCTGGCGGCATTGACGCCCATGAAGCCGATGAGGGCGCCAAAGTTGAGCAGTTCCGCGCCGGTCTGGTAGCTCATCAGGAAGGAGCCGCCGAGGCAGAAGCCGCCAATGAGCATGACGTTGCGGCTGGGGATGCGGGTGCGCGGATCCAGATAGCCGAAGAACGATTTCGGAATGGCATTGTCGCGGCCCATGCCGAAGAGCAGGCGGCCGCCGGCGAGCATGGCACCCGAGGCGGAACCCACTGTCGCAACCACCAGAGTCCACGTCATCACCTGGAACAGCCACGTGCCGCCGGCGCGTCCGGCGATGTGGATGTAGGCGGTGTCGCTATCGGGGTAGGGCTGCGAGGCCGGCCAGACCAACTGCGCCGCATAGACCTCCAAGGCGGAGAGCACGCCGATGATCAGGCACGTGCCGACCATCGCCTTGAGAATATTGCGGCGCGGGTCCTTCACTTCTTCGGACAATGTCGAGATGCCGTCGAAGCCAATGTATGTGAGCACGGCGATAGACGCGCCGTTGGAGATGGAGCGCCAGGTGAAGCGATCCGGATCGTAGAAGGGCGTGGTGAAGACGTCCATCGTGAGCTGCGGCATGTCCATCACGTAACGAATGCTGGCGACAAACATCCAGCCGACCACCGCGCCCATGGCCAGTGTGAGCAGCTCATTGGTGCGGGCCGTGGCCTGGATCCCGCGCAGGTTCAACGCCGTGAACAGCAGAGCGAACCCGATGGCCCACATCCCATAGGGCGTACCGGGGAAGATGCCCATCAGGGCCTTGGAGCACCAGATGCAGCAGATGAGCGGATTGACGACGTAATCGAGCAGCATGCTCCAGCCGGTGAGGTAGCCCAGCGCGGGATGGATCTCGCGGGCGACATAGGTGTAGGCGCTGCCGGCGCTGGGATAGGCGCGCGCCATGCGGCCATAGCTGATGGCGGTGAGGAGCATCGCGAACATGGCCATCAGCACGGTGGTGACCACGTGGCCGTTGGCGCCGGCGCTGATGGCTCCGAAGGGCGGCATGGGCGCCGTGGGCTGCACCATGATGACGCCCATCACCAGGAGTTGAAAAAGTCCCAGTGAACGGTGGAGCTTCACGGGCGGTTGGGTCGCGGCACTCGACATAGGTAAAACGATTGTGCCATGTTGGAAGCGAATCCGGGCAAACACATCCATGAAGCGCTGGTGGCGCGCACAATCCGTCCGTCTGAAACAGATGCTGGAATCGCGCGTCCGGGAGCGTGTCACCTTCACGGGACTGGTGTTTCTGGTGACCGTGGCGCTGACCGCCTTCGCGGCGTTTGCGTCGGCTAACAACCTGCTGTTTCTCCTGCTGGCCGCGATGCTGGCCACGCTGCTGGTGAACGGCTTTGTCAGCCGCATCGGCATTGCCGGGCTGGAGTTGGACATCCAGTTGCCGGATCACATCTGCGCGCGGCGCGCGGTGGCGGCGCGCATGGTGCTGCGCAACGCCAAGCGCTGGATGCCTTCGTTTTCCATCCGCCTGGTGGGCGTGGAGGATAGCGTTTTCACCACCGAGCTCTACTTCCCCGTGGTGCCGGGACGGACGGAGTTGGAGACCATCGTCGACGTGCGTTTCGCGCGCCGGGGGATCCACCGGCAGGATAGTTTTCTGTTCTCTTCGCGATTCCCGTTCGGCTTCGCCGAGCGGCGGGCGCGTGTGATCATGAAGCGCGAAGTGCTGGTGTATCCGGCGCTGGATCCGCAGCCGGGCTTCGATCAACTGGCGGCCGACATTACGGGCGATGCGGAATCGCAGGTGCGCGGCCGCGGTCATGATTTCTACCGCATCCGTCCTTACGAACCGTTTGAAAGCGCGCGCCACGTGGACTGGCGGGCCACGGCCCACACGGGCGACATGCAGGTGCGCGAGTTCACGCGCGAGGAAGAGCATCTGATCACGCTGTTTCTCGATCTCGAGGTCCCGCGCGAGCAGGAAGATTGGTTCGAGCACGCCGTGGAATGCTGCGCGTTTCTAGCCTGGCGCTGCACGCAAACAGGAGCGAGCATTCGATTCCGCACGCAGGATTTCGAGTGCCTGCTGCCCATCGAGGGTGATGTCTATGTGATCCTGAAGTATCTGGCGGAGGGGGAATGCAGACACCGCGCCGTCCCCCCCAGGAGCCTGGAGGAAGATAGTGTTGCGATCGTTTTCAGCGCCTCGGCGCAACGTCTGGAAGAGGGCGGTTGGGCTGGCGCTCGCCTGCTGGATCCCCAGCACTGGGTATTCGCAAAGCCCGACTGAACCTGCGCCGCTGCGGACGGCCATTACCGTCACTGAACAGGTTTCCACAGAAGCTCCTGCCTCGATCACCGTACTGACGAACCTCGAAATCCGGCAGGCGCCGGGCGTGAACCTGGACGACAGGTTGCGCCTGGTCCCGGGGTTCTCGCTGTTCCGCAGATCGTCGTCGCTGGTGGCGAATCCGACGACGCAGGGCGTGAGCCTGCGCGGCCTGGGCTCCACCGGCGCGAGCCGCACGCTGGTGTTGTGGGATGGCGTACCGCTGAACAGCCCCTTCGGGGGGTGGATCTACTGGACGCGCGTGGATCCGAATTCACTGGAGCGCATCGAGGTATCGCGCGGGGCATCGACCAGCGTGTTCGGCGACAAGGCGATGGGCGGCGCGCTGGGGATGTTTTCGGGCACGAGGCAGAAGGCCGGCGGCTCGCTGGGCTACGAGATGGGCAACGAACGCACGCATGAGCTCAGCGGCGCGGGGAGTGTTTTCGTGAATCCGAAGTGGGCCGTTTCCGGATCCGCGCGCGGCTTCACGACAGACGGCTATTACATCGTGCCGGAGTATGCGCGGGGCGCGGTGGACACGCAGGCCAACGTGCAGTTCGCGGCGGTAACGGGGCGGGTGGACTATCTCTCGGAGCGGCAGAAGCTGTTCCTGCGGGCCGATATCCTCGCCGAAGATCGCGAAAACGGGACGAAACTGCAACGGAACTCGACGTCCCTGGGCACCGTGGCGGCCAACTACACGCGGCAGCAGGGCGCGAACACATACAACGCGCTGATGTTCCACAATCGCGAAGAGTACCGGGCGAGTTTCTCCGCCATCGGGGCCGGGAGGCAGACCGAGCGGCTGACGTCCCGGCAGAGCGTGCCGGCAGAATCGACCGGCAGCGCCGGCTTCTACCGGCGCGCGGAGGCGAAGTGGAATCTGTTGGCCGGCGGCGATTTTCACCGGGCCGAAGGCTACTCGCGGGAGACGCTGATTCCGGCCGGATACCGCGTCGGCGGCGGCGTGCAGACTCAGTATGGGTTCTTCACGCAGGGCGACTACTCGAAGGGGCCGCTGCGTTTGTTCGGCGGGTTGCGCGGGCAGGATGCGGGCAACGGCACAGCGTTCTGGAGTCCGAGCGGCGGGGCAGCGCTGGCGCTGGAGAAGTGGCGCGTGCGCGCTTCGGCGTATCGCGCATTTCGAGCGCCGACCCTGAATGAGCTGTATCGTGAGTTCCGCGCGGGGAACGCAGTGACGCTGGCCAATCCCCTGCTGCGGCCGGAGACATCCCGCGGCGTGGAAGCGGGCGCGGACTACACGTCCGGCGGGCTGCGGATCTCCGCCACGGCTTACACGAATCACCTGGACGCGCTGATCACGAACGTGACACGCAGCGTGACGCCCACACTGATCACGCGGCAGCGCGACAATGCCGGTGCGGCGACGGCGCGCGGCGTGGAGGCCAGCACGAATTACCGGTGGCGCGCGGTGCGGGCAGAGGCGTCGTATCTCTTCGCCGATTCGCGCTTCTCAACGGGTGAGCGAATTCCGCAGATCCCCAAGCATCAGGGCTCGGCGCAACTGGCGTGGTCGCGGCGAGGGACTCTGGTGGCGGGAGGGCTGCGGTCCTCGGCACTGCAGTTTGAGGACGACCGGAATCTGTTCCTGCTGCCAGGCTTCACGGTGTTTCATTTGACAGTGCGGCAGGCGCTGCCGATGGGGCTTTCGCTGCATGCGGCGATCGAGAATGCGTTCGGCCGCGCGGTGGTAGTGGGCTACAGCCCGACCCCGCTCATCGGCGCGCCGAGGTTATGGCGGGTGGGGTTGCGCTGGAATTCGGCGCCCTGATCAATTGGCCCGTAGCGCAATTGTCGGATCGATGCGTGACGCGCGACGCGCGGGAATGTAGCCGGCCACCAACGCCACGGCGACGAGCAGCGAGATGATGACTGCGAAGGTCCCGGGGTCGGTCGGCCGGGTTCCGAATAGCAGCGACTCAATCCATTTGGCGGCGGCTAGTGACCCGATGGATCCAAGCACCACTCCGGTAGTCGCCAGTCTCAGCGCCCTCTTGATCACCCCGGTCTGCACCTGTGAAGTTGTAGCGCCCAGCGCCATGCGAATTCCGATCTCCTGGGTCTGGCGCGTGACCGAATACGAAATGACACCATAAATGCCAAGAGAGGCCAGCACCAGACCGAGTGCCGCGAAACTGCATACCAGCAGAACGAAGAAGCGCCGGGGCGAAACCGAACGGTCGACGATCTGTTGCAGAGGGCGAAGCTCAGCGGCGGGCTGTGCGGGATTCAACGCACGCAGACGCTGCATTACGGTTCCAGCCAGGGTAGCCGGCGGCAATTTCGTGCGAATCACCAGTTCCGCTCCGTTCGGGCCGGCTTGCGTGGAGGACAGGAACATTTCCGGACTCACGGACCGTTCCAGACTAAGCGCTCGAACATCGGCGATGACACCAACTACCCGCACGTCGCGGCCATTGATCCTCCCGAGGCGTCCCACCGGATTCTCGCCTTGCCAGAACTTTCTGGCCGCTGCCTGGTTGATGATGACGACGGGTTCGCTCTTGGGCGTGTCCTGCCAGTTGAAGTCGCGGCCTTCGAGCAGATTCATGCCCATCGCGCCCACGTAACCCGGCGTCACGATGCGGACGAGTGCGCTGAGGACTTCCTCTTTGGCATAAGTTTTACCTTTCGCGTGGAGTCCCCAGCTTCGATTGCGGCCCAGCGGGAGCATGTCCGTAATCCCAGCCGCCTCCACCCCGGGGATCGACTCGATCTTGTGGAGCAGTTCCTGGAGAATGGGACCGCGCCGGTCCCGATTACCGCCGTCGTCATAACCCACCTGTATGACGGCAGCCCGGCTAGGCTGAAATCCCAGCTCTACATCGAGCACTCTCAAAAAACTCTGCAGAACTAGTCCCGCACCAATCAGCAGGACACAGGAGAGCGCCACCTCGGAGATTACAAGCGCGGCCCGCATGCGCTCGTATTTTCGACCCACGGTCGTTCCAGGGCCGCTGTCCTTGAGCGCACTCTGGAGATTTCCGGAGGTGATGTTCAGGCCGGGCGCGAGACCGAAAACGACGGTTACGCTGATGGTGATCGCAAGCGTCCAGAGAAGGGCGGCGCCGTCGACTTTCACGCTGCTCAGCAGGGGAAGCGCGATGGACCCCTGGCGAGCGAGGTAAGTTGTGATCGCATAGGCCAGGCCCAAACCGAGCACGGCGCCCGCACTCGACAAGACCAGGCTCTCAGTCAGCAGTTGGCGCATCAGCCGCGCTCGTCCCGCGCCCAATGCAGTACGCAGCGCAAACTCCTTGCTTCGTGCAGCGCCGCGCGCCAGCATCAGATTCGAGAGGTTCACGCACCCAATCAGCAGAATCAACCCGACCGCGCTCCAGAGCACGATGAGGGACCGGCGCAGCTTGCCGCTGACAAACTCCTTCAGACCGGAAATGGTCGAGACGTAGTCGCCCCACCACTCCTTGTGCGCCGCCTTGAGTTGCGGGAACAGAATGTCCGCCTCGGCTTGCGCTTGGGCGAGCGAACTCCCGGGTTTCAAACGGCCCACCAGTGCCATCGTGTTGCCCCAATTCCGCATCTCGTCGAGTATGGCCGGGGTATAGAGGTCGATCTTCGTTCCGGGTGAGAACACGGCGCCGAAATCGAATGTCGGCGGCAGAACCCCAGCCACAGTGACGGATTGCTTGTTCAACGTAATCGACTGGCCCACAAGCGCCGGATCACCGGCGAACTGGCGCTGCCAGAACGCGTGGCTCAGCAGGACTGCCGGGTTGCCGCCCTTCTTGCACTCCTCCGGCAGGAAGTTGCGCCCCAGCAGCGGCTTCACGCCAAGAGTTGGAAAGAAGTTCTCCGCCACCATGACACCGTCGACGGACTGCGGCTCGCCCCGGCCCGTCAAAAGGTAATCACTATTGGCGAGGAAGGGATTGTAGCCCGTGACCTGCAGGAAGGAGCGATTGTGTCGTTGGAACTCCTCAAACGCGGCCACCGTATAGGTGGTGCTGGAAAGGTCGCCCGCGTCACCGCCCTTCTTGACCAGGTCACGCCCCGACGCCAGCCAGGCAAGGTGATCAGCGTCTGGAAACGGCAGCGGCCGCAGGAGGACGGTATTGACCACGCTGAAGACCGCCGTATTGGCGGCGATGCCCAACGCCAGGATCACCACCGTGATGATCGCGAACGCGCTGTCCTTTCGAAGGGTCCGCAGTGCGTACCGGAGATCCTGCGCGCACGCGCCGAATAAGTCCCTGCGTTGCATATTCCGCTCCATCTCCCTGCCGAGCCGTTCGCCCGCTTCCTGCACCGACCTGATATCGCCGAACTGCCGTTCCGCCTCGTGGCGCGCCTCGTTGGGGCTCCAGCCCTGCTGAACCAGGTCGTCCACCTTGGCCTCGAGATGGAAGCTCAGTTCGTCGTTCACGTCGGCGGCGGGGTCCGCGCCGAGAATCCGGGCGTAGCGCCGCCACATGGGGATCCGCGGCATCAGCCCTCCTCCGCCAGAGGCGGCCGGGTGGCGTTGAGCATCTTTGCCACAGCGGACGAATAGGCTTCCCAAGTCTTGGTTTCCGCGCGCAGGTGGCGACGGCCATTCGCGGTGAGTCCGTAAAACTTGGCCTTACGGTTGTTGGCCGACAGTCCCCATTCGGCCTCCACCCAGCCCTGCTTCTCCAACCGCCAAAGTGCGGGGTAGAGCGTGCCTTCTTCAATAAGCAACGCGTCATCGGTCTGACGGCGGATCAGGCTCGTGATGGCGTAGCCATGCAATGGCCCCCAGACCAGTGCCTTGAGGATCAGGACGTCGAGCGTCCCGCGAATGAGTTCGAGTTGGGTCTTGTCCACGGCCTCCCCTGTGCTTTCCAGGGAAGTTTCTCATCCTTCCCCTGTGAACGCAAGGGGAACGCGCAGAGTTTACATGCGGTGAGCCGCAATCACGACGCGCAGCCAGCGGAATCCGGTGTCGCCGTCGGGAAGAGTATCGATGCCGAACGTCTCGCGGATGGCAGTATTGCTGGTCGCGAACATCTGGCGCACGCGCTGTTCGGCCTCGCCGGTGCACCCGCCCTTGTGGAGCCAGGCGTTCAATGTCATGGGCACAAATCCGGTGGTGGAGTCGATCGCTTCCAGGGAGAAGCCAGCTTGCTGGATGGACTGCGCCCACTCTCCGGCGCTGTAGTTCCGGTGGTGCGACGGGTCGCGCAGCAGTTCCAGGCTGTTCTGCCAGGCGCCGACCTCCGGCAGGTCATCGGGGACCGTCGTGTCGGCGATCAGGAGCCTGCCGGCTGGCACGAGCACGCGGGCGGACTCGGCCAGAAACGCGGGGATGGAATCGAAGTGGTGCGCGGCAATCCGGCATGTGACCGCATTGAATGAGGCGTCGGGAAACGGGATCGACTCGGCGCTGCCTTCCTGGAACTCGACGTTGGCCGTTCCCGACTCGGCCGCACGCCTGCGGGCCTCGTCCAACATGCCCGGCGATACATCCAGGCCGGTCACGTGCTGAACGAGCGGCGCGACCGCCAGCGCGGTGAAACCAGTCCCGGTGGCAACATCGAGAACGCGGTCGGTTGGCGCGAACCGGCCATGCTCAATCAGCCAGTTCAGGGACTCCTCCGTCCAGGAGTTCCACTGTCCGTCGTAGTGCTTCGCTTGCCGGTCGAATTGTTCCTTCGGCGTCCGCTGCCGCATGCCCTACACGATCTCCAGCTTCGCCCGATCGAACTTCATCCGCCGCCCGTTCGCCAGCGCCGTCGCCGACATGATGCCCGCCACGGCGTGGGAGAAGCCTGCCTCGACGTCGGCGCGCGGCTGTTTGCGGCTGCGCACACACTCCAGGAAGTCGTGCATGTGCGAGTTGGTCACCAGCGGCTCGATCTTTGTTTCGGCCTGGAGCTTGTCCTTCATGGAGCTGCCCTCGCCGGAGATCAGCCATTTCTCGCAATCCAGCGTGCCGCGCGTGCCGTACCACATGTTGCGGATGCCGGCCGAGTTGGTCAGCGTCATCGAGAACGCGACCAGGAACTCCTTCGGATATTCGAGCAGCGTGTAGAACACGTCGCTGGTGGTACGACCATCCTTCCACAGATAGACACCACCGTTGGACACGACGCCGGAGGGATACGGATCGTTCATGTACCAGGCGACCAGATCGATGTAGTGGCTCATCCACAGGCCGGGGATGCCGTTGGTGGTTTCGGTGCCGAACAGTTGCCACTCGCGGAGCAGGCGCGGATCGAAGGAGCGCTCCAGCTTGCCGAGCTGGAACATCTTCCAATCGACGTCAGCGGGGTCGATGTTCTCAGCGGGCCGCTTCCAGCGCGGCGCCTGCACGTTCATAGCGAATTCGATGCGCGTCACCTTGCCCAGTTCCCCGCCCCGGACCTTGGCCTGCGCTGCCATGAAGTGGCCGTCGCTGCGGCGCTGCGTGCCGGCGGCCACAACCTGCTTGCTGGCCTTCACAGCGAGATAGGCCGCCTTGCCTTCGACGAACGTGGTGGCGAAGGGCTTCTCGACATAGGCGTCCTTGCCAGCCTCGACGGCGGCCTTCAGGATGATGGGATGGCCAAAATCGGGCGTGGCGATGATGACGGCATCGACGTCTTTGCGAGCGAGCAGTTCGCGATAGTCGGTGGTGGTGTGCGGCGTGACGCCGAGGCCCTTGGCGGCCGCGGCGGCGCCGGTCTCGCGGTTCGGCCGGTAGACGTCACAGACAGAGGTGACCGCGAGGTTGAGGTCCTTCAGCCGGATGAGATCGCGCACGTGGTCCATGCCGCGGCCGCCGGTGCCGATGAGTCCGATGTTGATACGGTCGTTGGCGCCGGAGACGGAAACAGCGGAGGCCGCTGTGGCTGCGCCCAAAAAGAATCTGCGGTTCATGGATTCACCTCTTTCGATACAACATAGCGCAACGCGGCGGGGACGGCTCCAGCCCTGTCACATTTTTTGCATCAACCTGACACGTTTGCGCACCTCAACAACTGTAAGCGGTACTCACCGATCTTCAAAATCCCCCCAAAAGGAATGTTTATGAAAAGACTTGTGCTTTGCGCGGCTACCCTTGCGCTCGCTTCCAGTTTTGCTTTCGGCCAGACCGCCGGAGGCCGTGTTCGAGTGGTCCATGCGTCGCCCGACGCGCCGGCCGTGGACATCTACGTGAATGGCGGCAAGGTGCTGGAAAACCTGCCTTTCCGCGAATATTCCGAGTATCTGGCGCTCCCGGCCGGCAACTACAGCGTGGACATCAAAGTGACAGGCACGGATACTGTTGTCAAAATGGTACCGATCTCGGTGGCCAGCGGGATGGACTACACCGCGATGGCGGTCGGCTACGCGGGCGGCAAGCAACCCGGCTTCGATGTGCTGTGGTTGGAGGACAACAACGCGCTTCCTGCCGGCAACGGGGTGAAGTTGCGAGTGGTTCATGCCGCGCCTGGGGCACCGGCGGTCGACGTTTATGCGACGACACCTTTCGAGGCGCTTGCGGGCAAGACACCGGTTCTGACGAACGTTCCCTTCAAGGCTGCCTCGGGTTATCTGGAGGTGCCGCAGGGTACTTATCAGGCGCGTGTAGCAGTGGCCGGCACGCAGACTGTCGCCATCGACAGCCACCGCCTGGTGACCTGGAATAACATGATCCGGACGATCGTCGCAGTGGACAGCACCGGTGGCGGCGGGCCCTTCCAGCTCATCATTCTGGGCGATCGAAACTAAGGCGAACACGCACCGTTTGAAGAATCCACCCTCCCTGGTATATGATTCGTGTGAATCGTATACCAGGGAGGTTCTGGTCTGAAACGCCGAATATTCCTCGCCGCCGCGGCGGGCGCCACCGCCGCCTGTTCCCACGCCCCTTTCCAGGCCTCCTCCCTCCGATTTCTGACCCCCTCTGAAGCCGCCACGCTCGAAGCCTGGGCGGAGACGCTGATCCCCGCCGACCAGGATCCCGGCGCGACGGAGGCAGGCGTCGTCGTCTACATAGACCGCCAGCTCACTCGGAAGTACAAGAAGCTGCAGCCGGATTACCGGCAGGCGCTGGCGGCGATCGATCGGGCGGCGCGACAGATGCGCGGCATTCCGTTCGCGCAACTGCAACCCGACGACCGCACGACACTGCTGGTAAATCTCGAGACCGCCAAGGTGGACAAGGATATTTTCTCCGACGGCGGCAAAGCGGCCTTCGAAATGGTGCTGGCCCATTCGCTACAAGGGTTCTATGGCAATCCGCGGCACGGGGGCAACAAGGACTACGTGTCGTGGAAGATGATCGGCGTGCCGCCCATGCCGGTGCGAGGGCGGCAGCACTATCAGATCGCCGACACCTTTCCCGTACCGGAGAAATCGTAATGGCGCTCCCGAAAGTGAATGCCGTGATTGTCGGCGCGGGCGCGGCCGGACCCATCGTCGCCAAGGAACTCGCCACCGCTGGATGGCGCGTAGTATTGCTGGAGCGCGGACGGTGGGCGACCCCGGCGGACTGCCACAAGGACGACCTGATCAATCAACGCAACTCGACGCTCGGCCATCCGTTCGGGCCGGACGACGACGGCAACCCGCGCGTCGTGGTGGATGCCAAGGGCAACGAGCGCGTTGTCGAGCCCTCGGGCGGCGGCTACAACAACAATGCCGCGTGCGTGGGCGGCGGCACGCTTTCTTATGGCGCGATGGCGTGGCGGTTTCATCCGAACGACTTCCGCATGAAGAGCGTCTATGGCGCGACGATTCCGCGGGCGGTGGAGGGCTCCACGCTGGTGGACTGGCCGATCAGCTACGACGATCTGGAGCCGTACTACACGAAGGCCGAATGGGAGATCGGAGTCTCCGGCGATGTGAGCACGGATCCGTTTCACGGTCCGCGCAGCAAGCCGCTGCCGATGCCGCCGCTGCCAGCGACGCGAGAACACCAGATTTTGGAGAAGGGTGCCAAGGTTATCGGGCCCCATCCCTTCCAAATTCCGATGCTGCGCAACTCGGTTCCCTACCGCGGGCGGCCCGCCTGTATGCGCTGCCGCTGGTGCGTCGGTTTCGCCTGCGAAGTGGATGCCAAATGCGGGTCGCAGAATACGGTGCTGCCGGTGGCGCTGGAGACGGGCAACCTGGAACTGCGGACCCAGTGCATGACGAAGGAAGTGCTGGTGGACGAACATGGCAGGGCCAGCGGCGTCGCGTATTTCGACCGCGAAGGCCGGCTGTGGGAGCAACCGGCGGATCATGTGATCGTCTCGGCTTCGGCGGTAGAATCGGCACGGCTGTTGCTGAACTCGAAATCGAAGCTCTTCCCCGAGGGGCTCGGCAACCGGCACGACTGGGTGGGCCGAAATCTCCAGGGCCATACCTATACCGGTGCGCACGGGCTGTTCGACTTCGACACCTACGACGATATCGGGCCCGGCGCGGGCATCGCCATCTGCGACTACAATCACGGCAACGAGGGTCTCGCCGGCGGGGCCATGCTGGCCAACGAGTTCATCCGCCTGCCGTATCAGTTCGTCACCGGCACGCGGCTGCCCGGCATGTCGCGCTGGGGCAGGCCGCACAAGGACTGGGTGCGGCAGTTCTACCGGCGATCCATCGCCGTGCAGGGGCCCACGCAGGAGATGCCGGTATTTGATTCGCGCGTGACCGTCTCCGCGAAGGTCCGCGACAAGTACGGGATCCCGGTGGCACGCTTCTCCGGCTACAAGCACCCTCATACCATCGAGATCGGCAACGCCATGGCGGAGAAGGCCGACAAGTGGCTGAAAGCCAGCGGGGCCATCCAGACATGGCTGAAGAAGGCCGGACAGGGCGTATCAGGAGGCCAGCACCAGGCCGGCACGTGCCGCATGGGCGCTGATCCGAAGACCTCCGTAGTCGATCAATGGTGCCGGGTTCACGACATGGACAACGTCTATGTGGTGGACGGCTCCGTGAACGTCACCAACGGGGGCTTCAATCCGGTGCTGACGATCATGGCCATCGCCTACCGTGCGGCTGAAAAACTGGCGCAGGAGGGCAAACGCTCATGAAGGCCCTGATCGTCGCAGCCTTGCTGGCAGCCGCCGTGCTGCTGTCCATACCTACGGCCAGTTTTGTATATGAAGCGGGCGGCCCGGAGGCCTGTGCGCGCTGCCACGAGATGGGCACGCCGGTCGCCAAGTGGCAGAACTCGGCGCATCGCAACGTGCCGTGCGCGGAGTGCCACGGCGACGCGCTCACCACCGATCCGAATTTCCACCTTACCAATGCCCGCCGCGTCTACGAGCACGCCACGGGCGAAGTACCGGCGCGCGCGCGGCTGCGTCCTCCGGACGTGTACTTCACGATGGAGCGGTGCAAGAAATGCCATCAGCAGGAGTTCGCGGCGTGGTCCACCGGCCCGCACGCCATCACCTACAAGCAGATCTTCACCGACCAGAAGCACAATTCCACGCGGCACCTGATGGACGATTGCCTGCGCTGCCACGGCATGCACTTCGATGGCGGCGTCCGCGACCTGGTGACGCCGCTCGACAACAAAGGCCCCTGGACGATGGCACGCACCGAGTTGACGGAGCGTCCCACGATTCCCTGCCTCACCTGCCACTCGATGCACCGTGAGGGCCGCCTGCTGGAAGAAAAGAGGCTGGAGTCAAAAACCGTGGGCGCACGGCAGGAGCGCTTCCGCCCGTCGCTGGCGTTCTTCGATCGGCGCGAGATGGCGCCAGTTCCGCTCGGGCTGCTGCCGATGCCCGTGCTGCGCGAGGGCGACCGTGCGGTCCGCATGAGCCCGGATCAACGTCAGGCGCTCTGCTACCAATGCCATGCGCCGCTCTCCACCATGGAGGTTCGCTCCGGTGACGACAGAACGCCGATCGGCGTGCACGAGGGTATCTCCTGCCTGGCCTGCCACGACAAGCATCGCCAGACGACACGCGCCTCCTGCGCCACGTGCCACCCGAAGCTCTCCAACTGCGGCATCGACGTGGAGAAGATGGACACGACGTTCGCCAAGCCTGGCAGCCCGCACAACATCCACTTCGTAAAGTGCGCGGACTGCCATCCCAAGGGGATTCCGGCGCGCCGCGCTCCGGTGAATCGTCAAAATGGGGCGCTCCTTTCGAATACCGGCGTCGTTCGATAGGATGGAGTGTTGAAGCGTTTCCTCCTCACTCTCGCGGTATACGCCGTACTCGCAGTTGGTTGCCAGAGCTCCGCATCCGCGCAGGCGGCGAATCCCGACTCACGGCGAGGCACCAACTACGATCCGCCCCCTCAACCCAAACCGACGAGGGAACCGCCACCGCCGGCTCCGGAAGCCGACACGCCCTCGATCTCCATCCAGGAACTGGATTGGACGGACAAGAACACGTGGCTGAAAATGGCACTGCTCGTCGGGTCGATTCTGCTGGCACGCCGGGCCTTCCGGCAGATGAAAGACGACTACTAGGCCGAATCCACACACCCTCCAGCCGGTTCGCTGCTGCCTGCGATTAGCCTTTTTGGGTAATTGTAAAACCTCCGGAAAAGGGTTACTAAAAGGTAGGGAAACAGTGTGGGCGGCCGTGCTCTGGGCGCGCGCCGTACTTAGGAGAGTTGTGTATGCGAGTCGCTCGGCAATTTCTCATACTTGTCGCCGCCATGGTTGCCTCCTGGGCTGGCCAGGAGATCAAGGAAGGCCCAGGGGAGATCCTCGTTGCCGATGAGATCGTCATCCGGCTGAAGCCGGGCGCCACGATGACCGGCGTGCTGCGCTCACTGAACATCACCGCAAACACCGTGGCCAGCGGCACCAGCCTGCCAGTGCAGGTAATCCGTGTACCCGCGGGGCTGCGGCAGACGCTATCCACCATTCTCGCCAACCATCCCGACATCGAGTATGTGGAACCGCATCGCATACGGGCCGCCACGGAGCTGACGCCGAACGACACCTCCTTCGCTCTGCAATGGTGGCTGAGCAAGCTGCAGGCCGGCGCGGCATGGAGTCTGTTGCCTGGTGAGTTGGCGCCGCCCACGCCTTCGGCCAGACGTGTCCGCGTTGCCGTGCTGGACACGGGCGCCGATTGCACGCACCCGGACTTCAGCAATTCGGCTGGCGGTTCCACCGATTCGGCCGCAGGCGGCCAGTTTTCGTTCGCTCTCAGCCAGGCGATTGTGCCGACGACAATCACGGGCACGGCGTGCGCGTGGCAGGACGATCACGGCCACGGCACGCACGTTGCGGGTATCCTGGCGGCCGCCACCAACAACGGCGCAGGAGTCTCCGGGCTCGGATTTCCGGCGGAGTTGATGATCTTCAAAGTACTCGGGAAGACGGGCTTCGGCACCGACATCGGCATCGCCAACGCCATCACGATGGCCGCCAACGGGGGTGCGCGGGTCATCTCGCTGAGTCTGGGCGGGAACGGATACTCTCAACTGCTTCAGGATGCCGTGAACTATGCCTGGGAGAGGAATTCGCTCGTGATCGCGGCGGCCGGAAACGCGGGCAGCAACTCGCTGTTCTTCCCGGCCGCGGCCCAGTTTGTGCTGGGGGTGGGGGCAACGGATTCCGTCGATGCACGGGCGTCGTTCTCCAACTACGGCTTCGGACTGGATGTGATGGCGCCGGGAGTCTCCATTCTCTCCGCCTACCCTGGCGGTGTGTACCGCTCCATGAGCGGGACGTCGATGGCGACGCCGCTGGTTTCGGCGGTCGCCGCTTTGATCGCCGCTTCCACCTCCACGCTAGCGGCCGACGCGCTGGCGCAGCGGATTGAAATGGCGTCGGATTCGACGGTTGCCCTGGGAGGCTGGGATCAGTACTACGGCTACGGCCGCGTGAATGCGGTGCGCAGTTTGAACGGAACGCTTCGTCCGGCAAAGTCCGGGGGCTTGACCGGGCAGGTATTGAACGCCTCCGGTGAGCCAGTCGAAGGCGCCCAATTGAGCCTGGGCGGTGTTCTGCTCAGCACGAATTCCACCGGGCTGTTCCGCTTCACCAACATGGATCCGGGCGCGGATACACTTACGGTGACCAACGGAGCGAACGGGCGGTGGAGTCACACGGTGGTGATACCGCCAGGCGCGGATGGAGCAGTCCGGATATCGCTGGGAGTACCTACGGGCGCGTTCACCGGCAGCGTCACCAGTGGAGGTACGCCACTGGCGGGCGCGGTGGTCCAGGCGCTGGACGCGGGCTTCGTACATGCAAGTGCGGTGACCGATGGCAACGGGCAGTACACTCTGCCGGTAACCGCGGGCAGGTACGACCTGCGTTCCAGCGCTGTGGGACACGCCGCGTATAGCGAGCGTGGGCAGAAGGTCGCGGCTGGCGGCTCAGCCTTCGTGCCAATGCCGATGCTGCCGCTTGGCGCGATCAAAGGAACAGTGCTGGACGGCGCCGGCGCTCCACTGGCAGGCGCTCAGATCATCGCGAGTAGCGCGGCGTTTTCAGCCGGCGCCGTGACGGACGTCAAGGGTGGGTTCACTACCCTGGGTCTGCCGGAAGGCACCTATTCCGTCAGTGCCGCGGCGGCGGACTTTCCGGCCGGCAACAGGCCGGGCGTTGCCGTGATCGACGGGGGCACGACTGTCGCCAACTTCCAACTGGGAAGTTCGAGTGCGCTTGCCATGGTGGCGTTGGCCAGGTCTTCCGTCAGCGGCGGTGCAACGCTGACAGGGAACACCGTGACTTTGTCCGGACCGGCCGGTTCTTCCGGCGCGATCGTGACGCTTGTCAGCTCGAATCCCGCCGCCATCGCCCCGGCCAGCGTAGCGGTCCCGCCAGGCGCTACTCAATCCGCGCCGTTCAACATCGCCACGTCGGCGGTCGCCGTCAGCACACCGATCACGGTTTCAGCCACACTATCCGGCGCCACGAAGTCGGCGAGCTTCACCATCGTACCCGCTTCCATCTCGGCCGTTTCGATCTCGCCGGCCCAGTTAAAGGGCGGCTCGGCAGGGACTTCCAATCGAGTCTCATTGGGAACCGCCGCCCCATCCGCGGGCGCGGTCATCCAGTTAACCAGCTCACTTCCGGATGTCGCGGCGGTTCCGGCCAGCGTCACCGTGCCTGCTGGCGCAACCGATTCACCATTCTTCACGATTACAGCAACAGCCGTGAAGGTTGCGACGCAGGTTACGGTCACCGCCACGTACTCGGGCTCCACTAAGACAGCGGCGTTGACTGTGGCGCCCGCTGCTCTCACGGATTTCTCGGTGTCGCCTTCCAGCATCCCGGGCGGGAAGGCAATCACTTCGGCCTCGGTCACTTTGGACGGACCCGCGCCAGCTGAAGGCGCCGTCGTGCTGCTCACCAGTTCGGACATCTCCGTGCTGCCGCCGGCCAGCGTGACCGTGCCGGCGGGCTCAAGGACTGCGGGCCCGTTCACGATCCCAACTGCCGCCGTCAGTGTTGCCGTCACCGTCACCATCAGCGCCTCCTTGGGAGACGTGACGAGATCGGCAACAGTGACCGTCAGGCCACCCTCTCTCAACAAACTGTCCGCATCGACGACGCCCATCCTGGGCGGCAAGTCTCTGGGCGGCGTCACAGTAGCGCTGGACGTCCCGGCTCCCGCAACCGGCACCGTGGTCATTCTCACCTCGGCGAATCCGGCGGTGGCAACACCACCGGCCACTGTCACCGTCGCTGCCGGCGAAACGGTGTCGCCGCCCTTCGCGGTGGCCACAAGCGCAGTGCGCGCAGAAACGCCGGTGGTTATCACGGCCAGTTACGGTGGCGCCTCCCAATCCGTCACCGTCGTCGTCAGACCTGCAGTTCTGCACTCGCTTTCGCTCGCCACGACGCCCATCCTGGGAGGAACGCCGATCAACGGCGCCACAATCCTGCTGGACGGACCTGCGCCGCCGGGAGGGGCCATCGTTACGCTATCTTCCAACAACCCTGCCGCAGCGGCGCCGCCGGACACGATCACCATCCCTGAAGGCGCCGCAGCATCGCCGCCCTTTTCTATCTCGACAAGCCCCGTCTCCACTACGACGCCGGTGATACTCACAGCTGCATATCTCGGTATCTCTCACTCTGCCGCCGTCACCGTGAGGCCCGCGTCGCTGTTGACATTCACCATTTCTCCAGCCGCTTTGAACAGCAAGAAGCCTGTCGTCGGCGCCACCGTCACACTGGATGGGCCGGCGCCGGAGGGAGGGGCCGTTGTGAAACTCTCCTCCGATACTCCCAACGCCGCCAACCCTCCGGCGACGGTGACCGTCCCCGCGGGGGCCACGGCTTCCAAGCTATTCCTGATCTCGACCAGCGCGGTCAGCACTGCGACATCGGTGGTGCTCACCGCCACGTATGGAGGGGAGTCGCAGGCTGTCACCCTGAACCTGAAGCCACCATCGTTGTCCTTACTATCACTCCGGGCGGCGTCGGTCGCCGGCGGTGAGGTTATCGAGGGAGGCGCGGTGACCCTTGATGGCCCGGCACCACCCGGGGGCGCAGTGATCACGCTCACTTCAGACAATCCATCGGCGGCCACACCGCCGGGGACAGTGAGAATCCCGACGGGCGCACGGTCGTCTCCGGAGTTCGCGATCTCAACGGGGGAGGTCGCCGAGCCAGTCCAGGTCACGGTCACCGCAAGCTATGGCGAGTCCTCCAGGACTGTCGTGATCACCGTGACACCGGCGGCAGCGCCACCGGCAATCAACCCGTGATGGCGTAGGAAACGCCCGCCGCTGTCGCAAACTCCAAAACGCCGTCGCGCTCCTTGTGCGGCACAACAGTCCCGGCCGGCGTCGCGCGCACCGTGACCACCCGCTTGCCCCACAGATTGGCGACTCGCGCGGTGGCGCCCTTTTCGCTCGTCAACTTGAGGCCGGAAACCGAGCGTCCGTCCCACGCCGCCGATACCAGGAACGCACCGGCTGCGCGCAGATCACGGAAGCTGGCCTTGCCGAGTTTCATCGTGTTCGGGAAGACGCGCAGCACGCCGTCATAGCTCTGCAGCAGGCACTCGTTCAGCACGCCGGGCAGAGAGAGGTTCTCCGTCCACACGCCCATGCGCATCATGTAATCGTATTGCGTCTCGTCCCTATACCGGCCGCCCGTCTGTCGCAGGCGGTCGTTGGCCATGCCCAGCGGCGTCATCGAATACCGCACTTCGCGCTTGAACCAATCGAGATCCAGCATGCCGAGACGCGCGCGCACCATGGGCTGCCACACCAGATCGTTGCCGCCCTCCAGCCGGACCGTGCGAGTGGTGCGCCGCGCGAGTTCCAGCAGATCCGGCGGCGAGCCCAGGCCCACCCGCTCAGCCGGAAACACGGGAGCCAGCGTCACTGGCACGTTGAAGACGTACTCCAGCGGACCATCGCGGACATCGAGCCAGACTTTGCCGAACGGCCCTTCGCCGACCGGATAGGGCGCCAGATTCTGCCGCACCTCCTGCCACTTCGGGCGCAGCTCCGCATCGGCGCCCAGCACGGTGGAGCTCTCCACCATCGCATCCAGGAGAAACTCGGTCAGCGCCAGATCGATAATGCAGTCCTTGTTCAGCCGGAAATCCACGGTCGCGCCCCAGTTCTCCGGCGAGACCGTGGGGATGATGTGGTACTTGCCGTCGTCACCTCTCTTCACGAAGGCGACCAGGAAATCGGCGGCGGCGCGCAGCATGGGATACACGCGGCGCAGATATTGCTGGTCCAGCGTGTAGCGATACTGCCACCACAGGCTCTGCACGGTCCACGGCGTCTCGCAGATCTCGTAGCCCCAGGGCGGCGCGGGATACGGATTCACGGTGCTCGGCACCGGGTAAGCCGAGTGCGGGAAATACGCGCCGGGCAGGCCGAACTGCACGCGGGCGTTCCACTCCGCCATGGGCATCAGGCTCTCCACCAGGCGCGTATAGGGTTCGTGCTGCTCCACGTGATTCGACGAGAACACGCCCCACCACACCTGCTGCGTGTTGTAGTTCATGTGGTAATCGCCATGCCACGCTGTACCGATCTTGCCGTAGCTCCAGTTGCCGAACAGCCCCGGTGCCACTTTGCCGGGCTTCAGGCAGCAGGCCAGGAAATACTGGTTCTGATACCACATCTGTTCCAGCTCGCGGTCGGCGAACTCCACCGCCGAGCGGGACCAGAACTCCGCCCAATGCGCGGCCGATTGCTTTCGCAACTGCTCCACTGGCAGGGCCGAGAAGCGCGCGGCGTCGGTTTTCGCACGCGCCACTGTGTCGGGTGTTCCATCGCGCGGCGTGACCAGCGCCACATCCAGCCGCAGCAGCTGCGAGCCCTGGCTGTGCAGCAGCACGCGCCGCCGCTGTCGATCCGGCGCATCGGCGCGCCACTGGCCGGCCAGCAAACCGTGCAGAGCGAAGTTGCTGTCCTGCGGCGAGCGTGGCGGCTTCGGCTGCGCCTCCGTCGGCGCGGTGGCAGGGAAAAGCTGGAAGCCGGAGAACCGCCCGCCCTCGCAGGAGAACTCGGGCTCCGGCATCTGCGCCTCACGATCCCAGTTCGGCTGATAGGCGACGGAGAGGATGGGCGACGCGGTGTCGCTGCTGACGGAGGCGTGCCCGTTCTCCCGGCTGACGAAGACGCTTAGCTTCACGGGCCGCACGACACCGCGCAAATCGTCGTGCTCCAGCGTGATTGTGAGCACGCCCGAAGCGATGTCGAGTTCCTGCCGCACCACGCGCACCATGCGCGAATCCCAGTGCAGCCACACAGTTCCGCAAGGCCACGGCCGGGGCCACGGCTTGCGGTAGGACGATTGCATCAGCGTGGCGTATTCCTTGAAGAAGTCGATGTTCGACTCCAGGAAGATCATCTCCGGCTTGCCCTGGCGCTTGGCCTCCTCGCTGGCCCGCTCCCACATCTTGAGCACTTCCGCAAAGGGCTTGATGTGGGCGGCGTGCTCTTCGCTGACCCGGATATCCCACGCGTCGCTCTTGCCGAAATGGAGGCCCATCGCGTCGGGACGCACCGTGACGCACACACCAATGTCGCCGTTGCCCAGCAGGATGCCCTCGAAGAAATCGGGCGTCGGCTGCGTGCGAACCAGCGGGTGTCGGCGGGCGATGGCGACGGAATCCAGCGCCGCGCGGGCAGGCTGCGCGGAAGCCGCCGAGGCTGCGGCGGTGGTGGCCAGAAACGTGCGTCGTGTCGTGCTCATGGTTCTCCTCAGCAGTCGCAGGTCAGCATTACATCCACCTTGCGCCGGATGGTTTCGGCGGCGTCGGGCACGTGCAGGACATCGCACTCGGAACCAAGGATATGCGGATGACCGCAGGAGGCCATTTGATGACGCAGATCCACAGTCATGCGGCGGACTTCCTCCACCGGAAGAGCAGAATCCGAATAGAAGGTCTTGGTCGGCAGGTTGCCGAACAGGACGATATCGCGCGGCACCACCGCCGCATCCTCCCAGAGCTTGCGGCTGCTGCCCAGGCTGATCACGGCCGGCCTTAACTCCAGCGCGAACTGCCGGACCATCTCCGTATTCAGCTCACCGCAATCGTGGAAGATCAGGTCCACGCCATGCTCGCCCAGCAACTGCCGCAGCCGCCGGTTGGGCTGCAGGACGAAGCGCTCCAGGATATCGGACCCCGCGCGCATCTGCCGCGGCGAGAGATACACCGTGTTGGCGGCCGGCTCGCAGACGATCATCGCGCGCGCGCCGGCGCGGATCTGCGCCAGGGCCGAACGGAGCACCGTGGCCTCCGCCAGCGCCAGGCAGCGCTCCACCAGGCACACCGCGTCGTCCTCCTCCGGCGTCACACCGCCGCCCGCCATGGCCACGCCGGCGATGGGATCCGCCACCAGTTTCGTCATCAGCGAGAACGGCCCGATCAACATACCTACTGGCAGCAGTTCAGTCTTCTCAGCGATGAAACGCACTGCCTCCTGATTGGCCTGAATTCGGGGAGGGAATGCGCGGTCCGCCGAGCCGAGCACACCGCTGAGGATTTCCGGCGCCGGCGGCTTGTCGAAGTGAAAGAGATCCACATTCGCGGCCGGCACGCCGAGATAGCTCAGCAGGTCAGCCTTCTCCAGCGTCAGGTCCATCAGTGGAAACGCCAACGGTGTGTGGTAGCGGCGCGCGGCGCTGGCCACGACCGCGCCCAGGCGGGCTGCATCGTACTTGCACCCCTCCGGATCCGGCGTCTCGTGCAGTACCAGATCCGCTCCAATAGGCATGCGCAGACCCTGCTGCGCGAGGTTAACGAACAGGTTGTGTGCCATAGCTCAATCCGTGTGAAAAACTTCTTCGACCTCGGTCCACCAGGCATCGGGCTTCCGGTCCGGCAACGGCTCCTGCATCGGCTTCATCAGGGCCCACCATCGCTGCGTGGCCGGATCGGCCGCCATCGTCTCAATGTCCGCGCCGAAGTCGTCGCCAACGTACTCGAAGTAGCTGAAGAGGTTCCCGTCGTGGAGGTAGATGGAATAGTTGCGGATGTTGCACTGCCGGATCATGGCCAGTACATCCGGCCATACGTTGGCGTGATGCTCGCGGTAGCTTTTCTCTGCCTCCGGCCGCAGCCCGATCACCATACCGTAGCGCTTCATGGCTGCGCCCCCACCGCAAACTCGGGCAGATCGAACTCCTCCAATTGCAGAGGGTACACGCCATGCCGCCGCACCAATCCGACCACGTACTCGTAGTTGGCAGCCGAAACATCGCCGGGCACCGAATGATCCGATTGGAAGATGAATCCGCCACCCTTGGCCGCGTTGAGTTTCGTCAGCACCGCCTGGCGGATCTGCTCGCGCGTCCCGCCGGCCCACACCGTCACATCCATGTTTCCGCAGAAGCCGATGCGGTGGCCGAAGCGCCGGCGCAGGTCCACCACATCCATCCCCGCCTTGGCCTCCAGCGGATTGTAGGCGTCCACGCCCAGTTCCACGAAGTCCTCGAAAATGCGGTTCACGTTGCCGCAGCCGTGATAGATCACCGGCAGGCCGCGCCCGTGGCACTCATCGATCAGTGCCTTCACGCCCGGCTTGAAGTGCTTTCGCCAGAAGACCGGCGAGAACAGCATACCCTTGCAGTAGGCCACGTCGCCCCAGATCACCATGCCGTCCAGCCGGCCGTCCGCTGCCTTGATCTGGGCCCGCACCAACTCCAGATTGAACGCATGCAGCCGCTCCACGAAGCGTCCGATCTCCTCCGGATAGAGCCCCATCCACAACATGACGTTCTCGCTGCCGATGATCCGCCACAGCATCTC
>CAYVDY010000022.1:24080-25331 GCA_964450255.1 uncultured Candidatus Solibacter sp. | reverse complement strand
AAGCGAACCAGACCAAAGGTGGCGGTGGTCTTGCGGGCGGCCAGGAACTGGCCGTCTGGCAAACCGGAGGGCGAATGGAAGACGCCGGCGGTGGTGAGGAGGCGGTAGGTGAAGAGGGGACGATCGAGGTGGACGGCAGCGAGGCTGCCGTCTGGTTGGACGAAAACGACCTCGCGATTAGTGGTGACGGCGGGGGTACGGCCGGCGCGGTCGAGGAAAAGGGCGTAGTCTGTGCCATCGAGATTCACACCGAACAGGCGGGACTGAGAGGCGTAGATCATGCGGCCGTCGGGGAGGATGAGGGGATCGGCGTCTTGTGTTGGCGTGAAGGTCAACTGCTGATGGGCGGAGCCGTCGAGCTTAACGGAATGAAGCGAACCGTTGCTGACGTAGGCGACCTGATCCCACGGTTTGGGCTCGTCCAGCGTGAAAATGCGGGACTGGTAGATGGGCTGGCGGCAGTCTGCCTTGCACTGCGTAATCTGCCGGATTACGGTGCCGTCGGCGTTCATTTCGAAGATCTGGTAGGGGTCGGACTGCGTGCGTTTGGCGGCGAAAAGGATGCGGGCGCCGTCGAAGTAGACTTCGGGATCGGTGGCGCTGTAGAAGCCCTGTGAGAGTAATCGGACCTGACCGGCGGGCAAGAGGAGGGCGAGCCTGGAGGGGCCATCGCCGCGTGCCTGCGTGAAGACAATGGGAGCGGTAGGCAGGGAGAGAGCGGCGAGTGCGAGAAGAAGACTGAACATAAGACCTGAAGCTCTTTAAAGTACATTAAGGAGTATAGGTGCAGGCGGGGCTTCCGGCCAATATGGAAAAAGAGTTACTTGGTTTCTACTAGCTGCAAAATCGCGAAAAGAGGGCGGTGATCGGAGGCGACGGGCTCATCGAGAACACGGACTTCGAGGACACGCCAGCGGCTGGCAGGGCGGAAGAGGATGTAGTCGATTTGCCTTACGGGCTTGGCGGCCGGGGAGGTCAGCAGCAGAGCATCGAGGGCCGCGCTGGACCAGTCCTTGAGGAGCGCGTTCATGGTGGCGGAGCCGGGCGTGGCGTTGAGATCGCCGGCGAGGATCATGGGCAGGCCGGCGGGGTGGGCGGCTACGATTTCGGCGATGCGGCCGGCGGCGAGAAGGCGGTCTGGTTCCGTGATATCGAGATGCGTGGCGAAGAAGCGGAAGCCGCCGTCGGTGATGCCTTCCAGAACGGCGCGGCGTTCGCGAGTGGGGGTGAAGGGCATCAGGTGGTTGGTGA
>CAYVDY010000022.1:2536-24070 GCA_964450255.1 uncultured Candidatus Solibacter sp. | reverse complement strand
GCCAGCGGGAAAGCAGGGCGTTGCCATACCAGCCGCCCTGGTGATCGATGGCCTTGCCGAAAACGGCGTGGAGGCCGGTGCGGGCGGCGAGCTGGTGAGCGAGATCGGCGCCGGCGACACGCGCGGTGCGAACGTCCACTTCCTGAACGGCGACGAAGTCCGGATCCACCGACTGAATGACCGCGGCGATGCGGGCGACGTCGAGTTTGGCATCAGTCCCTTCGCCGTGATGAATGTTGTAGGTGAGCACCCGCACCTGCGTTTGTTGGGCAAAACCAGCGGCGGCGAACAGCAGCAAAAGTACCCACTTGGCCATCCTTGTAGAATAGCGGTATGAAGTTTCCAGCAGAGGGGCTGGCAGGGCGCAGAGGTTTCCTCAAGAGCAGCGCACTGGCATTCCCCGCGATACTCTCCGGCGCACAGAGTGCGCGTGCATTGAAGGTGGGCCTGGTGGGCTGCGGCGGGCGCGGCACGGGCGCGGCGGCGCAGGCGTTGAAGGCGGACGACTACGCCGAACTCACTGCCGTGGCCGACATCGATCTGGACCGGATCAACCAGAGCCTGGCGCGATTGCAGAAAGCCGCCGGGCCGAAGGTGAAGGTCGAGGATAGCGGCAAGTTCACCGGGCTCGACGCCTATCAGAAGGTGATCGACAGCGGCGTGGACGTGGTGCTGCTGGCGACGCCGCCGGGTTTCCGTCCGGCGCATCTGCGGTATGCCATCGAGGCGGGCAAGCACGTGTTCTGCGAGAAGCCGGTGGCGGTGGATGCGATTGGCGTGCGCTCCGTGCTGGAGACGGCGGAGATGGCGACGAAGAAGAACCTGTCGCTGGTGGCGGGTTTCTGCTGGCGCTATTCGAACTACATCAAAGAGGCGTTCGATCAGGTGGCGGGCGGCGCGATTGGCGACATTATGGCCTATTACGCCACTTATTACACGAGCCCGGTGAAGCCGATGCCGCCGGCGGACACGCGGCCCGCGGGCATCAGCGACGTGGAATGGCAGATCCGCAACTGGTACAACTTCGGCTGGCTGTGCGGCGACAGCCTGGTGGAGCAGGCAGTGCACAGCGTGGATAAGATCGCATGGGCAATGAAAGACCAGCCGCCGATCAGTTGCGTGGCGGTGGGCGGGCGGCAGTGGCCGGCGCACGGCGGCAACATCTACGATCACTTCGAAGTGAACTACTTGTATCCGAACAATGTGCGGGCGTTCATGGCGTCGCGGCAGATCGAGAGCTGCTACAACGAGAACGCGGATTACATCATGGGCACGAAGGGCGTCTGCACCATCGGCCGCGGTCCGCTGCCGCGCATCGAGGGGCAGAACAAGTGGGCCTTTGAAGGCACGAAGAACGACATGTATCAGGCGGAGCACGACGTGCTGTTCGCGTCCATCCGAAAGGGCCAGCCGGTCAACGACGGCGTCCGCATGACGACGTCGACGCTTCTGGCGATCATGGGCCGCATGGCCGCCTACACGGGTCAGCAAATCACGTGGGAGCAGGCTCTGAATTCGCAGGAGCGGCTCTTCCCGGAGAAGGTGGATTGGAACGGGACGTTCGCCGCCCCGCCGCTGGCCGTCCCTGGGAAGACGAAGTTCATCTAGCCATGGTGATTCTGATGCTTGCACTGGCGGCGGCCGCTGCGCCGCCAGCCGACGATACGGCTTTGGTGGGGGCTCTTCGCCAGCGCATTGTGGCGAAGTCCGTGGAGAAGACGCCGGCGGCGATGAAGCCGTACAAGGCGCCGATTCCCGGGTCCGATGCCACCTATGAAATGGTGCCGATCCCGGGCGGTACGTTCACGATGGGCTCGACGGTTAAGAAGGACGAGCAGCCGCCGCACCGGGTGACGGTGGAGCCGTTCTGGATGGGCAAGTTCGAAGTGACGTGGGACCAGTACCGGCTGTTCCAGTTCGCGACCGCCGAGAAGCAGGATGCGCAGGCCGACGCGGTGAGCCATCCCACGCGTCCGTACATGGAGATGAGTTTCGGCATGGGCATCAACGGGTATCCGGCAATCTCCATGACGCAGCACGCCGCGAACAAATACGCGCAGTGGCTGAGCGCGCGGACGGGGCATTTCTACAGGCTGCCGACCGAAGCGGAGTGGGAGTATGCGTGCCGGGCCGACGGGGCCGAGGCGAAGCTGGACGAAGTAGCGTGGTACGCGGGGAACATCGACGGCAAGTACGCCAAGGTGGGCACGAAGAAGCCGAACGCGTGGGGCCTGTACGACATGCTGGGCAACGTAATGGAGTGGACCCTGGATGCGTATGTGCCGTATGCGGCGGGCGCGCAGAAGTCGCCATGGACAAAATCGAAGACGTCCTATCCCCACGCCGTGCGGGGCGGATCGTGGAACGACAAGGCGGAGTTGTTGACGTGCACGGCGCGCGTGGCGTCAGACGCCAGTTGGAAGGTGCAGGACCCGCAGTTGCCGAAGAGCATCTGGTATCTCACGGATGCGCAGTGGCTGGGGTTCCGCGTGGTGCGGCCGTTGAAGATTCCGTCGGTGGTGGAGATGGATTCGATGTGGAACAACGGTGTGGAAGTCGAGCCCTGAGCGCGTAGAGCAGGTGGAGCCCTGCATGGGCACGCTGGTGCGCGCGGTGATCGAGACGCGGCACACGGATCAGGCCTATCAGGCATTGCAGGCGGGCTTCGCGCGGATTCGCGAGCTGGATCAGCGGCTTTCGCACTACAAGCCGGAGAGCGAGCTGATGCGGTTGTGCCGGGTGGGCGAGGCGAAAGTGAGCGACGATCTCTTCCGCGTACTGGAACAGGCGCAGCAGATCGCGTTTGAAACAAAAGGCGCGTTCGATGTGACCATCGGCGACCGGACGCGCCGCTCGACCTTTCGCGATATCGAGCTGCGCGGCCACAGTGTGCGGCTGCTGAAGCCCGAGATGAAGCTGGACCTGGGCGGGATCGCGAAGGGGTATGCCGGCGACGAGATGTTGCGTGTGTTCCGGGCGCACGGATGCGGACGGGCGATGGTGGCGGTGAGCGGCGACGTGGTTTGCGGGGATGGGGCGTGGATCGTCAGGCTGGAGGCGAGCGGCAAGACGCTGACGCTGAAGCAGTGCGCGGCATCGACGTCGGGCGACACGGTTCAGCGGCACATTTTCGATGCGCGTAGCGGCACGTATGTCGAGGGAGTGTGGCTGGTCTCGGTGGTGGCGCGGACGGGGATGCTGGCCGACGCGCTGGCGACGGCGTTGCGTGTGCTTGGCGAGGGGGAGGGACAAAAGCTCGCCGCGCGGCATCGCGCCCGGGCGTGGCTCCGACGGGTGGGCTGAACTCAGTAAGCGCCGGCTTCCATCAGTACGCGGAGTTCCGCCTCGTCGGTGGATTTGCCGAGCGCCAGCATCAGACGGATTCTCGCCTTGGCGGCGTTCATCGTGCCAGCCAGCAGCACACCGCGCAGGCGGAGATCGTGACCGCTGCCCTCGTAGGCGTAGGTATCGAGAACCCGGCCCTGCAGGCAGCGTGACGCGATGACCACAGGGAGTCCGGCATCGCGGGCGCGCTGGATTCCGGCCAACGCCGCAGGCGGCACGTTGCCGCGGCCGGTGCCTTCCAGGACGATGCCGCGGGCGCCGCTCTCGCGGGCAAAGTCGATGAAGCGGCTGTCGGCGCCGGCGTACATCTGGATGAGATCGACGCGCTCTTCCATGGCGGAGGTCTCGATGACAACGCGGTCGAGAAGGCGGCGGCCGAAGATGACGCGGTCTACATCCACGTGGCCGAGCGGGCCGAAGGCCGGGCTCTGGAAGGTCTCCAGTTGGGCCGAGTCTGTTTTGGTGGCCTCCGAGGCGGGGTGGATCACCTGGTTCATCACGACGAAGACACCCTGGCCGCAGGCACGGGGGGCGAGCACGGTGCGGATGGCGGCGGAGAGGTTGGCGGGTCCGTCGAAACCGGGCTCGGAGATGGTACGCATGGCGCCGACCACGGCGACGGGTTTGTTGGAGATGTGGCGGAGGTCGAGCAGATAGGCGGTCTCTTCCAGGGTGTCGGTGCCGTGGGTGACGACGGCGCCGGCGAGATCGGGGCGGCGCAGCTCGCGAAGCAGGAGTTCCGACAGCGCCCACATGCGAGGCGGGGTCATGTGCGGGCCGGGGTACTGGCCAAATTCGAAGATCTCGAGCTCGGCCAGATCGCGGAGGGAGGGATCGTGGGCGAGCAATTCCTCGCCGCTGAGCGCCGGAATGGCTCCGCCGGTGGCGGGGTCGATCTTCATCCCGATGGTGCCGCCCGTGAAGACAAGCAGTACTTTTTGCACTAGTTTACGCCTCCCGGCAGGGTCTTTGGCCGGACGACCGGAGCGCTCCACCACATAAACGGCATGTTCTGATTCTGCCACCGCCGGGCAAACGCGTCATAATAACGTTTTTGCACGGTCTCGTCGATAGTTACCTGAGGGACGATTGGCTGTAGTGGCGCCCATAGTTCGAAAAGCACCAAGCACAGTCATCCGGGCGGTCGTCGGCTGGCAGGCCAGCCGGATCCCGGACCCTGTGGCGCGTCTGCACTTCCTGCGGCGGGCGGTGGGCGATCTTTCCACCTGGAATCCGGTTTCGCCGGCCGGACGGGAACACCTGCGCAACCATCGTGCGAAGTTCGTGGCCGTGCTGGCAGTTCTGCTGCTTCTGCCGGCCGGGGCCATCACGGGTAGCGGGTTCCTTTGGAACCGCGGCCCGATTGTTACCTCCGAATCCGGCGGGCACGATTCTCACCCTGCACCGCAGGTATGGGCGGTGGAGCAGAACAAGGACTTTGAGACCTATTCCAACGGTCTGCGGATCGAGCGGCGGTATGAGGTTGCCAACGAGGCCCGTGTGTACGACGTCTACCCGCGGGGATTCGAGGACTCCGGCCGTTCGGAGGAGCGCAGGACGCCGGCGGGAATCGTCTTCCACACGACAGAGAGTCCGCAGGCTGAGTTCCGGGAGGATCAGACGCGGCGGATCCGACTGATTGGTGCGGCACTGCTCGACTATGTGCAGCACGAACGGGCGTATCACTATGTGGTGGACCGCTTCGGCCGCGTGTGGCGCATCGTCCGGGAGACCGATAGCGCCAACCACGCCGGCTACTCGGTGTGGGCCGATGCGCAATGGACCTACATCAGCCTGAACCGCGCGTTTCTGGGCATATCGGTGGAGGCCGAGACACAATCCGGCTCCGACAACTCCGAGACTACGCCCGCGCAGTTGCACGCCCTTCGCGCCCTGACGGAGATGTTGCGCGCAAAATATCGCATTCCGGCGGCGAACTGTGCCACACACGCGCAGGTTTCGGTGAATCCGGACAACATGCGAGCTGGTTACCACTACGATTGGGCGGCCAATTTCCCGTACGCGGGCATTGGACTGCCCAACAACTATTCAGTGCCGACACCCAGTCTCTGGCTGTTCGGCTTTACCTACGACACGTCGCTGGTGAGAGTGACCGGCGAGCAGTTCTGGAAGGGTTTGGCGCTCGGCGAGGAGCAGTTGCGGCAGAATGCGACGGCTCATGGCACGAGCGTAACCCTGTACCGGCAGGCGCTGATCAAGCGCTACCGGCAGGTGCTTTCTACTTTTAAGGCTAAGACGGAGAAGACCAAGGAGAAATCAGGATGAAGAACGAGAAGACGCAGTCCACAATCGGGCTCGACATCGGTACCAGCCGGATCGTCGCGGCCTGCCGGGTTAACGAAGAAAGCAAGGTTCAGGCGCAACTCAACGCATTTGTGGCCATCCCGTACTCCCGGCTGACCGAGAACAGCTTGAAGCGCGAAAACGTCCCGCATGCCATCAGCGATGGCCAGCTTGTGATCTTTGGCGACGAGAGCGCTCGAATGGCCGACCTGCTGGGCCGGGAAATCCGGCGTCCGATGACGCGCGGCATCCTGAACGCGGGTGAACCAGAGAGCCTGTCGCAGATCAAGGAGATCATTTCCACCGTGCTCGCCGGCGCTGACAAGGGCGCGAAACTCTGCTTCAGCGTACCGGCGCCGCAGTTGGGCGTCGAAGACAACCTGACGTATCACGAAGCCACCATCCGGCAGATCCTGGATCAACTGGGCTACCGGGACGTCCGCAGCATCAACGAAGGCGTGGCGGTGATTTACAGCGAGTTGGAGGATTCCAACTACACCGGTATCGGCGTCAGTTGCGGCGGGGGGCTGTGCAACGTAGCGCTGTCCTATATGTCGGTGCCCGTGCTCAGCTTCAGCCTGGCCAAAGGCGGCGACTTCATCGATGCGAGCGCAGCCAGCGTCACCGGCGAGATGATCAATCGCGTGCGCCTGACGAAGGAGGAAGGCTTCCACTTCAACGGCCACTTCACGAACAAGGTCCAGCAGGCGATTGCGGTCTACTACGACGACATGATCCAGAGCATCGTGCACGGATTGAAGGACGCATTCTCCACGTCGCGCAACGTGCCGAAGTTCGGCCGGCCGATCCCGCTGGTATTGAGCGGCGGTGGTGTTTTGCCGGAGGGATTCCGCGAGAAGTTCGAGAAGGCCATGGCCAGCGTCACGCTGCCGGTGCTGGTGTCCGAAGTCCGGATGGCCGGAAGTCCGCTGGAGACGACGGCGCGCGGTGCGCTGGTGGCGGCGCTCAGCGAGTAAACGACAGCGCCCCCAAACCGGGATCGAACTCGGCTTGGGGGCGCACCGCACTCCCGAACTGGATGTGTCAGAGACCTAGTTCGTAACGTCTGTCGTCCGAGACTGGCCTCGGACGGGCGTGTAGATCGCTTCCCACGCCCTATGCGCGGGATGGTCGTCATACGCCTTGAACGCCGCTTCGCTTTCGAACTCCATCACGATCGCGTCGGTCATGCGCTTCTCCACAGCTTTGCCCTCGGCGTCCTTCACTGTCACCGATACCTGTGCCTTAATCCCCTTCAGCCAGATGTTCTTCAGGCCCGGGACCTCCCCGGCCATCTTCTCCACACCATCGAGAACGGCCTTCTTCTGAGCCTCCGTCGTGCCGTCCTTGTAGAACAGCGTCACCACGTGGATGATCGTCGACGGCTTCCCGTATTTGTTCGCAGCCAAGCCGATTCCGGCGCCGAGCGCAACCAGCGTCACAGACGCCAGCACCATTTTCATTACCTTCGTCATTTGCATCCCTCAGTTCTCCTTTTTCACCGGCAACCCAGTCCACTCTTCACAGACTACGATCGAGTTCGCCGGGTTCCTCGGATCGTACTTAGCACTCACGGGACCGATCAGCCTCGTAACGTCCTCTGGCAGATACGCTCCCAATGCACTCACGTCCTGCGAGGCGAAATATCGCACACCCCGCAGCTCATACTGAAAATGAATCATCTCGGCAGTCGCTTCGGTCACAATCGCCTCGGTCGTGCGCTGAGTCTTGTTCACCAGCGCCCGCCGGCGCCGTTCCCGTTCCAACGGCGTCATCCGCCGCTGGTACACGATCCAAACCGCCAAGCCCAAGAGCCCGGCCGATACGGCAATGCCTCCAGCAAATCGAGGGTCAATTACTACCACTATTGCCCTGCCGGTCCCTCCGCGAACGCCTTCGCGTAGTCTTTCAGAAACTGGTCCAGCCCCTTATCCGTCAGCGGGTGATTGAACATCTGGTCCAGCACCTTGAACGGCATCGTCCCTATATGCGAGCCTGCTTCCGCCGCCTGCACGACGTGCAGCGGCGAACGCAAGGAAGCCGCCAATACCTCCGTCTTGTATCCGTAATTCGAGTAGATTTTGCAGATGTCCCGGATCAGCGCCATGCCCTCCAGTCCGAGGTCATCCAGCCGACCCACAAACGGGCTCACGCACCACGCACCCGCCTTCGCCGCCAACAGCGCCTGCGCCGGGGAGAAGCACAGGGTGACGTTCACGCGGATTCCCTCTTTGCTCAGAGTCGAGCACGCCTGGATCCCCGCCCGCGTCAACGGGCACTTCACCACGATGTTCGGGTGGATCTTCACCACCTCGCGGCCTTCGCGGATCATGCCTTCAACGTCCGTCGCGACTACCTCGGCGCTGATCGGCCCATCCACGACTGCGCAGATCTTCGCCACCTGCTCGACCATCGGAACGCCTTCCTTCGCAATCAACGAAGGATTCGTTGTCACCCCGTCCACCACGCCCCAGGCCGCGGCTTTCTTGAGCTCATCGAGATTGGCTGTATCCAGGAAGATCTTCATAGAGTAACCGTGTTCTCCAGCACGCCCAGATTGGTTATCTCCACAGTTACCACGTCTCCCACCTGCAATGCGCCAACGCCGGGGGGTGTGCCCGTCGCGATCAGATCGCCGGGCTCCAACGTCATGAATTCCGTGACGAACTGTAGGATAGCACCGGGGCTGAAGATCATATCCGTCACCGGAGCGTCCTGCTTCACCTCGCCATTGACTCGCGTTATCACCCGCAGGCCATCGAATTCAAACTCCTCTTTCGGCACCCACCACGGCCCTACCGGACAGAATGTGTCGAAACCCTTGCCGCGCGTCCACTGTCCGTCCTTTTTCTGTAGATCCCGCGCCGTCACGTCGTTGACGATCGTCAGGCCGGCGATGTAGTCCCAGGCGTCTGCCGCCTTTACGTGCCGCGCCCGCCGTCCGATCACCAGCCCCACTTCGCCCTCATACGAGAGATGGGTGGAGATCGCCGGGTAGACAATCGCGCCTCCGGGGGTGTTTAGAGACGACGGCGGCTTCAGGAAAATCAGTGGCTCCGTCGGCACCGCGTTACCCAACTCTTTGGCGTGCTCGGCGTAGTTCCGCCCCACGCACACTATCTTCGAAGGCGTCACAGGCGCCAGCAGCCGGACGTCGGCCATCGGGAAACTCCGTCCGTCGGCGGCAACTGCGGTCTCGCCCTCCAGTCGCCCGGAGAGCACCTCCTCACCGGTGGCAAATCGAATATTTCTTGTCATGGCGCAATCACCTCCACGGCCGCAGTGGCCTCGCTCTCATTTCCATCCTCATCCACCGCCGCAACCGCGTACCTGTACTTCTTTCCGCTCTCGATCTGCCCATCGCTGAATGTCGGCTTGTCCACTACGCTACCCAGCTTCACCAGCGCCGCCTCGCCCTCGCCCCGATATACCTGGTAACCCTTCAGGTCTGGCTCGGTGTTCCGGTCCCAACTCAGCTCCACGGTCTTCAAGCCCGTGATCACCGAGAGTCCGGCCGGTGTGGCGGGCGCAAACTTATCCTCGAAAGTCAGTCGCGCGCCGACCGACATCTCGCTCTCCGCGGGCCGCTCTCCGCCGCCCACCAACTCCTGGACCGTGTAGGTGTAGATCTTCCCGAGTACGGCGGTCTGGTCCAACCAGTTCGATTCGCCGGATACGCCCAGCGCTTGCGGTTCCTTCGCCCCTTCGTCCAGGCGCCATACACGCCACTGTGCGCCCGGACCTTTCCACTGCAGGTAGGGGCCTTTTGCTGCGCTCCGGACGATCACTTCCTGCGGCGGCTGCGGCGCTGGCTGAACCTGGAACACAAGCAGATTGGACCAATCGCCGGGCCGTTTGGAGGGGCCGATCGCCCGCGCCACAACGACCACTTCTTTCCCCGCCCACTCCGACGATGGGATCGCCACTTCCACGCCTTCGGCCTTCAGCTCGCTCACTGGGATGCGCTTGGCCTCGCCCGCCCAGCGGTGAATCTCGAAGTTCTCCTTCGGGTTCTCGGCCACGCGCAGCTCAATCTCCGGAACGGTCTTCAGGAGCACCTTGTCCGTTGTATCCACCGGCGGCGTGAAAGCCACCAGGAGCTTATCGCCGCGCTGGATACCCCGCAGATCCACGATCTTCACGGGAATGCCCAGCGCCGGCGGCAGCGGCGGCCCCACATAGCCGCAGCCGGCCAACGCCAGCCCTGCCAGTGCCAACGGAAACGCCCCTCGCATCACAGAATATACCGGCTCAGATCCTGGTCCTTGACGATGTCCGCCAACTGCTTGCGCACGTACGCGGCGTCGATCGCCACTTTCTTCTTCTTCAGGTCCGGCCCTTCGAAGCTGATCTCTTCCAGCACCCGCTCCAGAATCGTGTGCAGCCGCCGCGCCCCGATGTTCTCGCTGGTCTCATTCACCTGAGTCGCGAACTTCGCCACCTCGCTGATCGCGTCCGGTTTGAACTCCAGCGATACGCCCTCGGTCTCCATCAACGCCATGTACTGCTTAATCAGCGCGTTCTTCGGCTCCGTCAGGATGCGGACAAAGTCCTCTTCCGTCAGCGACTTCAGTTCCACACGGATCGGGAAGCGCCCCTGCAGCTCGGGGATCATGTCCGACGGTTTCGATACGTGGAACGCGCCGGCCGCGATAAACAGAATGTGGTCCGTGCGCACCATGCCGTAACGCGTGTTCACCGTGGTGCCTTCCACGATAGGCAGAATGTCGCGCTGCACGCCCTCGCGGCTCACGTCCGGCCCGTGACCGCCCTCGCGCCCTGCGATCTTGTCCACCTCGTCGAGGAACAGAATCGCGTTCTTTTCTACGCGCTCGATGGCCGTTCGCGTCACCTGGTCCATGTCGATCAGGCGGCCCTCTTCTTCCTGAATCAGGTAATCGTAGGCCTCCGACACGCGCATCTTCCGCTTTGTCGTACGCCCGCCGAACAGTTGCGGCAGCATCTCGCGGAGGCTCATGTCCGCGTCTTCGTTGCCGGTATTGGTGAACACGTCGAACGACGGCCCGCGGTCCTTCACTTCCAGTTCGACAATGCGCTCGTCCAGCCGACCCGCGCGCAGCTTTTCGCGCATCTTGTCGCGGGATTTGTCCGCCGTTTCGCTGGGCTCCGGCACCGCGGGCATCAGCAGGTCCAGCAGTTTCTCCTCGGCTGCCTCTTCCGCGTGGTCGGCCACTTCGTCCAACCGCTCCTCGCGAACCATGTCGATGGCAACTTCCACAAGGTCGCGGATCATCGACTCCACATCGCGGCCCACGTAGCCGACCTCCGTGAACTTGCTGGCCTCCACCTTCAGAAACGGAGAATTCGAGAGCTTTGCCAGCCTCCGCGCCAATTCCGTCTTACCCACGCCGGTCGGCCCGATCATGAGAATGTTCTTGGGCATCACCTCTTCGGCCATCTCGGGATCGAGCTTCTGCCGCCGGATGCGGTTGCGCAGCGCGATGGCAATGGACTTCTTCGCGTCCGCCTGCCCGATGACGTACTTATCGAGCTCCACGACAATCTGCCGCGGTGTCAGTTCGTCCAGCAACGGTTCGTCGCGTTTCGCGTCGCCCGGAAGGTAGATCACCATGACTTAGCCGAGCTCCTGGTAAACGGTGTTGTGGTTGGTGTAGATGCAGGTGTCGGCCGCGATCTTCATCGCCCGCTCGGAGATCTCTCTCGCGGTCAGGTTCGTGTTCTCCAGCAGAGCCCGCGCCGCCGCCTGCGCAAATCCGCCGCCGCTGCCGATGGCGATGGAATCGCCGTCGGGCTCGATCACGTCGCCGTTGCCACTGAGGATGTAGATATTGGTGGCGTCTGCTACCAGGAGCAGGGCTTCCAGATGCCGCAGCACTTTGTCGGTGCGCCAGTCCTTCGCCAACTCCACAACACTGCGCGGCAGGTTGCCGTTGTGCTGCTCCAGCTTGGCCTCAAATCGGGCGAACAGAGAGAACGCGTCGGCCGTGGAGCCGGCGAATCCGGCCACGATCTTGTCCTTGTGCAGCCGGCGGAGCTTGTTGGCCGTCGCTTTGAGGACCTCGCTGCCCAATGTCACCTGGCCGTCTCCGGCCAATACTACTTTGCCTTTGCGGCGAACCACTAATATGGTGGTTCCGTGGATGGAATTCGTCATGGGCGTGCAGTTTTTAGTGTAGCGCGACGCCTGACTTGTACTAATCTGCTGTCATGGCTATCGGATTTGTCGGCACCGGCCGGATGGGCGCAATGCTGGTCCACGCCCTACTCGGCGCCGCACACCCCGTTGATGAGGAAATTTGGGCCAGCAATCGATCAAAGGAGAAACTCGAGGATCTTTTACTTCTGTTCCCCCGACTGCGCACCGGAACGAGCCTGGAAGTGGCTCGCCAGTGCCGCACTCTCTTCCTTTGCGTCCGACCCGAGGATACGGCCTGTGCTTTGGAGGAGATTCGCCCCGCTCTGACAGCCAGTCATCTGCTGCTGCTCATTACCAACGTGGTCGAACTGGAGAAACTCGCTGCTGTAGTTCCCTGCCGTACCGCCAAGGTCATCCCGTCTTACACACAGTACGTGCGCAGCGGAGTTAGCCTGCTGATCCCAGGCCCGCGCTGCCGGCCCGAGGATGTGGTGTACCTGCGCGATTTGCTCGATCGCGTCAGCCGCAGCTATGAGTTGCCGGAATCACAGGCCCGAGCGGCCACCGACATCGTCAGTTGCGGTCCGGCATTCCTGGCGCGCTTCTGCTTCGAATGGGCCACAGCGACGCACGAGATGCAGCCCGACATTCCCCTGGCCGATTGCGAAATGATGGTCAGGGAGACGGTCCGAGCCGCCATCGAGTTGCCCCGCGCGGGCATCGCTGCGCGCGAGATCCTCGAGGAAGTCAGCACCCCCGGCGGTATGACGTATGAAGGGCTGAAGGCAATGGACGCAGTGCTGCCCGCCATGTGGCGCGAAGTAATGCGGCGCACGGCTGAGCGAGAGCGCGAGTTACGGGCTGCGGTCTCTATGGCTCCTCTCGAACCACGAGAACCTGACGCGGCTTCACGCCGGTAACAACCTGTTTCCTGCCGCCAGGCCACCAGATCTCCAGCGTGTCGCCGCCCTGGCCCTTGGGCGCGCCGAAATGCACGCCAAAATGCCCGGAGGACGAGTAGCCGATGCTCGTCGTCATCACGTTCCATTGCCCGCCCCACTTCAGCCGCGCGCCGATGCCATCGCGGTTGGCCTTTACTCCCTGCAATTTCACGATCAGCCAATCTCCGTCGGTCTCCGTGACGTTCTCCCACAGCTCGGCCGGATCCATCAGGGATGACACCACGGCATCCACTTTGCCGTCGCCATTGAAGTCCGCGAAGGCCAGGCCGCGATGCGCGCGCGGGACCTGGAAGTCCGGACCGGCTTCGGCGGTGCCGTCGCGGAAGACGCCTCTCTCGTTGATGAGAATGGTGTTCGGCAGACGATAACGCGTCGGCTCGAACTGCTCCACAAGGTCATTGACGTGGGCGCAGGAGTAGAAAAGGTCCTTCCATCCGTCCAGATTGAAGTCAAAGAGCCCGACGCCCCAGCCACTGATTCTGGCAGTGAGGCGGCTGATGCGGGTGGCATAACCGGCGTCCCGGAAGCCGCCCTTGCCGGTGTTGCGGAAGACTGGGAAGGTCTCGTTGAAGAGATCCACGACGAAGAGATCCGGCCAGCCGTCGTTGTCGTAATCGCGGAAGTCGGCGCCCATGCTGGCCACCGGTTTGCCGCTATCCATCAGCGCCACGCCAGCCAGCAGACCCACCTCCTCGAACTTGCCGTTGCCCAGATTGCGGAACATGGCGTTGGGAGCGTTGTCGTTGGTGACGAAGACATCCATCCGGCCATCGCCGTCATAGTCCCCCGCTGCCACGCCCATTCCACGGATCAGGTGTTCAGCCACGCCGGATTTCACGCTGACGTCCTCGAACTTGCCGTTACCGAGGTTGCGGTACAGATAGTTCGGGAGGCCCTGGAAGTACTTGGGATGGCAGTAGACCCGCACACCCTTCTGCGAGTCGCCACAGAAGCGATCCATGGCGGCGGGCCACTTAGCGTAGTGCGTCACCCAGAGGTCCAGGCGGCCGTCGTTGTCATAATCGAACCAGACTGCGGCCACCGCCCACAGTTCATCGCGAATGCCCGCCGCGGCGGTGATGTCCTGGAACTTACCGTTGCCGAGATTTCGATAGAGGATGCTGCCGCCGACATTGGAGACAAAGAGATCGACGTTGCCGTCGTTATCGAAATCGGCCGCAGAGGCGCCCATGGCGTAGCCCTCACCGGCAACTCCGGCCTCGGCGGTGACGTCCGTGAACTTCCACGCGCCGTCGTTGCGGAACAGGCGATTCCAATACTTGGGGTCGTCCTTCTTCATGGCGAGCCCGGCGGCGCCGTTGGTGAAGAAGATGTCCGGTCGCCCGTCATTGTTGTAGTCGAAGACGGCCAAGCCGCCTGCCATCGTTTCGATCATGCGCTTCTCGGTCATGGGCGCGTTGTCGATGGTGAAGCGCAGACCCGCGGATTCCGCCACGTTGCGAAAGCGCACGGCGTTGGCAGGCTCGGCGGCCGTCAGAAGAACGGGGAGTAGGAAAAGGAAGAGACGATGCATCCCTCTATCGGTTATACACTCCAATAGAATGATGCGGATTGTTGTATGGCTGGTTTTGAGTATTGCGGCGGGCCTGCCGGTAGCCGCGCAGACGGATGCGGCGGCACTGGAATCGCAGCGGGCGCGGCAGATGATGGCTGCCGGGCGGTACGCGGACGCGGTGCCACTTTACGAGAAGTTAGTGGCGGCGATGCCGGCAAATCCTGGGCTGCGGCTGAATCTGGCGATGGCGATGCACCTCTCCGGAGAAGACAGGAAGGCGATCCCGCAGTTTGAGGCAGTCCTCAAACTGCAGCCGAATGCGCTGCCCGCATTGATGTTGTTGGGCGCGTCGTATCTCCGCACGGGCAATCCGGCCAAGGCCGTGCCCGTGCTGGAGAAGGCGATGACCATGGCGCCCGACGATGCGCAAGGCCGGGCAATGCTGGCTGACGGTCTACTCATGCTGGATCGGTATCAGGCTGCCATCCCGCATCTGCGGAAACTGGCGGCAGCGGATCCGGCCAATCCGAAGCCGTTGTACGGGCTGGGCCGTTGCTATGAGGCCGTGGCGCAGAAGGCGTTTGATGCGCTGGAAAAGCAGGGTCCGGACTCACCTTGGTGGCTGATGCTGGCAGCGGATACGCGGCTCAAGTTGGGGCGCAACACGGCGGCTTTCACGCTCTACCGCGCTGTGCTGGACAAGCAGCCCAACTTCCGCGGCGCACACGCCGGACTCGCTGAAGTCTATCGCAAAACTGACCATCCCGATTGGGCCGCCGCCGAGGATGAGGCCGAGCGGAAGCTTCCGCCCCCGGCCTGCGCGGCACCCAGCGCCGAGTGTCACTTCCTGAAGGGCCGCTTTGAGCAGGCGCTCTCGCTGTCACTGGCGGGGAAGACGCCGGCGGCGCTCTACTGGCAATCGCGCGCGGCCAACGAACTGGCGCGAGTGTCGTTCGCGCAGTTGGCTAAGCTGCCACCTTCGGTGGAGTCGCAGCAGGTGCTGGCGGAACTCTACCGCAATCTCGGACGGCATGCCGACGCGATCACGGCGTGGAAGGCGGCATTGGAGTTGGCGCCCGGCGATCCCCGCCTGGAACAGGAGTTGGCGACATCCATCTATATGAACCGGGACTACGTGGCGGCGGAGAAGATGGCGCGCTCGTTGCTCGCCAAGGACCCGGAAGTGGCGGAGCTGCAGTTCATTCTCGGGGACTCCCTGGTGAACCAGCAGCAGCCGGAGCAGGCGGTGGAATCGCTTCGGACGGCGGTCCGGCTGCGGCCGGATTACCAGGCGGCCCACGCGGTTCTGGGACGGGCGTTGATCCAGATGGGACAGTCCAAAGAGGCGATTCCGCACCTTGTGGCCGCGTTGCCCGCGGACAGCGACGGCAGCTTGCACTTCCAGCTTGGACGCGCGTATCAGGACGCGGGAGAGGCTGACAAAGCGGCGGTTGCAATGAAGGTCTATCAATCCAGGCAGAAGACCGCCGCAGAGGCTGAGACTCTCATCACCGGTCCGAAACGTTGACGCCCTGGCGTCCTGCAAGCGGTTTCTCTTTGCTTTGTGAAGTTTAGCGGCGAAGGGGGGGCCTTGACACCCGCTACCTAATAGCTTTAGATTAAGGACACTCCGCTGTTTAGTTTAGTGGGGTCTGCTCATCGTCGCGCCTGGAGCCTCGGTGTGCAGACAATAAGGGGTAACGAATGAAAAATACTCAACGATTTGTGCTAGCCCTCATGGCGCTTGCCTTGATGGTTAGTTGGGCGATGCCTGCATCTGCTCAATCATTGTACGGGTCCGTAGTCGGACAGGTCGAGGATCCTTCGGGCGCCGCGATCGTAACGGCGACAATCACGCTGACCAACAAGGCAACCGGTCAGACGTACGAAGGCAAGGCCGACGAGACGGGCCGGTTCCTGGTTCCGAACGTGATGCCAGGTGACTACGACCTGAAGGTCTCAGCCGCTGGCTTCAAGACGGCGACGCGCACCGACCTCCGTGTTTCGGCTGCCTCGCTGACACGCGCCGACATGAAGTTGGACGTTGGCGCCATCTCCGAACAGATCACGGTGGAAGGCACGGCTACGGTCCTCCAGACCGACAAGGCCGACACGCACACCGAACTCAATGCCAAGCAGGTGGCCAACCTGCCGTTGCCGGGCTTCCGCAACTATCAGAGCCTGATCAACCTCGTGCCCGGCGCAACGCCGGCATCGTTCCAGAACTCCATCACCGATTCTCCCGGCCGTTCACTGCGCACCAACATCAATGGTACGAACGCCAATAACAACGTCACGCGCATTGACGGCGCGGCCAGCGTGAACTTGTGGCTGCCGCACCATGCGGGCTATGTGATGCCTGCTGAGATGGTGGAGACAGTCAACGTGGTTACCACGTCGGGCGACGCCGATCAGGGCATGGCTGGCGGCGCGGCCGTTTCAGTGCTAACCAAGTCGGGCACGAACCAACTGCACGGCAGCTTGTTCGAGTACCACGACAACCAGCATTTGAAGGCGTACAACTACTTCGTCAAAGCCCAGGCCACCAACGGACCCGCCCAGCCCCTGCCCCTCCGTATCTACAACAACTACGGTGGCACCATCGGCGGCCCCATCAAGAAGAACAAGCTGTTCTATTTCTACAGCTACGATGCGACGAAGCAGCGCGATGGTGCAGTGGGCACTTACAGCGTGCCGACGACGGCCATGAAGGCAGGCAACTTCAGCAGCTACGCCACCACCATCTACGACCCCGCCACGGGCGGCGCCAACGGCGTGGGCCGCACCCCTTTCGCCGGCAACATCATTCCCACGTCACGCTTCAGCCCGGCGGCGCAGAAGATCCAGGCCAACTACCCGACGGCGAACGTCAACCTGACGGGCGTGCAAAACAACTTCCTGGGTTCGGCCGTGCCCGCATTCAACCGCGACTATCACGACATCAAGATCAACTACAACGTCAGCGATAAGCAGCAGCTCTTTGGCCGCTACAGCCTGATGAATGCTCTGGTTGTCGGCAAGCCGCTGTTCGGCGAGGGCATTGGTCCGGCACCCGGCGCGGACCCTGGAACCGGCGACACCAAGGTGCAGAACATGTCGTTCGGCGGCAACCGCGTGATCACCCCCAGTATCCTGTTCGATGGCATCGTCGGATATCAGCGCCAGGATCAAACGGTCCGTGGCACTGACTTCGGCATCGACTACGCCACCAAACTCGGCATTCCGGGCATCGGCGGAGTGGACCCGCGGGAGCAGGGCTTCCCGAACATCTCCATCAATGGCTACAACGGCTTCGGCGTCCCCGGCTGGATGCCATTGGAGCGCATCGAAGAGAACTACACAATGAGCGCCAACCTGAGCTGGACCAAAGGCAAGCACGCCATGCGTTTCGGCTTCAACGGCGTGAACTACCGCATGACCCACTGGCAGCCGGAGCTTGGCGCCGGCCCGCGTGGCCAGTTCAGCTTCGCTGGCGGCCCGACAGCACTCAATGGCGGCCCGGCCCCGAACCAGTTCAACGGCTATGCGGCGTTCCTGCTGGGTGAGTCGAACAATGTCCAGAAGAGCATCCAGTACATCACCATGACTCCTCGCGAGTATCAGTTCAGCTGGTATGCCCAGGACCGCTGGCAGGTCTCGCGCAAGCTGACCATGACCCTCGGACTGCGCTACGAATACTATCCGCTGATGACCCGCGCCACGCAGAAGGGTATCGAGCGGTTGGATCCGGAAACCAACCAGGTCTTTCTCGGCGGCCGCGGCAACGTTCCGAAGAACGTCGGCGTGACCGTCAGCAAGAAGCTCTTCGCTCCGACTCTGGGCATCGCCTATCGTCTCGACGACAAGACCGTCATCCGCACCGGCTACGGCTTGAACTTCGATCCGCTGCCGTTCTCCCGTCCGCTGCGTGGTTTCTACCCGCTGACTGTGAACTTCAACTTCGATGCCGTGGATGGCTTCGCCACGTCCCGCAAGCTGGACACTGGCATTCCGCCTGTCACGGGTCCGGACCTCTCCACTGGTATCGTCAATCTGCCGGCAGTGGCTGACATGCGCAGCCCCTACGCCGGAGAGATCCAGCGCGGCTACACGCAGAGCTGGAACTTCACCATCGAGCGCCGCCTGCCGCAGGACATCCTCGGCACCATCGCCTATGTCGGCACCTCCTCCGTGCACCTGCTGGCTGACCGCGACATCAACGCCGGCTCGCCCGGCGGCGGCGCCGCCAGCCGGCCCTACTTCCAGAAGTTCCGCCGCAACACAGCCACCAACATGTGGGATGGCTACCTCAGCGGCAACTACCACTCGCTCCAGACCAGCGTGCGCAAGTCGCTCAGCAAGGGCTTGATGCTGCAGGGCGCCTACACATGGTCCAAGGCCATCAACATGACCGACGAAGACGGCTGGGCCAGCGTGGGCTGGAACTGGGGTCCGGTGTTCGACCGCAACCGCGCGGTGGCCGGATACGACCGCCAGCACGTCTTCCAGATGGGCTGGGTCTATGAGCTCCCGATGGGCAAGGGCAAGATGATCGCTACCACCGGCGTGGCCAACGCCATCCTGGGCGGCTGGTCCGTCAACGGTGTGATGTCCAACTATACCGGCACGCCGTTCACGGTCAGCTCTCCGGGCGCATCGCTGAACGCTCCGAGCAACTCGCAGACCGCCGATCAGGTGTCCCAGTGGACGCGGATTGGCGCCATCGGGCAGAACTCGCGCTACTACGATCCGTCAGCGTTCAAGGCTGTCACCGATGTCCGCTTCGGTTCCACCGGACGCAACATCCTTCGCAACCCGGGCATCTGGAACACAAACCTGATGATCAACCGGACCTTCCAGATCACGGAGCGCGTCACCACGGCCTTCCGGGCCGAGTTCTACAATCTGCCGAATACGTCCCAGTTTGGTGGCGTCGCCAGCGGCGACGTGACCAACACAAACTTCATGCGAATTCTGAGTTCGGGCAATGAGCGGCAAATCCGCTTCGGCCTGCGCCTCGGGTTCTAGTGAACGTCTAGTTCAATCACACGCACGAAGGGCGGACCCAGCGGTCCGCCCTTCGTGCGTGTGGAGTACCATTTGTCGAGGGAGGATTGGTGGAACCATCACCGGAGGCAGCCCGGGAGCTATCCGCCGGAGCCGCGCAGAGACTGCACTCGGAGCTGCGGCAGGTGGTGAAGGACCTGGGCGCGTTGAGCGACCGGCTACGGCAATACTCACTGCCGCTACGCGGCGAGACGGAACCTCCCTCGACGTTGGCCGAGGTGAAGGCGCGATTCGAAAGTACGTCCCGCATCCTGGTGGTGGAGCCCATCGAGCAATACCTTCGGCTGCGCCCGATCCAACGGAGCCTGGAGGCTCTGGCCGAGTTTCGCAGAGAGGCCGGCGCCTCTGACTCTTCCCTGGACGCGCGCCTGCAGCCGGTGCTGGCGGATATGGCGCTGGACCTCTGCGAGCCGTGGAGAATCCTGCGCAGCGGCGGCGGCCCGGAGGATTGGCAGGAGTGGGATGAGCGGCAGGCGTCGCAGCGGCAGGAAGCTGCCGAGATTGTGGAGGAGTACGCAAGGTGGGCGGGAACTGCCGTCGCGTCGCCAAGAAAAGAGGGGCCGGATCAGAAGTGGTGGCGCCAGCAGCGGGCTGTGATCTCCGTGTTCGAGATGGAACTGGCTGTCCGCGAGCTGGGCGTGTTGTGGCTGGTGGAAACCGAACACCTGGTAAACAGTCTGCGGGCGGAGCGCGCAGGGATTGAGGACGTGGCGCGGCAGACGATTCACTGGGCGACGAGCGAAGGCCCCATGACTGAGGCGCCTCCAATGGCAAGCCCCGACGAGCGGCTGAACCAATGGGCGCAACGCATTGAAGAAGCGACTACGAACCGGTTGCCGGATGCCACGAAACTGGTGGAACCGGGCCGACGGCCCAAATGGCGGAGGGTCCGGCCGCGAGAGGCGTTCCTATCTTCACTGGCGCTGAACGGACGAAGGGCGCTTGAGGTACTGGTGGAGGGGTATTGGGAGCGGGGTGCGTCGATCGCAAGAGATGTAATCCGAGCCCGTGAACTGGTGGAGTACTGGCGTGAGTCCGGAGATACGGAACTGCTGCTGGAAGCACGGGCCAATGCAGGCGCGATGCTATCGGCACGGTTGGCGGAAGCCACGGAGGGCGATCGGCTGGATCGACGGCTGCTGGATTCGTTCCTGGTTTGGTCGGAGGAAGGCTACGCCGCGCTGGAGGCGGGCCAGGTGGGTTGGCTGGCGCTACTGAAGCGCGATCGAGGCTGGCGGCTGCTGGGCGCGGCGGTGCGGACCTAGGGCCGGGAGTCGCGAAGAGTGGTGGCTCGGTGGCCGCGGTGGCTCCTGGAACGCTGGGATGACGCGCTCGAGTTCCTGGGATGGAAGCTACCGATGCGGCCCGTGTTGGCGCCTGTAGTGCGCAGATCGACACTTCGGGACACGCTGTCGTTGCCCGCGTCGAAGCTCAGCCTGCCGGGCATCTACCGTTCGCTGTTCCAGGTGACACCGGTCTCCGACGAGAGATTCCTGGTGGGCCGCGACCAGGAGATTGCAGGCTTGGCACAGGCACTGCGGGACTGGGAGAGCGGGCGATTTGCGGCGTGCCTGGTAGTGGGCGCGCGCGGCAGCGGCAAGACGAGCCTGCTGAACTGCGCAAGTTCCGGTATCTTCGCGGGACGCCTGATCCTGCGGCGGCAATTCCGGAAGCGGGTTGAATCCCCCTCTATGGTCGAGGAGTTCCTGCGGGAGTGCCTGGGCGTGGAGCCGGAGGTGGATCTGGAAGCTGCGTTCGCGGCAGAGCGCCGCATCCTGGTCATTGAGGAGTTTGAGCGGACATACCTGCGGAGGGTGGATGGCTTCGCCGCGATTCACCATCTGGCGCGCTGGATTCATAGGACCGCCGGGAACACGCTGTGGGTGGTTTCAATGAACGACAAGGCGCTGCGCGTGCTGGAAGCAGGAGCCGACTTCGGCCGTGTGGTTTCGCACCGAATCAACGGAATGGGGGGGTCACGGGAGGATCTGGAGAATGCATTCCTGCAGAGGCACCGGCTTTCCGGGCTGCGTTTGCGATTCGCGCCGCCGCCGCCGGGCGATCCGCGGGTGAGCCGGGTGCGGCAGTGGCTCGAACTCGAACAGCCGCCGCAGAAGCTGTTCTTCGATTCGCTGTACGAACAATCAGGCGGAGTATTCCGTTCGGCATTCGAATTGTGGGGCAGCTCGATTGAGAGAGTGGAGGGCGAAACAGTGGATATCCGCCACCCTCTGGAACGGCGG
>CAYVDY010000022.1:0-2526 GCA_964450255.1 uncultured Candidatus Solibacter sp. | reverse complement strand
CAGCAGGATCACTTCACGCTGCTGGCGATTCAGGAGCACGGCTCGTTGAGCTCCGGCGAACTGGCTACGGTTTTGTGCGAGGGCGTAGAGGCCAGCACGAGCCGGGTAGACCGGTTGGCCGCGCTCGGACTGATCGAGCAGGATCCTGAGCATCCCGGGATGCGCGTACGGCCGGAGGCGCAGCGATTCGTCAACGACCTGCTGCAGCGGGTGAACCTGACGTAGGGAGACAACGGCATGGAGACGAATCCAAAAGTGCTGATGCAATTGACGTCCGGGCGGCTGCTGTTCGTAGTGGTGCTGTTGGGGCTGACGTGGTTCCTGCTGAAGTGGGCACGAACGCTGTTCGACGGCATGGCGCAGCGGAATCCGCGGATGCGTTTTCTAGCCAGGCAGGTGGAGCCCCCGCTGCGTATTCTGGTTTGGTTCGGGGCGCTGCTGTGGTCAGCGCATACGCTGGCGCCGACACAGGACGCGTTTCTGGCGGCGCTGGGATCGGTTGCAATCGCGATCGCGCTGGGCGCGCAGGATCTGGTCAAGAACCCGATCGGCGGATTGGTGATTGTGACGGACCGGCCGTATCAGATCGGAGACCGTGTCAAGGTGGGCTCGGCATACGGCGAGATTGAGCAGATCGGCCTGCGCAGCACGAAGATCATGACGCCGGACGACGCGTTGGTGACGGTGCCGAATTCCGAAGTGCTGGGGAACTTCACTTACAACGCGAACGCGGGTGTGCCGGAATGTCTTGTGGTGACGGAGGTATTCCTGCCCCCGACCGTGGACCCGGACCTGGCGTTGCGGATTGGGCGGGACATCGCGGTCTCCTGTCCATACACGCACCTGGGACGGCGCATGGCCGTATCTCTGGCGGACAGTTTCACGGAGACCCCCTACCTGACGCTGAGGATCAAGGCGTACGTCTACGACCACCGCTACGAGCCGGCCATGATGACGGATATCACACGGCGGGCGAAGCGGGAGTTCATTTCACGGGGCCTGCTGGCGGGGTGGGCGGCGGAATAGGAAAAGGCTGCCTAACGCGGCTAGCCCGCGAGGCCGGTGTGCAGGGCGACGATGCCGAACGTGAGGCGTTCAAAGCGGACGCGGGTGTAACCCACGGCTTCCATTTCGGCGGCGAGGTTCTCGGCGGCGGGGAACTTGCGCACGGACTCGGGTAAATAGGTATAGGCATCCCGGGAGCCGGAGATGGCGCCGCCGATGGCGGGCAGGATGGAGCAGGAATAGAAGCTGTAGAGGCCCCGGAGGAAGGGGTTGGGCGGAGTGGAGAATTCCAGAATTGCGAGCATTCCCCCGGGCTTGAGGACGCGCTGCATTTCACGGAGACCGTTCCGATAATTGGCGAAATTGCGGAAACCGAAGGCGACCGTGATGAGATCGAGCGAGCGCGAGGCAAGTGGCAGTTGAAGCGCGTCGGCTTCGAGGAAGGTGATAGGGGCGCCGCGGTCCAGCGATTTGCGGCCCGCGGTGACGAGCATGGGGTGGCAGAAGTCGCTGCCCTGCACGCGGGCGCCCGCATGTGCCTTGGCCTGGAGGGCTAGAGTGAGATCGCCCGTGCCGCAGCAGAGATCGACGACGCGCGCATTGGGGCGGCGCAGGATGTGGGCGACGCGGCGGACTGTGACGGCGCGCCAGTAGCGATCGGTCTGGAACGAGAGCAGATGGTTGAGCAGGTCGTAGCGCGGTGCGACCCGTCCAAACATTTCGCGAACGTAGGCGGACGCCTGCGCTTCGGTGGATGCGCCAGCGGGGGTGGTGCCTCTGCCCGGCGTCATTCGAACGAACTCGCAATCGCTTCCCGCACCAGCTCTGTTGGCAGCCCGGAGACGACCTCGGTGGCGCCGATCTGTGTGGCGAGCACGAAATGAACTGCGCCCTGGATGGTCTTCTTATCCTTGACAAGACGGGCGAGGAGATTGTCAACGGGGATGGCGTCCAGCGGCGGGAGCGGGCCGTACCGGTTCACAACGTCCAGGATTTCGCCGCAGGTGGCGGCCGTGCACTTTCCGGCGAGGCGGGCAAGGTGGGCCGCGCCCTTCATGCCCAGGGCGACGGCTTCTCCATGGAGGAAGCGCGCATACTGCGTTTCGGCCTCGAAGGCATGGCCGATGGTGTGGCCGTAGTTGAGGATCTTGCGCAGCCCACTCTCGCGCTCATCGGCGGAGACGACTTCGCATTTGATCCGGACGCTCTCGGCGATCATGTGCTCGACGGCAGAGGGTTCGCGGGAGAGCACACGCGACGATTCATTCTGCATGAGGCGGAAGAGCGGCTCGCTGCGGATGATGCCGCACTTGATCACTTCGAAAAGCCCGGCGCGGTATTCGCGTTCAGAGAGGGTTCCGAGGACATCGGGATCCGTGAGGACGACGAGCGGCTGATGAAATGAGCCGATGAGATTCTTGCCGCTGACGAGGTTGGCGCCAGTCTTGCCGCCGACGGCTACAGACTTCATATCCTTGACCTTGATAACGCCTTCTTTTATTTCGTCATCTCCGATAAAAA
>CAYVDY010000021.1:0-25967 GCA_964450255.1 uncultured Candidatus Solibacter sp. | reverse complement strand
TTTCGCGCAGCGCCTGGCTGGTGGGGCCGCAGACGCCGGCTATCAGGATGGTGTCCGTGCCGCGGGCTTCTTCGGCTGCCATGCCGAGGACGGGTTCCAGCAGGCCGATCTCCGGTTGGCGGATGGCGAACTGAGTGGTGTGGACACCCACGGCAATGCCGCCCGCGCCGGATTCGATGTAGTAGCGCGTGAGCGCGCGCTGGCTGGCCTCGTCGAGTTTACGTTCGGATGTGAGGCAGAGCGGGTGGGCGGGGATCACCGCGCCTTCCAAGAGTCTCTCGCGCCAGGGCATGGCTTAGAACTTTCCTTCCCGATTTTCAAAATGAGTGGGTTTGCCGAGCGAGGCGCCGCCCTTCGTGATCCAGGCGGCGATCCAATCCATCATCTGCTCGACGCTGACGAGCGCTGGGCCGAGGAGTCGATGGTAGAGAGCCGCATTGCTGAGGAGCGCGGTGGGCGCTTCGACGCCCTGCAGGAGGGCCTGATTGCCAAAGCGGCTGGCGAATCCCTCGGCGATGTCGCGAACCCTGAGCGTTGCGGCGCCGGTCAAATTCAGGATGAAGGCCGGCGTGGCGGCGAGAGGCAACGAACGGAAAGTGGCCGAGTTTGCGTCGCCCTGCCAGATGACATTGACGTGGCCCATGGTGACGTCTACAGGCGTGCCGGCGTGTACCTTGCGGGCGATGTCTACGAGTACGCCGTAGCGGAGTTCGACGGCATAGTTCAGGCGCAGAAGCGCCACGGGGGTCTGCCAGGTGAGGGCGGCGTGCTCGAAGAGGCGTTCCCGGCCCAGCGCGGATTGGGCGTATTCGCCGATGGGGGCGGTAGGCGATTCTTCAGTGGGACCGCCGGAGTCCACCAGGGTGAGTGGATAGACGTTGCCGGTGGAAAAGGCGACGATGCGCGAGCGGCGGTAACGCTGTGCGGCCAGGCCGGGCAGGAGCGTGTTGGTGGCCCAGGTGAGCGAGGGCAGGCCGGAGGAGCCGAACTTGCGGGCCGCCATAAAGATGACGTTGGGCGCGTCGGGGAGTCGATCCAGCGCGCCGGGTTCCAGCATGTCGCAGGGGATGGTGTCGATGCCCCAGGCCTGAAGCTGCGTGCGGGAGTCCGGGTTGGAGAAACGCGAGACGGCGATGACGCGCGCCGGGTTGCCGGCGGCGTCCAGCGCACGCCTGGCGAGGTGGGCGAGAGAGGGGCCCATCTTGCCGGCCGCGCCGAGGATCAGCAGCGGGCCTTCGAGCGAGCGGGCGGCTTCAATGTCAGCGGCACTTGGCTCGCTGAGGATGTCTTCGAGTTGTTGTTCGTTGGCGATCACGTTTTCCTGATTGTGACAGTAAATGTGCCGCTGGGGGGCGGGGTGGCGGCGGTGAGCCGGATGCGGCGAACCACGGGGCCCCAATTCGGCAGGAGGCGAGGGTCCTGCGAGGAGTGGTCGTCGAAGATGGGCTGAAGCGATGGATCGAACGTGAGGAGAAAGTCGCCGCTGAGCGAAACCTGGCCGGGGCCGGTCTGGCGTGCCTCGCGAGTGGTGATGAGGCTGAGTTCGATGGGGCCTGTTCTGCTGAGTTGATAGCGGTCCTGGATCTGCACGGAGGCAGCGGCGCGATTGAGTGCGATGGAGCGCCGCCAGGACTGGATACCGGCGGAAGCGGGGTAGGCGCGCTCCAGGTTCAGCTCAAAGGTCGCAGACTTGTCGTCGGATTTCGACTGGACCGCGGTTGCCTCGAACTGGCGGCCCGGGCTCTGCATCACTCCGTTGACGGTGGGGGTGTTGTGCCAGGCAGATTGCATGGTCCAGATCTCGTAGCGCTGGGCGGAGAATGTCCTGGCGGTGTAGGTCTCAACACCGACATCGACGAGGACGGGTTCGCCGTCGTGGAACACGATGAAGTTGCCGACGTCGTTATGGTTGTGGCTCTCGTTGTTGTGGCCGCCCTGCGCGGCGACGTAGAAACCCTGGGACGAGCCCGCGGCCATGCGGGCGGCGAAGACGTGCGTGCCTGGCAGGAAGACGTCCCGGACCAGTGGGGGCTTGGCATTGGCCGCCGCGGCGCGGAGGTCCTTCAGATGGAAAAGCGCGTCGATGGAGCGGCCCATTGCTCCGTTGGCGATTTCCTGCGCGGGCGCCTTTCCAGCGGCAAGCCAGGCGCCGTGGGCGGCCATATTGACGTCGCCGATGCGCGTGCCGTAGCGCCAGACTAAGTTGGCGTCTGGGTTGACGCGGGCAGACGCGTCGGCGAAGTTCGTGTACCAGTTGCCGGCGACATGAGCGCGGTAGATGTAGCGGCCAATCTCCTGAGCGAGCGGCATCCGGTAGTAGTCGAGCTTGCCGGCCGTGGCGGAGTGGAGGATCTCCAGGCAGTCGAAAAGCGACGCTCCAGCGCGGCCCCAATAGCTGGGACCTTCGTCGCAACCGCCATCGGGGTGATAGGCATCGAGGAAGCGATCGGCGGTGATGAGCGCCTTCTGGACAGAGGCGGCGCGGCGGGCCGGGTCCGGCTCCATCAGCAGGGTGCAGGCGAGCCAGTTGGAGACGATCCAGGGGTTCCAGTTGTTGACGCGGCCCCGGCCTTTGGGGTCGAGGCCCATCCAACCGAAATCCGAGCGTGTGAGCAGCGGCGTCAGCAGGCGGCGTTCGACCTCGTAGAGCAGGCGGGGCCGGAGGAGCGGTGAGAGCTTCTCAAGCTGCGGCGCCAGCAGGTAGTCAGTCCAGGCGACTGCGTTGCCGGTTTCGGCAGCGAAGAGGTCGACGATGTTCTCGGAAACGTCCGGCAGGCCCTTTCCGGCCTTCTGCACGCCAATGTGCGCGGACACGCCCCAGAAGGTTTCTTCGCAGATCAGCCAAAGGCCGTCGAGGATGTCGTCGAGAAATCGACCTTGGGCCTCGACACATTCCGCGAGAACCTGAGCGCGGAGGCGATTGCGGCGGCCGAAGTGAAGCTGCTCGAAGCGGGACCGGTTGCCGTTGCGGGCGAAGTCGAGGAAGACGGAGGCGGGCAGGGAGTCCCAGGGCGTGCCGAGAAGGCCATTGGCGGAATTGACGAGTTCTCGTGCAGTCTCGGTGGGGAGGGCTTGCCAGGCGGCGCGATCGGCTGCGGGCGGGTAGGGTCTCCACTGAGTGCGCGGAAGGAGGAGTTTCTCGATGTCAGCGGCGCTGCGGCCGGCGGAGAGCAAGTGCTGGAAGGCCGGGGCGTCGTCACTTGCGCGGTTATTCTGCAAGGCGAGGAGTGGCGCGGCGGCGGGCGCGGCGAGGACGGTGCGGCGGCTGAATTCCGGCATGGCTATGTCTGTTTTACACGATTCTGATATGGAGTGGCGTGGCGATCTGTGCTGTGATGATCACCAGGCTGCCTGAGGCGGAATGGGCAGTGTGTGCGGCGACGCGATTGGAAGGAGAGCTGAATGAAGCGCAGGATATTCTTGATGGCGGCCGCAGGCGCCGGGACTTTGGCGGCGGCGCCTCCCGCGGAGCTCGATCTGTTCCTGCTCGCGGGGCAATCGAATATGGCGGGCCGCGGAGTATTGGACGCAGAGGATCAGGCGCCCATCGATGGCGTCTTCGCGCTGAACAAGGAACTTGCATGGACGCCGGCGGTGGACCCGCTGCATTGGGACAAGCCGATTGCGGCGGTGGGGCTGGGGCGCAGCTTCGCGGCGGCCTTGCAGAAGTATGGGGCGGCGGGGCAGGTGGGGCTGATTCCAGCGGCGTTTGGCGGGACGAGTCTGGAGGAATGGAAGCCGGGCGGGAAGCTGTTCACCGATGCGACCACCCGGGCTAAGGCCGCGGCGCCGGCGGGGCGGTTGCGCGGAATCCTGTGGCATCAGGGCGAGGCGGAGTGCGGGAAGGAAGAAACGGCGCGGACGTACGGCGCCCGGTTCGCGTCGATCGTGGCGGCGCTGCGGGCGGCACTGGGCGTGGCGGATTTGCCGCTGGTGGTGGGGCAGTTGGGGGGATTCTACAAGGGACAGTTCGCGCCGGTGGTCAATGAGCAGTTGGCGACTGCGCCGCTGTGGGTGAAGGGGACGGGGTTCGTATCGTCAGCGGGGCTGGGGCACAAGGGCGACGAGGTGCATTTCGACTCGGCCGGGCTGCGCGAGTTCGGCCGGCGGTATGCGTTGGCGTGGATGGCGCTCTAGCCTGGAAGCTCGGCGAGGATACGGGCTGCCAGGGCTTCCAGTTGGGAGAGCGAGAGCGTCTTGGTTGGCGTCATCGCGATGCACGATTTGCCGGTGCGGCTTTTGCCCAACTCCGCATCGAAGCGGTCCAGATGCGACGAACTCATCACGTAGAACATGGCGCAGTTTTTGCGTGAGCCGAATCCGGCTGTCCAGGCTTTGGCCTCGCCCACCGTGTAGACTGCCATGCCATTCGTGAAGCACTCCGAGGCGTGCGGAATGGACTTGCGGATCAGGGTGCGGAGCCGCTTCAGAAGAGCGCGCCGGTCTTCCGGTGCGGCGGCAAGATAGGCATCGACTTCAGGATTGCGGTTCATTGGGTCACGATAACACGCGCGGCGGTTATAATCTGGGAATCCATGAAACTGCGCGCGATGCTCGCTTCCCTCGCTTTGACCATTCTGGCTGCGACGCTGATGTCGTATCAGCCCAAGGTGGACTCTCGTCTCGCCGGCTCGGTGCGCGGGGCGGAGAAGAACGGCTGGATTCCGGTGCGGCTCGCGGGGACTCCGGAGCAGATCGGGTACCAACACGGCTATCTGTTGACGCGTGAGATCGAGGATGCGCTGAAGGTGACGCGGCTGGCACTCACGCACGACACACATCGCGATTGGAGCTTCTATCGCACGGCCGCGGAGCGGATGCTGTGGCCGAAGATCGAGGAAGAGTACCGGCAGGAACTGCGCGGCATGTCGGACGGGCTGGCGGCGCACGGCGTGAAGGTGGATGTTTATGACCTGGTGGTGCTGAACGCCAATATCGAGCTGGGCTACTACACGAGCGCGCTTGACAAGGGCAAGACATCTCCTGCGCCGGACCGGTGCAGCGCGTTTGTGGCGACGGGCAGCTACACGCGGGACGGGCAGCCGGTGATTGCGCACAACAACTGGTCCGGCTATCTGGAAGGTTCGCGTTGGAACGTGATCTTCGATATTCGCCCGGCGAAGGGGCATCGGATCCTGATGGACGGGTTCCCCGGGTTCATTCACAGCGGCGACGATTTCGGAATGAACTCGGCGGGGCTGGTGATCACGGAGACGACCATCACGCAGTTCCACGGTTTCGATACCAACGGCATTCCTGAATTCGTGCGGGCTCGCAAGGCGATGCAGTATGCGACGAGCATCGATGAGTTTGCTGCACTGATGAAAGAGGGCAACAACGGCGGCTACGCCAACACCTGGCTGGTGGCGGATCTGAACCGCAATGAGATCGGGCGTCTGGAGCTGGGCTTGAAGAATGTCAACCTGGCGCGGACGAAGGACGGCTACTTCACGGGCGCCAACTTCCCCATCGATCCCAAGCTGGCGGCCGAGGAGACGGATTTCCCGGTGAAAGACGGCAGCGTGAGCGCGAATGCGCGGCGGGCCCGTTGGGAGCAGTTGATGGCGGAGTACAAAGGTAAGATCGATCAGCAGTCCGCCAAGAGCTTTCTCGGCGACCACTACGATGCCTACGAGAAGAGGGCGAACGCGCCGAGCGAGCGGACGCTGTGCGGGCACGTGGATCTTTCCGGACGCGGGTTGAAGCCGTGGCAGAGCGAGAACGGTCCGGCGGGCACGGTGCAGAACAAGGCTGCGACAGCCGCGATGGCGAAACGAATGACGATGGAAGCAGCGATGGGCCACTCCTGCGGACTGCATTTCCGTTCCGCTGAGTATTTGAAGAAGTACCCGCAGTATGGGTGGCTGAAGCCGCTGCTGAAGGACCTGCCTTCGCAGCCCTGGACGGTATTTGAGGCCGGACAGTGAGGCACTAGGTCCAGCCGCAATGTGGTTCACGATCGCCCTCGCGCTATGGTCCGCTTCGACTCCTGCCGATCTCGTTCCGCAGTTGCGGGCTGACCTGAACACGTCGAACCTGCTCTCGTGCCTGGATGGTGAGGAGTTGCGGACTGGGCAAGCCATACGGATCACGGCACTGCAGATTGCGACAAAGTGCTCTCGAGTCTTGCTCGTCGAGCCAATTGGTCCGTGCCTTTCAGGCGCGAGCAACGGCCCCAAGTGGGTCTACGCCCGGTCCAGCAGCGGCTGGAGGAGGATCCTGGAAGTTACCGGCCAACAACTTCGCCCGCTTCGTTCCAAGACCCTGGATTGGCGGGACTTGGAACTGCGCCAGCACTCAACGGCGTTTGACAGCGTCAGGCTGACGTTTCACTTTGATGGCGATCGTTACGCGCCGGTCCGGTGTGTCTGGGTTTCGTATCCGCGCGAGTCTTCCGGCAACGAAAAGGCCAGGCCGAAGGAAGCCCCCTGCGCAGGTGACTGGAAGAGTGCGGAGGAAGGTGCAAGCCGCCGTTAAGCCCGGCCGCCGACCATTTCGGCGAGTTGGGCCGAGGCATCGAGAAGCGCGTGCGCTTGAGCAGATAGCTCCTCGGCGGCGGCGGCGCTCTCTTCTGTTGTAGCGCTGGTGGTTTGGCTGACCTGTTCGAGGCGGGCCACCGCCTGTGAGAACTGGCCGATGCCGCGGGCTTGTTCCTGACTGCCCTGATCCACCTGATCGACCAACGGCTTCACCTGTGCGCTGAGCGCGACCACTGAGCGGATGGCGGCGGCAACCGCCTCTACTTGCGTGCGGCCGGACTTCGACTTGCTGACGGAGTCGGCGATGAGCTCCGAGATTTCGCGGGCAGCGTCGGCGGAGCGGTGCGCCAGATTGCGTACCTCCTCGGCCACCACGGCGAAGCCGAGGCCCGACTCACCGGCGCGGGCCGCTTCGACTGCGGCGTTGAGCGCCAGAATATTGGTCTGGAAGGCGATCTCGTCGATGACTTTGATGATCTTGGCGCTCTTCTCGCTGGCGGTGCTCAGTTCGCGGATGGCGCCAGTCATCTCTTCCACAAGCGCGCCGGCGCTGCTGCATTTTTCCTGAGACCGCGTGGCGACACCGGCTGCGGCCCGGGTGTTGCCGGTATTCTGCTCGATCATGGAGGCGATCTGGTTGCGGGACGCAGAGGTCTCGCTGATAGAAGATGCCGCCTCGGAGGCCCCCTGAGACAAATCCTGAGCGGAGTGCGCGAGTTGTGTAGAGGCAGAGCGCACCTGCTCGGCCCCGCTGTTTAGATCGTGCACGATGTGGCGGAGTGAGCGGTTGACGCCGCGCAGCACGAAAAATGCGATGAGCGCACCTGCCAATAGCGCGCCAGAGTATCCGACCGTGGTCAGGCTCACTATTTGTTCGAGTGCCTTGGAGGCTTCTGTGGCATGCTCCGATGAGAGCGCCAGGCCACTTGCGCTGAGCTTGCCGGCCGTGTCCACCAGCTTGCCTCCCAGGCTGGCCCAATGATTGAGAAGCCCGGTGAATTCCTCCCCGCTATTCTGACCCTTCGCGACGCTGTCGGGAATTCGGCGCAGCACCGTCTCGTACTGGCTGAAGTCCGCTGCGAGAGTTGCAGTCTCCGGTTGGAGCGCTGCCAGATCCGGGGTTGCGCGAATCAGCCCGTCCAATTCCGCAAGTTCCTTTCCGGCCGTCTCGAATCGCCGCAGGCCCTTCTCCATGGCGCCGGGCTTCTGGATGGTGACGTGGTAGATGAGCTGTATCCGCGCGTTGAGAACGGAGCGTTCGAACGCTGTCGCCAGACGAACCTCCGGCATGATCGATTCGGCGGCGCCAGTCAACTCTCCCGATGTCTCCCGTAGCATCAGGATGCTCACCGTGGCGACCGGCACGGCGAGCGCGATCAGCACACCAAAAGCCAGTTGAATCTTCCGCGCAATACTCAGGTTTGAATAGTTCATGACACCTTCGTCATCAGCCTCATCAGGCACAGGCGGCGAAGCCATGAGTGACTCTTGCGAATCCGTGGAAGCCGGCGGACTACAGGCGTTCGAGCAGCCCGGTGAGAAATGCCCAGAACGGCGGGACCGACGAGAGTTTCAGACGCTCGCTGGGGCTGTGCACATCGATGATGTGCGGGCCGAAGGAGATCATCTGCATGCCCGGGTGCTTCTCCCCGATCACGCCACATTCGAGACCGGCGTGCATGGCGACGAGTTCCGGCTTGATGCCCAGGATCTCTTCATGGACAGCTTGCGACTTGCGGACGATGTCGCTGTTGGGCTCAGGCTTCCAGCCGGGGTAGCCGCCTGAGTGCTGAACGTCAAAACCGGCGAAGCGCAGGACGGTGGACACCATGGTTCCGGCTGCCATCTTGCTGGAGTGAATGGCGCTGCGCTGCGTGGCGGCGAACTCCACCTGATCGCCGTTGGTGGCGATGGTGGCGAGGTTGGTGGAAGTCTGCACCAGGCCGGGCACGTCGGGGCTCATGGCCAGCACTCCATGATGGAGAGTGGCCAGGAGTTGGGCCAGGATGACGGCATCGGCGGAGGCGAAGACCTGGGCGGGTTTCGCGGACGGCTCGGCTGCGATGCGCAGGCCGGGATCGAAGGCGCCGAGTTCGGCCTGGATTTCGAATTGGGCGGCAGCCAGGAAGGAGTGCAGATCGGCGGCGCGCGAGGCGTCGATCACGATGGCGGCGGAGGCCTCGCGTGGAATCGCATTGCGCTTGGAGCCGCCCTGGAGCGTGGCTACCGAAACGGAGACGCGCTCGATCAGAGTCTGCAGCACGCGGCCAAGAATGCGGATGGCGTTACCGCGGCCCTTGTTGATGTCCAGGCCGGAGTGGCCGCCGTGGAGTCCGGAGACCTTCACCCGGAAACTCCCGCCCGCCGGAGCGGGGACCAGGGTGACGCGGCGGCGGGCGATGGTATTCAGGCCGCCGGCGCAGCCGATGCACAAGGTGTTCTCCTCCTCGCCATCCAGGTTGAGAAAGTACTTCGACTGGAGGAGGCCGTTGGGGAACTCGGAGGCGCCGGTGAGCCCGGTCTCCTCATCAATGGTGAAGACGAACTCCAGCGGACCGTGGTTGATGCTATCGCTCTCCATCACGGCCAGCGCCGCGGCGGCGCCCACTCCGTTGTCCGCGCCGAGCGTTGTGCCGGCGGCCTTCAGCCAGTCGCCGTCGCGGACCAACTGGATGGGGTCGGTGTCGAAGTTGTGGACCGTGCCCTCGTTCTTTTCGCAAACCATGTCGAGGTGGCCCTGAAGCGCGGCCGGGATTGCGTTCTCGCGCCCAGGCCGTGCGGGCTTGCGAATCACGACGTTACCCACGCCGTCCTGAATGGCTTCCAGGCCGAGGCGCGCTGCCTGGGCGAGGACGTAGTCTCTTGCGGCGGCCTCTTTGGTGGAGGCGCGCGGGATGGCGGAGAGCGCCGCGAAGTGGGTGTAGATGGATTTGGGTTCGAGGTTATCGATTGCGGTTGGCATAAGGTCAGTCCAATGAACTATGCTACTTGTCCAAAGGAGCTGCTGCATGTCCCACTCCGGTTTTGCCCGCAGGGATTTCGTTCGCGCGCTGCCCGTGATGGCTGCCGCCGCGCCTGACCTGTCGGGCGCGCTGGTGGTGGATCCCGCGCCGCTGTTCGATATCTCGCCGGGGCTTTACATGCAGTTCATGGAGCCGTTGGGCGCCACCGACAGCACCGTGGAAGCTGCCTGGGACTACGATCGCGACGACTGGCGCAAGGACTTCGTCGACGCCGTCCGCGACCTGGCGCCCGATGTCCTCCGCTACGGCGGCTTGTATTCGCGCCACTACAAATGGCGCGAAGGAGTGGGTTCCGCCGCGAAACGTCCATCCACGCGGAACTTCTTCTGGGGCGGCAAGGAGACCAATCGCGTCGGCACGCATGAGTTCGTGGACCTCTGCCGGCGGGTGGGCGCGGAGCCGCTGTATTGCGTCAATTTCCTGGCGGACGGGGAGCAGCGTTTTCGCGGCACCACCGAAGGCGATCGCACCGCCGATGCGCGCGAGGCCGCCGATTGGGTTTCATACGCCAACGATCCCGACAACCGCGAGCGCAAAGCGAATGGCGCCGCGGACCCGCTCCGGATCCGGCTCTGGCAGCTCGGCAACGAGACCTCCTACGGCAACCAGACGTTCACCCGGGAGCAATCCATCGGGCACACCATCGAGTTCTCGCGCGAGATGCGCCGCCGCGACCCTTCCATCCAACTCATCGGCTGGGGTGATCGAGGCCGCGGCAGCCGCGAACTGTGGGCGGCGGAACTTCTGAAGCAGGCCGGGGAGCACATCGACATGGTCGCCATTCACATGATGGGGCAGAGTCCGAAGCGGTCCGACACCGTGCTGAAAGGCATGCGCTACCAGCGTGAGCCCGAACGCGCATGGGAGGAACTGCTGGAGCTCTCGGGCAACGTGGAGGCGCGCGTGAAGGAGCTCGAAGACGTCATCGCCGCCTCGGGCACGCAGAAGGGCATCGCCATCACGGAGGGCCATCTCAGTCTGGTCCCACACAACGCCAACCCGATTCTTACGGAGTGGCTCTCGGCCGCTTACCACGCCCGTTCGATGAACATCTACCAGCGGCACGGCGCCAGCGTCAAAATCGCCACCGCCGCCGATTTCCAGGGCAATCGCTGGACCGTGAACGCAGTCATGCTGCAGACTCCGCGCGGCATCACTTATCCGCTGCCCGTCGGATCCATCGCGCGGCTCTTCAAACGGCACAACGGCAAGCAGGGTGTCGCAGTAACGAACGCGCCGGCGGGTCTCGATATCGCCGCCAGCCGGTCCGGCGGCCGTGTCTTCCTGCACGTCGCCAACCTGGAATACCGCCGCTCAGTCGAGGCGTCGTTCTCGGTACGCGGCATGGAAATCGCAGGCGGACGCGTGATCGCCATTGCGCCGGATGACCTGCGGCAGTATGTCGGCCTGGATCAGCCTGAAATCTTCAAGCCACGGGAAGCCGCACTACCAGCCGGCCCGGCGCCGAAGTGGACCTTCCCGGCGGGCTCGGTCTCGGTGGTGGAGCTCGATCTACGGACGGCCTGGTAGCGCTAGCCACTCACGCCGGCGGAATGTGTTTCGCCAGAGCTTCCAAAAGCTCAAGCCGGCGGCTCAACTGGTCCCGATAGCTGCGGTGGTCGGTATGACGGATTTCAATCAGAAGTTTTGTCCGCTCTGACGCGATCAATTCAGCCAGCAGCGCGAGTTCTTCGCTGCTGAAGGTGACAGGTGCATTGACGGTTGGATTCATCTGGTTCTCCTTGTCTCCAATGGACCTTGCGTACTCATTGAGCACCAGAATTCACGAGAGGTCAAGCGGGTACTTGCCCCGCATTCTCCTTTCCCGATCTCGATACACTGGTCTCCGCCATGCGTCTCCTCGCCTTCCTCCTGGCTGCCCCCCTGTTCGCCCAGCCGCAATCCGTGCAGGTCCACTCGCTACGCACCGAGTACCTCACTAATCCCACTGCTATCGACGAGACCAGGCCGCGGTTCTCGTGGAAGCTTCAAGCCTCCGCGCGCGGCCAGAAGCAGACGGCCTATCAGATCCTCGCCGCCTCCTCGCTGGACGCTCTCGCCGCCAACAAGGGGGACCTCTGGGACACCGGACGAGTCGCCACCGGCCAATCCACGCAGGTAGCGTATGCGGGCGTACCTCTCACGTCCCGCCGTCTCGTTCACTGGAAGGTGCGGGTCTGGGACAAGGACAACCGACCGACCGCCTACGCCGCCGCCCGCTTCACCGTCGGCCTGCTGTCGCCTGCCGACTGGACCGCCGAATGGATCTCCCACCCCGATTCCACCCCGCTCCCCACGGATCGCAAAGCCCTGCATCTGCCGCCCGCCCGCTACTACCGCCAGTCCTTCTCCACCAAGGCGAAAACCGCCCGCCGCGCGACCCTCTACGCCACGGCGCTCGGCATCTACGACGCCTATCTCAATGGCCGCCGTGTGTCTCCGCAGATGTTCGCGCCCGGCTGGTCCGACTACAAGCAGCGCGCCTACTACAACGCTTACGACGCAACAACGCTGGTCCAGCCTGGCGCCAATGCACTCGGCTTTATCGTCGCCGATGGCTGGTACTCCGGCTACGTCGGCTACGGTCTGCTGGTCGGCTATGGGCCGCATAAAACCGGCCGGAATTTCTATGGCCGCACGCCCGCCCTGCGCGCACAACTTGAGATTGAATACACAGACGGGTCTTCCACGGTCGTCCCCACCGCATCGTCCTGGAAGCAGTCAACGGGCGCTCTCCAGGAGGCCGACATCATCATGGGCGAGACCTATGACGCCCGCCTCGAACCGGCCAACTGGTCCCGGTCCACGTTCGACGATTCGAAGTGGCAGCCCGCCGTGCCCGCCAGCCGGAACGGCTCGCTGAAGGCGCCGTTCTTCGACACCGCGGGCGAGCGCGAAATCGATCTCGGCTTCATCCCGCCACCCCGCCTGCAGGCCTATTCCGGTCCGCCCATCCGTCCCATTGAAGAGCTCCGTTCGAAGCGTCTCACCGAGCCCAAGCCAGGTGTCTTTGTCTTCGACCTGGGGCAGAACTTCTCCGGCGTCGCCCGCCTGAAGGTCCGCGGCCCAGCCGGTACGCGAGTCCAGCTCCGTTTCGCTGAAATGCTCCACAGCGACGGGCGGCTCATGACCGAGAACCTTCGCCGCGCCCGCGCCACGGACACCTACATTCTCCGCGGCGATCCCCAGGGTGAAACGTGGACCCCGCGTTTCACGTATCACGGCTTCCAGTTCGTGGAAGTCACCGGCTTCCCCGGCCGCCCAACGCTCGATGCCATCACCGGTGTCGTGGTCCACTCTGACACTCCTCTTACCTCCACCTTCACCTCCTCCGATCCGGCTGTGAATCAGCTCTTCCGTAACATCGTCTGGACCCAGCGCTCCAACTTCGTCGAGTTGCCCACCGATTGCCCCCAGCGCGATGAGCGTCTCGGCTGGACCGGCGACGCTCAGGCCTACATCCGCACCGCGTCCTACAACGCCGACGTCGCCGCGTTCTTCACCAAGTGGCTCGACGACCTGGAAGAGGCGCAGCGCCCCAATGGCGCGTTCCCGGACTACGCGCCCTACCCGATGCAGCACGGCGGCGGTAAGTCGTCCTACGGCACAGCCTGGATGGACGCCGGCATCATCTGCCCGTTCACCATCTTCCAGGTCTATGGCGACCGCCGCGTGATCGATCGCCACTGGGCCGCCATGGAGCGCTTCATGCAGTTCCGCCGCAGCCAGAGCCCCAACTGGGAAGGCGCCCGCATCGGCAACCCCTGGGGCGACTGGCTCAACATCGACTCTGAAACACCGCTGGAGCTGATCGATGCGGCCTACTTCGCCTACACGGCCAGTCTTATGGAGCGCATGGCCGAGGCCACCGGCCGCGCTACCGCTGCCGCCCGGTATAAGGAGTGGTTCCGCCAGATCCAGGCGGCCTTCCTCAAGCGCTACGCGCCCACGCCGGCGCGCCTCACCATCGACAACCAGACGGCCTACGCCCTGGCCCTCTTCGCTGGCATCTTCCCGGAAGACCAGCGCCGCCCCGCCGCCGCCCGCCTCGCTGAGCTCATCCGCGCCAACGGTAGCCGCATGAATACCGGCTTCCTCGGCACGCGCCCGCTGCTGCCCGTCCTCACCGCCAACGGCCAGCACGAAACCGCACTCGGCCTCTTCACGTCGCGCCAGTTCCCGAGCTGGCTCTACGAAGTGGATAACGGCGCCACCACCATCTGGGAGCGCTGGAACTCTTTCACGAAGGACAAGGGCTTCTTCAATCCCAGCATGAACTCGTTTTCCCACTACGCGTTCGGTGCCGTAGCCGAATGGATGTTCCGCGATCTCGCCGGGATTGACACCGATGGCCCTGGCTTCCAGCGGCTCCTCATTCAGCCCGGCGCGGCCCCAGGGCAGGCAGTCGCCGCCACCTACGATGGACCGCACGGCCGCATCGCAGTCAGTTGGAAGCAGGAGGCAGCGGTCTTCACCCTCGAACTCACTGTGCCACCCAATTCCAAGGCTACTCTTCACCTGCCCGACGGGGCCATCACCGAATCCGGCCGCCCGGTCCGCCCGGAACGCGTCGAGAATGGTCGAGCCGTTGTTGCCATCGAATCCGGGACATACCGCTTCCGCTCCGTGCCAGGGGCTGTTGCGGGAACCCCTCGCATGTGAGCTGCCGCCTCTCCTGTTGTGTGTGAATTGCAAAAACAACTGAGAGAAATGAATGCGGTGGCGCACTAGGTGTTCAGAGCGCCGGATTGGTGATACCCGGCATTGTCAATGAGGTGCGGTATGCAAGTAAGATGTTGCTGGTAAACGACTTACTCTGTCATGTTGCCTGCACGTCCCACTAGGCCTACTCCCTCAGACTGTAAGGGGTAAAGTGATTAAAGTGTGTAAGTAGGAAATCTGCAGGCGTCCATTGTTACTGAAGTACGTCGTGGTGGTTCTTGGAAATCATCACGAGATGCGAGTTGGCGGAGCCCCGGTCGGGACATCCGCTGTCACTGAGATCAACCAGGCGACCACGATCTCATCCCCGTTTGCCGCCCGATGTCTGGGCTCTCCCGGGGTTGGTGATTCGTGTGCCCGCATCGCCGGCCAAGCTCCAGGCGCTTTGGTCATGGCTTCCGGAATAGACTCTGGAGGCCTGTAGTGTTCTCCAACGTGATCCAGCCTATGGGACTCACAGTGCGTGAGCTACGTCCACCCAAACTCGTTTCACCCCAGCGAATCCATGACAAGTTCCGCAATCGCTTGGAGTCAGCTCGCAGCCGGCTTCTGCCTGTTGAGTATTCGCGGTATGGCCCAGATTCCTGAGGATCGCCCCAGGGATGTGAAACCCGCTTACACCCGTTCAGTGAAAAGCATCACAAAGACCCTACTGCACGATCAGAAACGGATCTGGACGAGTCCAGCCCGCCTACAGACGCGGGATTGGAACCGGATCGTACCCCTTGCCGGAACCACAGCCTATCTGCTCGCTAGCGACGAGCGGAATATGAAGCAACGATTCCATTCCAACCTTTCGGCGAAAGAAGGTGGCGCCCTAGTCTCCAACCTCAGCCTTGGCGCGTTGGCGGCGGTTCCTGTCTACCTTTCTTGGTATGGATGGAAACACGCTGATGACTACGCCCAGGAGACTGCTATCCTGAGCGCCCGGGCTGCGGCGAGCAGCCTGGCCGTCGCCCAGATCCTCCACCTGCTGACTTGGCGTGAACGTCCGGACGAGGCCGCCGGCGCGGGTCGGTTCTACCACTCCGGATCGGTTTCGTCGAGCTTCCCATCCATGCACGCCGCTTCCGCTTGGGCGATGGCTCCCGTCGTCGCGCAACGATATCCGGGTTGGCTCACGAAACTGGGCGTCTACGGATTGGCCGGCGCGGCCACCTTGAGCCGCCTTTCCGCCCGCGAGCATTTCCCTTCCGATCTATTGGTGGGTAGCGCGCTCGGCTGGCTGATCGGTCGTTCAATGGTCAGTGGCGCCTCTCGTCGCTCCGATCCCTTTGCGTTCTCCGCGCCGCCATCGGAGTCTTCACGCGGCTCTGTTTCAGTTCCCATGGACAGTTGGGTTTATCCCGCGCTGGATCGGTTGGCTGCACTTGGCCTGATTGCCACTCAGACCTCCGGCCTTCGCCCCTGGACCCGGGTGGAATGTCGCCGTCAGGTCGCGGAGGCTGAGGAGGCTCTTCAGTTAGCTGGCACAAGTGCCGTCTCACATGCCGCAGGTCCTCTGCTCTCTTCATTACGTCGAGAATTCGCGCGAGACGAAGAGGCAGCGTCCCGAATCGTCCTCGAAGCGATCTCCCTCCGCGCCGGCGCAATTGCTGGACCCGTTCTGAATGACAGCTACCACTTCGGCCAGACTTGGGTGAACGACCTCGGGCGCCCGTTCGGGCGAGGCTGGACCGGCAATGCCGGCTTCCGCCTGCGCGCTGAGTCCGGCCCCTTCTTCTCCTACTACCGCGGAGAGTATCAGCACGCCCCAGCCGTGCCCTCCTACGAGGTCCCGATCCGTCAGCTCATTGCCAACCTGGATGCCAATCCGATCCACGACGCCGAACCGCGTCCTCCTACAGACCGGTTTCGAACCATCGAGGCATACGCCGGTGTTCGCGTCGCCAACTTCGAGGTCTCGGTTGGCAAGCAAGCCCTCTGGTACGGTCCGTCTCACGACGCCCCATTGTCCTTCAGCGCCAACGCCGAGCCCACCAAGAACGCAAAGCTGACCATGGTACATCCCTACCGCCTACCCGGCTTCCTGCGCGCGCTCGGCGAGATCCGGGGCGAACTGGTTATCGGCAAATTGGGTGGTCATCGCCACACCTGGCGGCCGTGGTTCAACTCCGCCAAGCTCACCTTCAAGCTCACCGAGCACCTCGAGATGGGTTTCACCCGCTGGTCCATTTTGTGGGGTGTCGGCCACCCCATCACCGCTGGGAGCCTCGCTCGAAACGTCTTTTCCTTTGCCAGCACCGGCACCGACTATCAGCTTGGCGACGCCGCCGACCCCGGGGACCGCAAGGCCGGCTTCGACTTTCGCTACCTCGTCCCAGGCCTCCGCAACTGGCTGACGCTCTATAGCGACAGCTATAGCGATGACGATCCGTCGCCCCTTGCCGCTCCGCGCCGGGCTGCCATTAGCCCTGGCCTGCTGGTTACCCGTGTGCCAGGCCTTCCCCGGCTGAGCTTGCGCGTCGAGGCTGCTTCCACCACCCCAATCTCCGGAGACCGCGGCGGACAGTTCATCTATTTCAATAATCAGTACCACTCCGGCAATACCAACTACGGCATCCTTCTCGGCAATCCGGTGGGCCGCGACGGACGCTCCCTGCAAGGCTGGGCCACGTGGTGGTTCGCTGGCAGGAGCAAGGTTGAGGCAGGCTATCGACAGAAGAAGACCAGCGGCCTCTTCCTGCCCGGTGGAGGCACACAGAGCGCCGCCACGTTCAAGGGCAGTTACGCATGGCGCAGCAGCCTGTACCTCGACGCGATGTTCCAGTACGAGCGCTTCTATCTGCCCGTATTGGGCGGGCCACGCCGCAATCTGAGCGCATGGCTGCAATTGACGTGGGAGCCGGAACTTCGCCTCCTCGGGAACTAAGAACGAGCATGACATCCATTCAGTTAATGAGACTTTTCAGATTGGTCATCCTATGCGCGGGCCTTGGTCTGCTGTCGCCTGTGGCTAAGGCTCAACTGCCCGAGGGCCTCCAGGGTCTGGCCGCCCGCTGCTCAGGTCCTGGCGGGACAAGCTTGCCGGAGTGCCAGGCGGCCAAGGCAGCGTTGGAGCAATCCCGCAATCCACTGGAATCCGCAGCGCCTTTGGTGCGGACCGGGGCCGCCACCTCCGAAAGACCGTCTGCCGAGAGTAAGCCCCTTCCCGCCGAAAGCCCCACTGAGTTCCAGCGCTTTGTCGCCTCCTCCTTCGGCCGCCTTCTACCCATATTCGGTGCGCGTCTCTTCGAGGGACCGCCCGGCGCTTTCGCCCCACCCGGACAGATTCCGGTTACCGCCGAATACGTCGTCGGCCCCGGTGACGAGATCCTGCTAAGGACTTGGGGCCAAGTCACGTTGAACCTGGCGCTCACAGTGGACCGCGGTGGCACCGTCTACATCCCGCAGGCCGGCAATGTGCGTGTGGCCGGGCTCCCCTACGGCGAACTCGCCGCGCACCTCAAGGCCCAGTTGGCCCGCGTCTACCGCAACTTCGAGCTGAACGTGAACATGGGCGAACTGCGTTCCATTCAGGTCTTCGTCGTCGGCTCCGCGCGTCGGCCGGGCACCTACACCGTCAGTTCCCTCAGCACCCTCGTCAGTGTTCTGTTTGCCTCCGGCGGCCCGTCAAACCAGGGTTCTATGCGCCGCATTCAGCTCAGGCGCGGTTCGTCAGTGGTTACCGAATTCGACGTCTATGACTTGCTGATGAGGGGCGACAAGACGCGGGACGCGTGCCTCCTTCCAGGCGATGTGATCCACATCCCCGTTGTGGGTCCGCAGGCAGCCGTTGCTGGTAGTGTCCGCAACCCGGCTGTCTATGAGTTGAAGACAGATACCAGCGTCGGCGCACTCCTGGACTTGACGGGCGGGCTTACGGCGCTCGCCGACGGACGGCGCGCTTCACTGGAGAGGATCCGGGATCGCGCCATTCGGGAGACCGCCGAAATCACGCTCGACCCAACCGGGCTCGACGCTCTCGTCCGTGACGGCGACCTTCTGGTCATCCGCACGATCCCGCCCCGCTTCGACAATGCCGTAACCCTGCGAGGAAACGTCTCCAGTCCAGGCCGGTTTCCCTGGCGCGCCGGCATGAGACTCAGGGACATCATTCCGGATAAGGAGTCGCTCATCACCCGCGACTACTGGAAGAAGCGCAACGTAACCGGCTTCACTTCCCCCGACGAGGCCATCGCCGCCGATCCCGGTTCGGAGGCGCAACGCGTCTCCCCCCGCACCCAATTGGAGCGCGGCGGAGCAGACATCAACTGGACCTACGCCCTGCTCGAGCGTCAGAATCCGCGCGATCTGAGCGCCCAGCTCCTGCCCTTCGACTTGGGCAAGCTCGTGCTGGATGGTGACGCGAGCCAGAACTTGGAGTTGCAGCCCGGAGATGTCGTGACTGTCTTTTCGCAGAACGATATCCGCGTTCCCATCTCCCAGCAGAACCGCCGAATTCGGCTGGAGGGCGAGTTCCGGGCAGCCGGCATCTACGCCGTCCGCCCAGGTGAGACGCTTGGGCAGCTAATTGAGCGGGTGGGCGGTCTGACACCGGAGGCATATCTATACGCCTCGGAGTTTCAGCGCGAGTCCACTCGCCGAGAGCAGCAGCGGCGCCTGGAACAGTTCACCCTCGAAATGGAGCGCGAGATCGAGCAGTTCGGGGCCAATAAAATGGGCAGCGTCAGCACGTCGGAGGATGGCGCCGCCCTCGCCGCCCGTCTCGACAGCCAACGGAGGCTGACCCAGAGAATGCGCTCGGTACCGCTCACGGGCCGGATCGTCCTTGGCCTCGAACCGGATAATAACAGCCTGGCGAAACTGATGAACCTGCCTCTCGAAGATGGTGATCGGTTCGTGGTTCCGTCGCGGCCCGTCACCGTCAACGTGCTGGGCTCGGTTTACAATCCCAACTCCTTCCTGCATGAGGCCAGGTTGCGGTTGGCCGACTATCTGCAGGAGGCCGGCGGCCTGACCCGCACAGCGGATAAGGGCCGCATCTTCATCATCCGTGCCGATGGCACTGTGCTGCCCCGGCAGGGCTCCAGTGGCCCTTTTAAGAAGTCGTTTGAAGCAGCTCTGCTGAGTCCCGGCGATGCCGTGGTGGTGCCGGAGCAACTGCCCAAGGTCCCATTCATGAAAGGATTGCGCGACTGGACCCAGGTGTTCTCGCAGCTTGCCCTCGGCGCCGCTGCGATCAACGTCTTGCGCTAGGAACTGCCCGCCATGAGAAACGTGGAAGACTCCGTCGAAATTGACCGCACGTTAGTGAGAGGCCGCCCCAGCCTGCCTCCGGATTCCCCCGAGGAACTGTCGCTATTGGGGCTCCTGATCATCATGGCAGAACGAAAACGCATCATTGGCGCCGTCACACTCACGTTCGCGCTTGTCTCCGCTGTTGTCGTGGTTCTGCTGCCCAAGTGGTACACCGCCTCAGCCCGAATTTTGCCCCCTCAACAAAACCAGTCGATTGCCTCTTCCTTCCTGTCCCAACTTGGCGGCGCAGGGTCACTCGCGGCCGTTGCGGGGAAAGACCTGGGCTTGAAGAACCCAAACGACCTCTACGTATCCATGCTGAAGAGCCGCACGGTGGCGGATGCTCTCATTCAGCGATTCAGGTTGAAGGATGTTTACAGCCGGGAACTCCTCTCCGATGCCAGGAAGAAACTCGAAAGATACAGCGATATCGCCGATAGCCGGGATGGCCTGATTCGAATTTCGGTGCAGGACAAGGATCCGAAGCGAGCCGCGGCTCTGGCGAACGCATACGTCGAGCAACTCCGGGCACTGACTTCCGGCCTCGCGTTGACAGAGGCGGCGCAGCGCCGGTTGTTCTTCGACCTGCAACTCCAGAAGGCAAAGGATAACCTGGCTCTCGCCGAGCAAGCACTGCGGGAGACTCAGCAACGGACCGGCCTGATCCAACTGGATTCGCAGGCGAAAGCGATCATTGAATCCGTGGCAGCCGTTCGCGGGCAGATCGCCGCGAAAGAACTGGCGCTGCGTTCGATGCGGACATTCGCTACAGAGCAGAATCCTGGCGTGGTCCTCGTCCAGCAGGAACTCACCGCGCTTCGTGATCAGATGGCCCGGCTGGAGAGGCAGAGCAACGCCGGTTCAGGCGACCTGCACATTCCCACGCGGCAGATCCCAGAGGTCGGTCTGGAGTACGTCCGGGCCCTTCGCGAACTGAAATACAACGAGACCATCTTTGAACTCCTCGCCAAACAATACGAGATCGCGAAAGTGGACGAGGCGAAACAGGGATCTGTGATCCAGGTTGTCGATGCCGCCATTGAACCGGACCGGCACTCCTGGCCCACGCGCGGCCTTTTCGTTGCTGTCTCGACCCTGGTTGGCTTGCTGGGCGCCATCCTGTTTGCCTGTGCCGGCGCGGGGTGGGAGCAGGCGCGCAGCGCAGCCGGGGACCGCGCGCGGTTGGACCAGCTCAAGACCCTCCTGACGGGCAAGGCATAACTACAAGTCGCATGGTCAGTCAACCTAGGCTCGTCATTCTGAAGAACGCGGCCGCCAACGTGCTGCGCGGGGCATCTTCGGCCGCAGTAGCGGTCATCCTGCCGCCGCTCCTGACCAGACAGATGTCCCCGGAAGTCTACGGAGCCTGGGCGCTGATCCTCCAGTGCAGCGCCCATGTGGGGCGGCTCGATTTCGGCATCCAGACCGCGGTTGGCAGGTTTGTCGCGCACGCCACCGAACGCAATGACGTCGAGTATCGGAATCGTCTGATCAGCACGGCATTCGCGCTTCTGCTCGCGGCCTGTCTGGTCGCGCTCATTGCCGCCGCAGGAATCGCCTTCCTGGTGCCTTTCATCTTTCCGCAAATGGCGCCGGCGCTCTACCGTCAGGCTTCGGTGGCACTACTTCTGGTTGCGTCTTCTCTCGCGCTCGGCCTGCCCGCCGGAGTTTTCAACGGGGTCTTCATTGGACAACAGCGCAGCGAGATTCCTGCGTTCACCGTAGGCGGATCGCGTCTCGTCTCAGCGTTTCTGCTTGTTCTCGCCGCCAACGCGGAAGCCTCGCTGCCGGTGATGGGGGCCATCATCGCGGGAGTGAACATCGCTTCCTACGCGGCGCAATTCGCACTGTTCCGATGGTTGGCCGGAGACATGCAACTCAGCTTGCGGCTCGCCGGCCGGGGAGCGGCGAAAGAACTATGGAGCTACTGCTACAGCCTCACCATCTGGTCGTTCTCCATGCTACTGGTAACGGGTTTGGACCTGATGATCGTCGGGTCTCTCGATTTTGCCGCCCTCCCCTACTACGCTGTCGCCGCCAGCCTCGTCACCTTCATCGCAGGCTTGCAGACTGCCGTGTTCGGCGCCTTGCTGCCCTCGGCTGCCGTTCTCCACGCCCGCGGCAATTCCGTCGAGCTGGGCAGGCTGGTGATCACCAGTTCCCGTTATGGCATCTTTCTGCTTCTGCTGACGGGACTGCCCCTAATCGTGTGGGCAGAGCCGATCCTTCGCCTTTGGGTCGGCGGAACTTATGCGGCAAACGGCGCCTTGTTCCTGCGAGTCCTCGTGGTAGCCAACATCGTGCGCCTGTCCGCCACTCCCTACTCGGTCGCGCTCATCGGCACGGGCCAGCAGAGGCTCGTCACGCTCTCTCCTCTGGGTGAAGGAGTGTCGAACCTTGTCGCGAGTCTCCTGCTGGGGCACCTGTTGGGAGCCGCGGGCGTCGCCATAGGCACCTTGATCGGCGCGATGGTCGGAGTTCTGCTGCACATTGTCTACAACCTGCCGAGAACGACAACCATCCACCTCTCCTCGCGGCAATTCGTAACTGGAGCGATCTTTCGCCCATCCCTCGTCGCGGCGCCATTCCTTGCCCTGACGTTGATCCCGTCGCCGGATAGTCCGGCAGCATACTTGCAGGTTCTTCCGGTGATTGCCGCTCTTGGCGCCTCACTGGCGATTCTCTGGGCAACGGGCTTCGAGGAATCCGAGCGCGCCTGGCTGAGGGCTGCCATCCTTGGGCACCACAAGTCGATCCGTAACTGCCAATGAGACTCGCGCCAGCCAATCTCGGATGCGGTCCAAAGTTCCAGCGCTGTCACAGCCTGGTTTCCCGGAAAGGACCTCACGAAGGAGATGTCTTGACTCAAGTCCGCGCCGTCATCGTCAACCACAACACTGCGTCTCTGGTGGATCGCTGCATGCGGGATCTTGAGAGGCAAGTGGGCGTGCGGATCGAGATCCTCGTCGTTGACGCATGCTCCCGCGCGGAGGACTACGCGAGTCTCCTCCGCTTGGCCGCAGGAAGAGCAACAGTCCATCGATGCTCGCAACCCACCGGATACTCCGCCTGCCTCAATCTCGGCATGAAACCGGCCAGCCGGATCCAACCCGACTACTACCTGCTGATGAATAGTGACCTTGAGTTTGCCGGCACCCGCACCGTCGCTTCTCTGGTGGACGGCCTCAGTTCCTCGCCTGCGTCCGTTGCGGCCTCGCCGTTGATACGCGAACGCCGCAGCGCCACTTGCCCTGAAAGCGGCGAACAGGTAAGAGAGGTTCCAGGCTATGCTGATCTGCTCGTCTCAAACAGCTGGCTCCTGCGGCGCCTGCCCGTTTTGCGCCGGATCTACCGGAATCTCTGGTACCAGTCGCAGCGGCCGTACCGCCGCAACTCCCTCTACTCCTGCGGCAGTGTTAACGGCGCCATGTTTCTCGTGAAGAGGGAACACATGGAAGACGTTGGCTACCTCGACGAGAATGTCTTTCTCTACATGGAAGAGGCGATCTTCGGCCACCGGGCCAGAGCCGCTGGCCGCTCGTGCTGCCTGGTCACGGAAAGCGTGGTAGACCACCTCCAAGGTGAGGCTACCGGATACACGGTCCGCGCAAGTTTCAATGGCCGGATGTTCGACATGCTCACGGACAGTGAGTGCTACTACGTCCGGCGCTACCTGAAGATGGGACACGCGGCGGTGGCCCTCCTTAGGCTGGTGCGAGCCATTGACAAGCTGGGAATGCGCTTCCTCTGGGAGTGGTACACACGCCGGAAATACCGGGGAGCCGCCGCCAGTGGACTCGCAAGCACCCGAACGAAAGGGAGTCATGAATTCTCTGCCTGAGTCTGATTGCCGCGCCGATTACCACTGCCTGGTTCGCCACGATGTGATCCCGCTTGTGCCGAAATGCAGACGGCTTCTGGATGTCGGATGCGGGCAGGCGGGAACGTCCGGCTGGCTTCGCGACCACGGTGTGTGCGATGTCGCCTCTGGAATTGAGTACAACGCCGAGGCTGCGCAGCAAGCCCGCCACCGAATAGACGACGTAGTTGTCGGGGATGCCACGGAGTCTCTGGACCGATTGCCGGACTCGCAATGGGACGTCGTGCTTTGCCTCGACATTCTGGAACACTTGCCTGATCCCGCCGCGTTTCTTGCTCGTCTCCGGCCGCTCATGAGCGAGAAAGGAGTCCTGATTGCCAGCCTTCCCAACATCGCCTACGCGCCCGTGATCATTGGCCTGCTGATGCGGAGATTTGAATACAGCCCACGCGGCGGTGTCCTCGACAGTACCCACCTCCGCTTCTTCACCAAACGATCCGCCGTGCAATTGCTGGAAAGCGCCGGGTTCTCCGTGACGCAAACGCAGGCTAATCGGTCGTTCCACTGGAAGCTGCTGCTGGTTGGTCTCGCCACTGGCGGTCTCGGCTTCTTCTACAACGCATTTCAGTACAAGTTCGTTGCCAGAAAACGGAGCATTTAGCGGTATGCAAACACAAGGCAGCTCGGCTGGCCCGGCACAAACTCTCCTAAGCCGTGCCGTTGGCCGCATCAGGCGCCAGGTCGCAGAGCATCACTATCAGCGGCTCGTCGCGCGGGGTTTGGTTCGCCGAGGCAGGCATGTTTATGGCGTCCCAAATGTTCACGCATACCGCGGAACTTCGGCCCGTCTCACCATTGGAAATTTCGTCTCGATGGCCGATGAAATTCACATTCTGCTCGGCGGCAATCACCGGCTGGATTGGGTGACTACTTACCCGATCAGAGCCATGTTCGGGCTCCCCGGCGCCTATGAGGATGGAGCGGCAACGGGCAAAGGCGACATCACGATCGGCAACGATGTCTGGATCGGGCACGGCGTGACCATCCTCTCGGGGTTGACGATTGGAGATGGTGCAGCCATCGCGGCCCGGGCCGTTGTGACAAAGGACGTGCCGGCCTTCGCGGTGGCAGGCGGCGTGCCTGCCCGCCCGCTCTCTTTGCGGTTCACGCCCGAACAACGCGACCGGATCCAGGCGCTCAAGTGGTGGAACTGGACCGATGAGGCGATCGCCGCAGCCGTTGACGACATCTGCTCGCCGGATGTTGACGCATTCCTGACCAAGTACCAATCCGGCTGCAGTATCGGGGAGATGAGGGCGCATGTCCCTGCGCCAGCCGAACACCGCGCCTAATCTGCGCCTGAAACTCGCCGCTGCTCTCCCCGTCCTCTGAAACGCCGCCTCTCAGCGATGCCCACAACTAGAGAAATACTGCTGTCCCTGGTGATTCTGGGCACGCCATTCCAGGACACCATCCTCATGTCGCTGGGCCTTGGTAACCTAGGGCGCTCCTTCGCGGTGGTTCCGCTGCTGCTGCTGGCTCTCCTCGATCTCTGCTCCTGGTTGGCCGGAAGTCGCCATCCAGTGCCGCTCAGCCTGATCGCTGCGGGCGCCTATTGCACAGCCATCACCGTTGGATATTTCGCGCATTACGGGACGCAATGGAACGAGGTCTTCCTTCCCTCGAAGGCCATTTCGCAGGCGCTCACGCTGTGCCTGGCCATCTACGTTGTATTTGCCCTGGACTGGTCAGCGTTCCGCTTCCTGCGAATCTCGCTATACGCAGCATTCGCGATCACGGTGCTGGGCGTCGCAGTCTGTGACGGCAACGTGCTGGGCCTGGGCTCCTTCGTCAACACCGGCTTTCTCCACCAAACGCCAATTCTCGACCAGAGATGGCGGGGATTCACCTCTGAAGCGAGCGCGCTTTCTCTCACCGCGGCCAGCCTTGGAATTCTCAGCGCGGCGCACGCCACCGGCGGGCGGACTCAAGTCGGATTCATCGGCGCAACCGCCCTGTTCCTGGCCGCCGGCGGATCCAAAGGCGGAATCCTCGCTCTTCTTCTGGTGGGCGCGTTCAGCGTCCTGACTATGCGCGGCCAGTTGCGCCGCGTCGCCGGGTACCTGCTTCTCTTCGCGCCCGTCCTGTATCTCGCGGCTGACCGGATGATGTCGATGTCAACGCTGGAGCTTCTCTCGGAGACGACCACACTCGCCACACGCGGCACCCTGGCAATCTGGGCCGGCATGGTGGTGATGCACAATCCGCTGGGAGTCGGCCTCGGCGGTTTTCACCCGGCGCTCAGCGACTATCTGCCGGATGCAATGCGGACGGCCGCACAACTTTCGTCGTTCCCTCTGAACTTTGACGAGGTGATTCGATATCTCGCCACCTCGGAGAACGCCAGCGCCAAGACGATGTTGATGAACTTCGGCGTCTACTTCGGGCTGCCCTTCCTGATCTGCTTTTTCGTGTTTGTCAGCCGGATTGCCAGGGCCTGCATCCGGTCGCGCCGCCTGAGCCTTCTCGCGGCCATCCTCTTCGTCACGATCGCGCTCTGCACCTATAGCGACAGTCTGGTCTCCTACAACGTGCTTCTCGCGTACGGTCTCGGGTGGAGGGAGTACAGGTTGAATGGACATACTGCACGTAACTAGTGATTTCCCCTACCCGCCCCACCAT
>CAYVDY010000020.1:0-26294 GCA_964450255.1 uncultured Candidatus Solibacter sp. | reverse complement strand
CATCCGGCCCAACGTCAACAGCGCCCTCGACCTCTCCAACATCGGCATCCCGGAGCTTTACAGCACCCGGAATGCCATCCCGGCGGCACAACGCACCACCCAGGGCTTCTTCACTCCGGTGACGGCTGCCCAAGGCCTCGGCAATGCCGGCCGCGGCATCCTGCGCGCCGACGGCATCGGCAACATGGACGTCAGCGTGGTGAAGAATACGAAGATCGGCGAGAACGTCAACACCCAGCTTCGCGGCGATTTCTTCAATCTCACCAACACCCGCAACTTCGGCGTACCCGACGGCCGCATTAACTCCGCCGCGTTCCTCAATCAGTGGAACACCGACGGTGGCCGCCGCCGCATTCAGGTCAGCTTCCGCGTGCAGTTCTAACTCACCGCCAGGCGCGGCCCGCGCACAACAGCCCGGGCCGTGCCACCCTATACTGGTTCCATGAAGCTCGCCGGCACTCTCCTCCTGCTGCTATGCGCCGTCCTGCCCGCGCAAACACCGCCCGGCGGCGCAGTCATCGTCTTCATCGGCCCGCCCGGTAGCGGCAAAACCACCCAGGCCGCCGCCGCGGCGAAGAAATACGGCCTTCCCGTGCTCTCGCGCCCGGACCTGATCGCCGTCGATCCCGAAGCCTATCGCAAGAACCGCGCCAAGGCCATGGGCGGCATGACGGAGGAGAGCGACCCATTTCTGAACCAACTCTTCGCCAGGAAACTGGAACAGCTCGACGTCACCAAGGGCCTCATCCTCGACGGCTATCCCGCCACGAAGGATCATGGCGATTTTCTCGCCAAGCTGGCGAAGGAAGGCAAGCTCCCCTACGTCTTCGTGATCCAGTTGACGATCCCCGATGAAGTGGTCATGAAGCGAATGAAGAACTCCCACGAGGCCAAGGACGGCACCCTCGAACAGCGCCTCAAGGACTACCACCGCGAGATGGACATGCTGAAGCTCTACTTCCCGGCCGCCGACATCGAGACCGTCGATGCCACCCCCAAGGTCGCCAAGGTCACCAAGAGCGTCAACGCGGTCCTGCAGCAGCGGCTGAAGCGGTAGTCCCGAGTTCCAGACTTTCTTGCCTGAAACCCCCTCCACGTGATACAACTCAGGCGGCCTCGCACCTATTCGCAGGCCTGCATTCCCGGAGGAATCAGATGTACGCACTCCGCGCGGCATTCGCGTCCGCACTTCTCTCTTTCGCCATCCAACCCGTCCCGGCCCAAGCTCCAGCCGCCCAGCCGGAGATGACCACCCTCAAGTCCACATTTATCCCGGGTGACAACACCATCTTCTACGACGACTTCACCGACATGACCGCCGGCGATGCTCCGCCCCACTTCAAGATCCGCGGCGCCGGCCCTGAGCTCCAGGCTGCCGGCGATATCCGTCAGCTCACGGTCACGCAGCGCGGCTCCATTTTCCCGAACATCACCGCGCTGCCCAAGAACTTCACACTGGAGCTTGAACTCAAGGCCCAAAGCACCAACCGCGCCATCGCCAACCTGATCTTCTTTGCGGGCGACAAGCAAATCCTCATCTGGTCAACCACTGCCAACACCGGGAAGGAGACGGATTTTGTCGTATCGCTCCGGGCGCCCTACCAGGAACTCGGCCGCAAGCGGTTCCCCACCAATTGGAGCGAACCCGTCAAAATCGCGCTGTGGGTTCAGAACGGCCGGCTCCGCGTGTTCAGCAACGGCGAGAAGCAACTCGACTTCAACCAGGTAGAGATGCCGGCCATCACCAAGGTCGAGTTCGCCCACGATTTCTACGGCGCCAACCAGTCCATCGGCTACCGCTCCGTCCGCTTCGCCGAATCCACCCCCGACTTCAGCCAGGTGATCAGCTCGGCCGGACGCTTCGTCACGCACGGCATTTTGTTCGACACCGCCAGCGACCGACTCAAGCCCGAGTCCGCGCCAGTCATCCAGTCCATCGCCAAGGGACTCGAAACCAACCCGAATCTCCGGCTACTCATTGAGGGCCACACCGATTCGGTCGGCAACGCCGCCGCGAACCTCGACCTCTCGCGCCGCCGCGCCGACGCCGTCAAGGCCGTCCTGGTTGCACAGTTCAAGGTGGACGGCGCGCGCCTCACCACCGCCGGCCTGGGCGCCACCAAGCCCATCGATTCGAACGACACCCCGCAGGGCCGTTCCCAGAACCGCCGCGTCGAGCTGGTCAAGCAATAGGTGTACGCTTCAGTAGGGAGAAGGGTCATGAAGCTCATGGGCTCGTTCCTGCTGCTGATTCCTGCCTTCAGCCTGTCCGCTCAACACAGCCGGCTGGTGACTCTGGGCGACGGCGCACGCGTGGTGTTCTCTTCCAGCCTGAGCCTCAAGTCGGATGCAACCAACGATTGGCCGAAGTTGTTCGAGGCAACGACCGCCGAAGTCCGGCTCCTGGAGGAGCGGTTCCCGGTGTCCCCGCCGCCTCTGCTACCGACCCAGCAAGCCTTCTACCAACTGTGGTCGCGGGACCAGAGCTCGGATGGCTCAGTTCAGGCGCTCAATACGGTTCGCCCTTGCATCGGCGGATCACGGTGCGTCTTCGTCGAGCAAGCCATGGCGGAGCTCAGCGCGCCCGGCCGAGCCGAACCCCTCAAGCGGGGAGGAACCCTTCGCCTGAGTGCCGACGGGCACTACGCCTTCAACTATGGGTCCAGTGCGGCGATGGCGCACCCGGCCATTCTGGATCTTTGGATCAATACCGTCACACCAGTCGCAACTTTGTTGGACCACGTGGCGCCACCCGGCCGGCGGGTTATCGCTAACAGCGGCATGGCAGTGTACGTCAATCCCTACATTGGTGGCGCCGTGATGCTGATTTCCCGCGATGGTGTGTTTTCAGCAGCAAGGACTTCCATGCCCGCATCTTTCGCGATCATCGAAAACGAAGGGCGCTACATAGTCTATGAAACTGCCGCCACTCCGCACCAACTCATGCTCTACGATGCCGCCGCCGAATGGGACCTCCCGCTGGTCTGGGCCAAGGAGGGTTGCACTCAACCGGCGCTAAGCGATGACGGCCTCCGGTTGCTCTTCCTCTCTGCCGCCAATTGGGCAGCCGAGAACAATCATCTGCGGGTTCAAGCGTGGTTGTTCGATCTCGTCACCGGAGAGCTTCACCAACTCACCCACGACACTGCGGGCATCGCGGAAGCCACACTCTCCGGGGACGCCCAAGTGGCATGGGCCGTGACCCTCGCCGGCAGACTACTCCGCATCGACGTGAACTCAGGCACAGTGAGTGAAATCGTGGGTCGCACAGTCGTGCTCGACGATTATCAGGTCCCTTGCACGCCAGCTTCGCAGTGCATACTCACGGGAAAGGGTCTGGCACGGGACGTGTTTGTAGCAGAAGATCCGCTGCCGTTCATCCTCGGCGGCGTCGAGGTAAAGGTCGATGGCATACCCTTACCGCTCGTCTCCGTCGCACCAGCCGAAATCCGCTTCGTCCTTCCCTGGGCACTTCAACCCGGTCAACATCAATGGGAAGTGACGCCTGGAAATTCCATCTTCCAGGAGAAGAACGTGCTTTTCACATCACAAGCGAATTGAAGAATAGCTTCAGAGTCAGCCAGCTCTGCGCCCGGTACTGCGGCCGCATCCCGAACAGCACCACTCTGCCCTGGCCCACAGCCACGTCCAGCAGCGCCGGCTTGCCGACGAGAAACTTCTCGCCCAACAGCCACCCAGACGCCAGCACCGGCGCGGCCGAATACCGCACCACGGCCTTGCCCGCCGCGTCTTCCGGCTCCCACACCGGACTCCCCTCGTTCCACACCGTGAACTCCGCCGGCATGCCCAACCCCAGCGCGGACCCCGCCTCCAGCTTCACGTTCAGCAATGACCCCGGGCAATAGAAATCGCGGTTCGTCACGCCCTTCAGAACGTTCTTCACCTTGAGCCCCAACTGCTCCGCTGCGTACTCGCCAGAGTCGTTGAAGAACACCAGCCGCCCGCCCGCCTCCGCAAATCGCTTCAGCGCGTCGGCGCCCTCCTTGCCCAGCCCGCCCGCATACTCGTCCGGCATCGCGCCCTGCCGGTACCCGTTCTGAATCGAGCTCGCGCTCTGATCCGCGAACACCAGCACATCGTACTTCTCACGCAGCCCACCGCCGCGAATCTCCGCGTTCGTCGCGCTGGTGTACTCCCAGCCGAACTGCTCAATCAGCCACCGCGTCCAGCCCTCGTCCATCGATGGCACGAAGCTCTTGTACAGCCCCACCCGTGGCTTCTTTAGGGCCACAAACCCGGCGGGCCGCCGCGCACCCACCGCGAATTCGCCCGTTTGCGCATTCCGCCAGACAGGAGTCCCGGCCTTCCAGGCTTGGTTCACGCGCCTCCAGGAGTCGCTGTCGGACGCACTCAGGCCCGACGCCGGAAACGCGAACTCCTTCGCCCGCGAGAGCGTCGCCTGGAACTGATCCTCCGCCACCTCCACCTGCACGCCCATCAACAGCGGCAGCGTGTGCGCCGTCACATCATACGGCCGCTTCGGCGGACCACCCGGATACTGCCGTAGGTCCGGATACTTCTGCCGCTCCAGCAGCGCCTTCGCGAAACTCGACCACGGCTGCTGCATCCGGATCACGAACGTACCTGCCGGATACTGCTTCGTCCCCACGGTAAAGGCTGCACTCGCCTTCTCGATCTCCACCGCCCCGAAATCCATCGTCTCCAGCAGCTTCCGCGCCGCCCCAGGATCCGTCTGTGTGGGCGGCAGCAAAAACGCATACGGCCCCCGGCGCTCCACCGCCCGCTTGTTGATTGCGTAGAAGTTCTTCAGGAAATCCTCGCGCCGCACAGCCGCTGTGTGGCAGAGGCTCTCCATCGCGATCAACTGATCCGTGATGATGTCGCGCAGCGTCCAATCTCCGCCGGGCCACGGCTCCAGATGATTCCACGCCCGCTCGCGCGCGCTATACCCCTGCGACTGATTCGACAACTGCTCGAACTTCACATTCACCGGCGACGCGATCCGCACGCTGGCGCTTTCGCTCAAGATCCGCAGCCCACCGTGATAGCTCTGATAGTGCCGCGCGGGCGTCCAGTAATCGTACATGGCGTTCACCACTACGCCCTTGCGGCCCGCCGCCGTCAAGTCCGTCGCCATGATCATCCCCACCATGTTGCACTGCTGGGCGATCAGCGGATCGATGTTCGGCTCCACCGGGTCCATCCATGGCGGCACGAACATGCGCCCTGCCGTGGGCCCCATCTGATGCACGTCGTAGACAATCTGCGGATGCCACACGTTGTGGATCTGGCTCACGACTGCGCGGTTCTCCGCCTGCGAAAAGATGTACCAGTCGCGGTTGTTGTCGTGCCCGACGTACTTCTGATACAGCACGGGAGGCGACGTCCCCTCGTGCGCAGTCCCCAGCGTCTTCCGGTACCACTGCGTCACCAGATCCAGCCCGTCCGGGTTGATCGATGGCGCCAGCAGCACGATCGTGTTATCGAGAATCGTCTTCACCCGCGCGTCCGCCGAAGTCGCCAGCTTGTGCGCAAACTCGATCGCTGTGTGCGTCGCCGCAATCTCCGTCGCGTGCACGGAGCAGGTGATCAGCACGATAGTCTTGCCCTCGCCCGCCAGCCGCGCCGCCTCTTCCGCGCTGGTCACGCGCGGGTCGGCCAACTTCTTCTGAATCTGCTGATACCGGTCCAGCCGCTTCAACGTCTCCGGCGCGCTGATGATCGCCATCACCATCGGCCGGCCCTCAGTGGACTTGCCGTACTCGCGGAACCGCACCCGCTCGCTGCCCTTCTCCAGGGCCTGAAAATACTCGACGACTTTAGACCAGTCGAGTACCGTCTTGTCAGCCCCGATCTTGTGCCCGAAAAACTCCTCGGGCGCGGGTGGCGCCGCCATCAGCGCCACGGCGACAAACAGTGCGATTACCAGCTTCTTCACGGTCTGCTCAGCTCCTTCCACAACGCGCGGTAGTAACGCAGGAACCGCTCGGGCTCCTTGCTCTCGCCCACTTCCATCAGCATGTAGCGGTCATACTTCGACGCCCGCAACAGCGTGAACAACTCGCGCCACGGGTACTTGTCATTAGCGAGCTCGTTGATGTGGCAGCTTTTGATCCACGGCCGCAGCAGATCAAACGACTGCTTCACGCTGCCGTTCACCACGTCCGTCGGATTCGAGTTCCAGCACAGCCCCACGCTGTCGTGCTTCGTGGCCCGCATGATCCCCGCGCAAACCGGCGGCGCCTGCGTTTCCGACCCATGCACTTCCAACCATATCTCCACACCCTTGCCCTGCGCATACTCGCCTAGTTCTCGCAGGCTCGCTCCGATGGTGTCGATGGTCTCGTGATGAGACACACCCTTGGGGAATCCGTTCGGCCGAACCTTTACGCCCCAGGCCCCAGTATCGTGCGCCAGGTCGACCCAGGTCTTGGCCTCGTCGATGTTGATCCTACGAATCTTCGGGTCCGGCGAGTGGAACTCGCACGTCGAGCCGTAGCTCAACAGCCGGACCTTGCTCTTCTCGAAGCGAGCCCGCACCTTGGCGCGCTCCTCGGCACTCAACGTTGGCTCCACGCCGTGCTTATGGCTCGTGCGAAGTTCCACGGCCTCGAAACCCGCCTGCTCCAATTTCTGGATGATAGTCTCCAAATCCCAGTCCTTCAGGACGTTGTAAGTCACCGATCCAAGCATCATGGCTCGTCGCTCCTCGTCTCTACGCTTCCACAGCCTCCGCCTCTGGCGGCGGCGTCAAATCATGGCCTTCCCAACGCGCCACCACGGCGCTCGCCAGGCAGTTGCCCAGCAGATTCACCGAGGTCCGCGCCATATCCATCAACGTATCGACGCCCAACAGCAACGCAATCCCTTCCAGCGGCAGATTGAACGTCGCCAGGGTGCCGGCCAGGATGATCAAAGACGCCCTGGGAACCGCGGCCACGCCCTTCGACGTAAGCATCAGCGTCAGCATCATCATGATCTGCTCGTGCCAGCTCAGGTTCACGCCCGCCGCCTGCGCGATAAACACAGACGCCATCGAGAGGTACAACGTCGTCCCGTCGAGATTGAAGCTATACCCGGTCGGCAGCACGAACGCTACGATGTGCCGCGGCACTCCGAAGCTCTCCATGTTCTTCAACGCCATCGGCAGCGCCGCCTCGCTCGATGCCGTGGAGAACGCCAGGATGTACGGATCCTTCACCCAGAACCAGAACCGCCGCAGCGGGATCTTGGCGACTATCACCACAGCCCCCAGCACCACAACGACGAACACGATCAGCGCTCCGTAAAGCGTCAACACCAACTTGCCCAGGCCCAGCAATACGCCGATTCCCTTCGAGCCCACAGTCGCCGCCATAGCCGCACCGACGCCGAACGGCGCCAGGTACATCACGTACTTCGTGTACTCGAACATCACATCGGCCAGCGATTGCAGGAACGTCACCACCGGCTGAGCCTTCGCCCCGATCATCGTGCACGCCGTTCCGAACAGGAAGCAGAACACCACCATCTGCAACACTTCGCCCTTCGCCATCGAATCGAAAATCGAGTTCGGGAACGTGTGCTCCAGGATCTGCACCAGCGACGGCTTCACCTGCGGCAGTCCCGTCTGCGCCGCGCGGTCGATACTCAACCCGGCGCCCGGCTGGATCCAGTTCACAGCCACGAGCCCGACAAACAGCGCGGCCGTCGTGACGATCTCAAAATAGATGATCGACTTCAGCCCGATGCGCCCCATCGCCTTCGCCGAACCAGACCCCGCAATGCCCACCACCAGGGTGGCGAACAGCAGCGGCGCGATGATCGACTTGATCATGCGGATGAAGATGTTCGAGATCGGCGTCAACTCCTTGCCGATCTCGGGGAAGAAATGGCCGAACCCGATGCCTGCGGCCATCGCGATGAAGATCCAACTGGTCAACGAGAGCTTTTTCAACGCTCACCCCACTTTAGTTTTTGTCTCAGCACATCGAAAAACAGCATACGTGGCGGCCGGATCAGCGACAAGGCATTCTGACTGCTTCTGCAAATTACGCGGTCCTGTTCCCGCAGCGGCTCGCCCACCTGCCCGTCGATGGTGAGGTAGGCGTTATCCTCGGATGCCAGATTCAGTATCTGGATTACGCTGCTGTCCGACACCAGCACCGGCCGGTTGGTCAGCGTGTGCGGGCAGATCGGCGTGATGATCAGCGCGCCGACACTGGGAAAGACAATCGGGCCACCGGCGCTCAGCGAATACGCTGTCGAACCGGTGGGCGTGGAAATGATGAGGCCATCGGCCTTGTAGCGGCAGACGAAGTGCGCATCGACATTGACCACCAGGTCGATCATGCGGGCGATGTTCACCTTCGTGATCACCACGTCGTTCAGCGCCTCATAGTGAGCGACTACCTCGCCGCCACGGTGCACCTCGCAGGCCAACATGCGCCGCTTGGCGATGCGGTGCTCGTTGTGCAGTGCGCGTTCGAGTTCCGGGAAGAGCTCTTCGGTGGAGATCGCCGTCAGAAACCCCAGTCCGCCCAGATTCACCGCAAACAGCGGAATGTCGCGCCCGGCGATGGACCGCGCCGCCGAAAGCAGCGTTCCGTCCCCGCCCAGCACAATCACCAACTGGCAGCCATCCGGCACCGCTTCGCGTTCCAGCGCCTTATCCGGCGCCGCGGCGTACCCCGCAGTGGCCGCATCCATGCGGTACCCGATGGCGCGCGCGTCGAGCCACGCCAGCAGCGACGGCACGATGTGCACCGCCTGCTTGACCTCAGGCTTCGAGATGATGCCGACTGTGCGAATCGGTTCCATACAACAGGAACTCCTTGTTGCCCTCGGCGCCAAGCACGGGGCTTTCTGTGACTTCTGTGCGGAATCCAAGGATCTCCGCGGCGTGCCGCGCCCGCTCCACGGCCCACTCGTGCAGCGCCGCGTCACGGATGATTCCGCCCCGTCCAACCTGCTCGCGAGCCACCTCAAATTGCGGCTTCACCAGCACTACAAACTCTCGCGGCTCAGCGAGCAACGGCGCCACGGCCGGAAGGATGAGTGTAACTGAAATGAAGCTCACATCGCACACCATCAACTGCACCGGCTCGCCGATGTGCGACGCTTCCAGATACCGCGCGTTCAACCCTTCGTGCACTACCACGCGGGGATCGTTCCGCAGCTTCCAGTCCAACTGTCCCGTGCCCACATCCACCGAGTGCACCCGCGCCGCGCCGCGGCTCAACAAAACCTCGGTGAACCCGCCCGTCGATGAGCCCACGTCCAGGCACACGCGCCCCGTCACATCAATCGACCAGTGATCCAGTGCCCCCAGTAATTTGTACGCCCCCCGGCTCACCCACGGCACGCGCTCTGTCACTTCGATGGGCGCATCCACCGCCACCATCGCGCCCGCCTTGTCCACGCGCTGCCCGCTCACCAGCACCGCGCCGGCCATCACCAGCGCCCGCGCCTTCTCCAAAGACTCCGCCAGCCCGCGCTCGCACAGCAGTTGATCCGCGCGCCGCCGGGCCTGTTTCATGACCGCCGGTCAACCACCAGGTCCGCCAGCTCATGCAGCCGCCGCGCCCGATTCCCGAACATTGCCAACGCCTCGTGCGAGAGCACGCGCTGTTCTTCTGCCATCAGGTTCGACTTCGCCAGCCCATACACCGCCGGGAACGTGATCTTGTTCTGCTCCGCATCCTTGCCGGCCGTCTTGCCGAGTTGCTCGCTGGTCTGCGTCACATCCAGAATGTCGTCCACGATCTGAAACGCCAGCCCGATGTGCTCGCCATAGTGCGATATCGCCTCGAGCTGCGCCTCGGCCGCGCCGGCATGGATCGCGCCCATGCGCAGCGACGCTTTCAACAGCGCACCCGTTTTCGCCCGATGGATCCGGTCCAGCAGTTCCGCCGTCGGCGCCAGTTTCTCGCCTTCGATGTCGTGTACTTGCCCGGCGATCATCCCGCGTACCGTGCCCGAAGCGCGGGCCAACTCCTCCACCAGCCGCGCATTGCCCACGCGCCCCAGCACCTCGAACGCGTAAGTCAGCAGCGAGTCCCCGGCCAGAATCGCCATCGCCTCGCCGAACACTTTGTGCGACGTCGGCCGGCCGCGCCGCAGATCGTCATTGTCCAATGCCGGCAGATCGTCGTGAATCAGCGAGTACGTGTGGATCATCTCCAGCGTGCAGGCCACCGTCACCGCGCCATCCACTTCGCAGCCCTTAACCGCCCTGGCCGCTTCCAGGCACAGCACCGGCCGGATTCGCTTGCCGCCCGCAAACAGCGAATAGCGCATCGCCTTGTGGATGGTCTCTGGCGGCGTGTCCTCGCCCGGCATCAGCCGGTCCAATTCCTGGTCCACAAACTTCGTCTGCTCTGCCAGGTAATCCTTCAGGTTCAGTTCAGAAAGGGTCATCGGCTTCGGGTGAGAATGGCTCCGCCTCGACGTCGTCGCCCTTCTTCATGAGTATCTCCACGCGCGTCTCGGCTTCCGTCAGTTGCTTGCGGCAGGCCTCGCTCAGGTGCATCCCGCGCTCAAAGAGCTCCAGCGCCTTCTCCAGCGGAAGGTCCGTGCTCTCCAACTGCTTTACGACGCCTTCCAGTTCGCCCAGGGAGTGCTCAAACGGCACATCCGGCGGCGCCGCCGTTTCGTTCGATTTGGCCCGCTCTTTCGCCATCGTCCTATTGTACGTCCCTCATCATGCGCGACACCGGCCGCGCCACCAGCGCCAGCACCACGGCCGAAACCAGCGTGATGATGCCCAGAGTCCGGAACAGTTCGTATGGCGGCATGTTGCCATAGAACGCCGCCAACCGCCCCGCCAGCCAGTTGCCCATGGAGAGCGAGAGGAACCACACCCCCATCATCAATCCGCCCACGCGCACCGGCGCCAGCCGCGTCATCGCGCTGAGCCCCACCGGGCTCAATAGCAGCTCGCCCCAAGTGTGCAGCAGATACGTCGCCACCAGCCACAACGGGCTCACGCGGCCGGTCTCTCCGGCCGTCTGCGCCGCCCCCATCATCACCGCAAAACCCAGCGCGCCGCACAGCATCGCCAACGCGAATTTCATCACCGAGGAAGGCTGCTTCGTCCCCATCCGAATCCAGATCCACGCAAACACCGCGGCGAAACAGATAATGAAGCCCGCGTTGAGAGACTGGAACCAGCTCGCCGGAAACTCGAAGCCCAGCAACAGGTTGTCCGTGCTGTTCTTCGCAAACAGGTTGAACGACGAGCCGGCCTGCTCAAATGCCGCCCAGAACAGTGCCGAGCCCACAAACAGCACCGCAATCACGGCCAGCCGTTTCCGCTCATCCGCGGTCCAGTCACCGCCCAGGAACATCCAGCCGAACAGCCCGATGGTGATCGTTATCAGCACGAAGCCCGCGCCGTTCACCAGGCGCTCCGCGGTCAACTCCACAACGCCGCTCAGGTGCAATGACGCAATCACGGCAGCCGCGCCCAACGCCGCTCCCATCGAGTTCCGGAAGCTCCGCCGCCACTGTGCGCCGATCTCCGGCGTGGGCGGCGTCACCGGATGCAGCCCGGCCTCCCCCAGCTTCTTCTGCCCATGCCATATGGTGATCACGCCGAGCACCATGCCGATGCCAGCCAGCCCAAAGCCCCAGTGCCAGTTGATCTTCTCGCCCACCCAGCCGCACACCAGCGGCGCCACCGTCGAACCGATATTGATCCCCATGTAGAAGATCGAAAAACCCGACTCCCGCCGCGGATCGCCCGGCGCGTAGATCTGCCCCACAATCGTCGAGATGTTCGGCTTCAGCAAACCCGTTCCCAGCACCACGATGCCCATGCCCAGGAAGAAGGTCCACTGCTGCGTCAAAGCCAACATCAGATACCCGATGGCGATCAGCACACCGCCATAGAGAACGGCCCTCTGCTGCCCCAGGATGCGATCCGCAATCCACCCTCCCGGCAGGCTCATCATGTAGACGCTGGCAGTGTATAGTCCATAGATCGCGAACGCCGTCGTGACGTCGAACCCCAACCCGCCCGAGGCCGCCGGCGCCGTCATGAACAGCACCAGCAGCGCCCGCATGCCGTAGTAGCCAAACCGCTCCCATAGCTCGGTAAAAAAGAGCGTGGAGAGCCCTGCCGGGTGTCCGAAGAATCGGGTGTCCTGATTGCGCGTCATGAAGTTCAGAGTCTACCGCAGCTGGGAAAGGTCCGGCTTCAACAATTTCCGGACGTCCGGCTGATCGAGATCCGCGGCCAGAATCACGCGCGGCTGCATGTCGATCTTCTTCGGCGGCGTCTGCCCGTTCAGCTTGTCCACCAGAGTCTTCACCGCCTGAAACGCCATCCCGTGCGGATCCTGCGCCACCATCGCATAGAGGTTGCCGGCGCGCATCTCCTCCACCAGGTTGTCGCTCGTATCCACAGTCACCACCTTCACCTTGCCCGCCAGTTCGCGCCCCTTCAGCGCCAGCAAGGCGCCCGTGCAACTGGGCTCCGTCGAGGTGAACAGCCCAGCCACATCCGGATGCGCGGCCAGGATATTCTCCGCCGTCGCGCGCGCCTTGGCCCGGTCCGACATGCCGAACTGCTCGGCCACGATCTGTATCCCCGGAAACTCCTGCCTGATCGTCTCGCGGAATCCCGTCTCCCGATCCATCGTGCCCAGCGCTCCAGGCGCGTGCAGGATCACCGCCACCTTGCCCTTGCCGCCGATGGCGCGGGCGAGTTGCCGCGCGCCCAACCGCCCAGCCAGCACGTTGTCCGTGCCGACATAGGACATGTAGTTCTCCGAGTCCAACCCGGAATCGAACACCGTCACCGGAATCCCCGCCGCCACCGCTCGGTCCACCGCGCCCACCAGCGCCTGGCGCTCGCTGACCGCCACGGCGATGCCGTCCACACGCTGTGCGGTCATCGAATCGATGATCTGAATCTGGCGGTTGAAATCAGTCTCCGACGACGGCCCGTTCCACAGGATCTCCACGTCGAACTTCTGTCCCGCAGCCTTCGCGCCAGCCTCCACCGACACCCAGAACAGGTGCGACGTGGATTTCGGGATCACCGCGATCCGCCGCTTCCGCGAACGCTGACACCCGGCGAGCGCGAGAGCCAGGAACCCCCTCCGCTTCATTGCGCCAGCCACCCTCCATCTATCACGATGTCGGTGCCAGTGATGAACGCAGATTCCGGCCCGCACAGATACACGGCCAGCGTTCCAATATCCTGCGGCTGACCCCACGCCCCCACCGGAATCTTCGAAAGGAACATCGCGTTTGCCTCCGGATCCGACATCAGCGGCGTGTTCATCTCCGTCGCAAACGGCCCGGGGCTGATGCCGTTCACCGTGATCCCTTCGCCCGCCAACTCCATCGCCAGAGCCCGGGTGAAGCCCAGCAGCCCGGTCTTTGAGGCTGAATACGCGCACCGCCCCGGCAGGGAGACATGGCTCATGATCGAGGTCATGTTCAGAACCCGCCCATAGCCCGTCCCCTTCATATGCGGCACAAACGCCCGCGAGAAAAGAAACGCGCTCGTGAGGTTGGAATCCATCACCCAGCGCCACTCTTCCAGCGTAAAATCCGTCACCGGCTTGCGCAGATTCACACCCGCGTTGTTAATGAGGATCTGCGCTTTGCCCAGCGACTCGGAAACCTGCCGCTCCAGGTGGGCCACTTCATCTTCCTTCGTCACGTCGCACGGGAAGATCGCCGCGCCCTCGCCGCACTCGCGCGCTGCTTCATCCAGCTTCGCCACGTCGCGGCCCACCAGCGCCACGCGCACGCCGGCCGCCGAAAGCGATACCGCCATCGCCCGGCCCAGTCCGCGCGAGGCACCCGTCACAACCGCGATCTTACCCTTCAAGAAATCAGACATGGTCTTTCGATGTTCCTTCCTGTCTCGATGCCCGCACAATGGCGTCCGCCGTCCGCTGCGGGTTGTCGATATCCACCACCACCAGCCGGCTGGATTCGCCGGCAGATTCCAGTATCAATGTCCCCACGCCCCACATCCGCTGCGTCAGCGTGCGTTCCACGCGCACATCCTGGATCTTTCGCAGTTCCATCGCCCGCGTCGTCTGCACCAGGAAGCCGTGCCGGTAACGCACCAGCCCCTCCTCCAACCACAACTTCGTCCGGATGACGTCCACAAAGGCCAGCGCCGGTGCGACAAACGGCAACACTCCCACCACCACGAACCACCAGGCGGCGTCCGGAAACAGCTTTGCCTTGCACCAGATCACCAGCACGAGAAACAGCACGCACAACACCAGCGAAAACTTCGCGCGCCGCGTCGACGGTCTGACATTCAGTTCTTCAGCCACGGGTACTCCAGTGAAGGCTATTGTATAGCACCCCAACTTTCCACTACTCTCGTAGCCATGAGTGGAAATCCCATCATCCGTTCCGCAGCGTGGCTCGCTGTTACTTCCGCGCTCGCCGTCGCGCCGGCATTCGCCGATTTCACCTACGAACAAACCGCTAAAATTACGGGCGGTTCCATGGTCCGCATGATGAAGATGGTGCCCGGCGGAGGCAAGGCCCTGGAACCCCAGATCAGCACCCACTTGGTTAAGGGCAACCGCATGGCCACTGTCAATGCCCGAAGCATCAGCGTCATCGATCTCGACAAGGAGACGATGACGGAAATCGATCTCGACAAGAACACGTACGCCGTCATTACGTTCGCCGACTTCAAGCTGGCGATGGACGCCATGCAAAAGAAGATGGCCCAGCAGACCAAGCAGGGAGAAGTAAACATGGAGCTCTCCTTCGACATCAAGGAGACCGGCGCCACGAAGAACATCGGCGGTTTCAACACCCGCGAAGTTCAGCTGCTGATCACCATGGCGATCAAGGATCCGAAGAACCCCGAGCAGGTCGGCAAAATGAACATGAACAACGACCTGTGGCTCGCCCCGAGCGTGGCTGGCTATGACGAGGTCCGGCAGTTCCAGATGCGCATGGCCGAGAAGCTCGGCTACAGTCAGGAAGCCATGCGCATGGGCCGCATGGCCACAATGCAGCCCGGCATGGGCCAGGGCATGGCCAAACTGGCCGCGGAAGCGTCCAAGCTGGAAGGCGTGCCCGTGATGACCATCACGCGCATGACCGGTATGGGCATGGGCGGCGACATGCCGGACATGAGCGGCGCACGGATGCCCAGCGCGGGCGAGGTCGCAGAACAGGAGGCAGGCAATCAGGCCGGCCGCGCAGTTGGAGGCGCGCTCGGCGGCGCTGCGGGAGCGGTTCTCGGCGGCCTAGGCGGCTTCGGCCGCAAAAAGAAGGCGCCCCCCAAGGAAGAGGTCCCCGCACCCGAGCAGGCCAAACCGGCGCCCGCGGCCGCCAAGCCCGGAACCCCCGGCACCCTGATGGAGATGACCACTGAGATGACGTCCTTCGCCTCCGGCCCCGTGGACACCTCCAAGTTCACGCCCCCCGCCGGCGCCAAGGAAGTGGAGCACAGCATGAAGAAAGCCCTGCGCGAATTCTCCAAGTAGCTCTCGACACACACAGCAAAAAAGGGCGCCCCGCGAAGGGCGCCCTTTTTTGTTTCTGAAATCCGTTCCCGGACTATTCGACGTCCCTCGGACGCTTCTTCCGGTTGCGCTTGCGAGCCAAAGCCTGCTTCACACGCTTCTTCTCGCCGGGCTTCATGTAGTAGGAGTGTTTCTTGATTTCCTTGATGATGTCCTCCTGCTGCACCTTCCGCTTGAAGCGGCGCAATGCGGACTCCAGAGTCTCACCATCCTGAATTACGACTTCTGCCATTTCCTACTCACCTCCCTCCGGCGTGGTTTCTGCGCAAGACGCGCAACTCACAGGATACCACGCGCATTCAGCACCCACCCAGCCTGCTAGAATCTATCGGAGAATTGCTATGCCCACTCACTGGAAATGCGCAGCCCTATTACTCCTTTGCCTGCCCCTGGCGGGCCTCGCCCAGTCCCGCAACGTGCTCGCCGTCTTCGCCCACCCCGATGACGAGGTCTGGTGGGGCACCGGAGCCATGCTGGCAAAGTACGCCCAGGATGGGCACAACGTCTACCTCGCCACGGTGACATCGGGTCAGATCGGCGTCACCTCGTTCGCAGGCATTCCAGCCGGCCCGGAACTCGGCGCGGTGCGGGAGGAGGAACTGCGCTGCTCGGCCGCCGCCCTCGGCATTCACCCTCCCATCGCTTTCGGCTTCTTCGACCAGGGCCTCACCACCACGGTAGTCCTGGACGAAGTGGCGAAACGGTTGCGCAAGGTGATCGCGGAAGTGCAGCCGGAGGTCATCATCACGCACCCCCCGGACGGCATCAGCGGACACATCGATCACCGGTTGACCAGCGCCATCACTACCGAAGTATTCCAGGAGCAGTCCCGCCTGGCGCACGGGCCTTCAAAACTCTACTACATCGGCTATCCCACCTCGAAGATCCCGCTGGCCGCCGGCGCCACCGACGGGCGCCGCGTCTACCGGACCGTTTCGGACGAGTTCTTCACCACCGTGGTCGAAAGCTCCGCGGGCAACACCGCGGCCGACGCCGCGCTGGAATGCCACAAAAGCCAGACAACCTCCAACGACCGCCAATCGCTCAAGAACTACCATCGCAACTCGCTGGGAAGCATGGTGTACCTGCGCCTGGCAGTTTCCAAACAAGCCTGGCCAACAGAAAAGGAGTCCTCGATTTTCGCGCCAGAATAGAAACCGGCCGTTATCGCTTTACCGTCGCCGCCAGAAGCTCTCGCGTCGCCGCCCACTCCTCACCCGCCATCACCGCGTCGATCTTCGCCCACACCCGCGTCCGCAGCGCCTCCGGCAAGGCCCGGAACGCCTCGGAATCGATCAGGAAGCTGCACCGGTAGCGGAACATCCGCGTCTCGAGATCGAACTCCCGCAGTCCGCCGCGCGCGCCAAACTCCTTCACGAAGGCCGACGAGCCCCGGACTGGGCTCTCCAACCGCGCCTCGTCCATAAACAGCAGATACCGCACCAGGATCTCCGCTGCATTCTCGATCCGCCGGGTTGTGGATTCGCTCACCTCCCCCGCCGGCCGCCCCAGCGCCTTGTTCATCTCTCCCTGCAATGTCAGCGCCGCACGCACCTCATACCCGGCCCGCGTGAACAGGTTGTGCAGCTTCGTCTGATGCTCCAGAACCATCAGCGCCACGATGTCGCTGTGCGGCGAAAGATACGGCCGCGTGTCCACCAGCGGCTGCAGGCTGGTGACATTCGCGCCCGCCTCACGATCCAGCGCCTCCGGCTTGCTTTGGTCCTGCACCACCACATTGCCCATGTGCCGTGCCTTACCATGCGTGCCCGTCACATACCAGCCGCCCCAGCGCTCGCGGAACGGACTGCGATGATCCGTGACAAACGACCCCACCGTGCCCATCGGAAACCCTGTCGCATCCGGATACACGGAGCGCACCAGATGCCCCGGAATCCCCGTTGTATTCGGCGAGACATGGCACCCCAGGCACCCGTCGCCGCGCTCGATCTGCGGCTTCGCCACGCGCTTCTGCTCCAGCGTGTAAAAGAAACCGCCCCGCGTGGGATCGGCCGCCGACAACTCCAGCACCGGCCCCTTCGGCACGTAGCCCACATACGCCGAATCCCCGAAGTAGATGGCCCGCGGCGCCGCCGGATTGATCAGCGGCGCCTGGAAGCTCGTCTTTGAAAACACCAGCCCCTGCGACGAAACGGGTATCTTCAGCGCCTTCAGCAGTGACGGCAGATAGCCATGCGCCGTGTCCCATTCCAGCTTCACCGCGCCACTCTCCAGCCGCGCCTGCAACCGCGCGATGGGATCGTCCTTCGCCGGCCCCGGATAACCCAGCGCCGCCTCGCCCAACGGCACCGTATAGGAGCCGCGGTAGTCCGGCGGCTGTGCTTGCAGCATCAGCAGGAGCGGCAGTGCAATTCTGATCACGCCGTCTTCTTCCCCATGAATGACTTAATCCCGAAGATCATCAACATCCCTACCATCAGATACACCACCGAGCTTGCACTGATCGACGCGCTCATCCCATAGGTCTGCGCGGCGTACCCGATGGCCACCGGCGCGGCGCTCCCGCCGAGCCAGCCAATCGAGTTCATCAGCCCCAGCGCCGTAGCCCGATGCTCCGGCTTCACCACATCATACAGCGATGCCCAGATGTTGGCGTCGTACAATCCCTTCGAGAATCCGAAGCCCGCCATGCCCAGAATCAGCAGCGGCACGGAGAGAGTCCAGCCCGCCAGAAAGATGAACGGCACGCCCAACAGCAGGCCCAGCGATTGCGTCCACATGCGGCCAGCCAAGTGTTTCTTCGCGTACTTGTCGGCCAGCCATCCGCCCACCATCACGCCGCAGACCGACGCAATCTGCAGATACGCCGTGCCGTTCAATCCCGCCATCGAGAGACTCATCCCGAACTTGCGGAACAGGAACGACGGCATCCACGTCAGGAAGATTACCGCCACGAAGTTCGCGCCGATGAACACACTGATCAGCACCACCACCATGCGATGCGCAAAGATCGCACGCAGCGAGTTCATCACCCCGCGGCTGAAATCGAAAGCGCCATGCACCGGCGCATCACCCGGCTCTTCGGACTGGCCCCGCACAGGCTCCTTCAGCAACCCGATCAGCACCAAACCCAACAGCGTGCCCAGCGTGCCGAACAGATAAAAGCTCGATCGCCAGCCGTAGTGCTGCGCCAGGTAGCCGGCCACCGCTCCGCCCGCGATAGTGCCTGCGTAGACGCTCGATTGATGAATCGCCATGGCCCGCGAGCGCGTCGCCTTGCCGTGGTAGTCGCTCACCAGAGACATCGAAGCCGGGAAGTAGAACGCCTCACCCAATCCCTCCAGCGCCCGGAACAGAACCAGTTGCCAGTACGTGGTCGAAAGCGCGGTGGCCACGGTCACGAGAGACCAGAAGATCAGCCCGCCCACGATCAGGGTTTTCCGCGATAGGCGGTCGCCCACAATCCCCGCAAACGGCCCCATCAGCGCATACACCCACATGAACGCGCTGCCGACAATGCCCAGTTGCACATCGGTCAGATTCATTTCGCTCTTCAACAGAGGAAACACGGAGAAAATCGCCTGCCGGTCCGCGTAGTTGAAGAAACAGACGAACCACAGCATCCCCACCACGGCCCACTTGTATCGTGACTGCATCCTGACCATGATAATCGTTAGACAATGGGGAGCATGAGGTTGTTATTCGCACTGCTCGCTGTCTGCGCTCTCGCATGGTCCCAGGAGGCGCTGAAACCGTCGCGCCCAGCCAACCCCGGCTGCACCTGGAAACCGTGGCGCGACGAACAACTCGGCATCCTGATGCTCGTTCAGGAATGTCAGGGCAGCAATTCGCACAAGTTCGTCAGCGCCAACAGCACCATCCGCATCGTCGTGCCCGGCAAAGATCCCGCCCAGAGTCCCATCGCGCTGGAGGTCTACGAAAAGCCGGACCGCCAGAAGGTCAGGGACACCATCGACGGACGCTTCCGGTCCAGGCTCTCATCGCGCCAGAAGGCGGGCTGCGAGGTGGTGGATGTCACCGAGAGGTTCCCGCTCACGGGCGATAACCAAGCCTGGCAGTTGGTACCGACCGGTCCCTACAAGGGCGAGGCCGCCAAACAACGCGACGCCGAACCCAGCGCCGAAGTGTGCGGCCCTTACGGCGAGATCGACACGCCGCAGTATTTTGAATACCACCCGTCGGAATCGAAAACCCGCTACCTCTACGTCCGCCTCGGCCCGGAGTCCCGCCTCTTCGACGAAAAGTCGATCCGCATCCTCATCGAGTAGCGAAGCATGAGGTTCCTCTTGCTCCTGTTCCCTGCGCTTCTGTCCGCCGCCGAACCGTTTACCATTTACGTCGGCGAACTCGGCCCCACCTCCGCGCTCCTCGCTTGGGGCAAGCAATTGGGCACCGGTAACCGAATCGGCCGCGACGCCCGCGGTTTCGGGGCCGCCACGGTTCGCATCGGCCCCCGCACCGTCTACACGGAGAAAGCCTGGGCGCGCGTGGAAGGCCTCCAGCCCGATACGGAATACGCATGGTCCGTCGAGATCGGTGGCGTTCCCGCAGGCGCCGGCCACCTGCGAACCTGGGCGGCCAAGGCGGCTCGCCTCGCCTTCCTCGTCATCGGCGACTACGGCGACGCCTCCAAAGCCCAGTACGACCTGGCCGCCGTCATGGCAGATCTCGTCGCACGGCGCGCCGCTGGACCGGACCCCATCCGCTTCGTTCTTACCACCGGCGACAACATCTACGCCTGGGGCTTTGGTCCGTTTCGCGCAGGCAGCGGCTCAGACGATGGCGACTGGTGGCCTCGCTTCTTCAAGCCCTACGCCGCAACGCTCCAGCGGATCCCGTTCTATCCCACCCTCGGCAACCACGACGGCAACGAGAGCGAGCACCGTGCCGACCTGCCCGCTTACCTGGACAACTTCTTCTTCCCCGGCGGCGAACCGCGCCGCTACTATCACTTCCAATACGCCGACCTGGCCGATTTCTTCGCGCTCGACACAAGCTCTGTCACCGAGACCGGCCGGCCTCGCCCCGCTTTCCTGCCGGACGGGCCGCAAACCGCATGGCTGCGCGATCAACTCCCGCGCGCCACCGCACCCTGGCGCATCGCCTGCTTCCATCACTCCATCTTCAACGCCGGTCCAAGGCACGCCGCAGAGAACAACGAGGAACGCTTGAAGCACTGGCTCCAGCTCTTCTCCGACAACGGCGTCAAGCTGACTTTCCAGGGCCACGAGCACAACTTCCAGGCCAGCCGCGTCAATGCGCGCAGCTACGGCATCCGCCACTTCGTCACCGGATCCGGCGGGTCGCGACGCGACGCTGACGTTCGCGCAACGATGGATTCCGCCAACGTGGAGGCATGGTCAGGCCATCACCAGTTCCTGCTGGTGGAGATCCGCGACGGCCGCGCGTTCGTCACTCCCATCGGCATCAATCCGGTCGTCCCCGTCGATTCCAAAGGCCAGCCAGTCTCGCCTGAATTTTCCATTCCGTGAACACAACCCGGGTTTTCTGCTAATACTAGCCTGTGGCGCACGATCCGAAGAAACCATACGACAAATCCGTAACGGGAACACTGAAGTCTCTCCTCACCTTCGAGGCGATCGACACAGCGCCCAAGAGTGCGCTTGAGAAATTCCTCTCTCTCTTCGCTGACGTCCGCTCCGGTGAAGGCTTGGGCGTGGTCCTGATGACCCTCAACGCCTTCCTCCTCCTCGCCTCCTACTACCTGATCAAGACCGCGCGCGAGGCTCTGATCCTGACTGAGGGCGGCGCAGAGATCAAAACCTATTCCGCCGCCGGCCAGGCGCTCGTTCTTCTGCTGCTGGTCCCCGTTTACGGCTGGTGCGGCACCAAGGTCAACCGCGTCAAACTGGTCGCCGGCCTCACGCTCTTCTTCGTCACCCATCTCCTGATCTTCTCGTTCCTCGGCTCTCAGGGCGTTCGCGAAGGCATTGTCTACTACATCTGGGTCGGCATCTTCAGCGTCTTCGTCGTCTCTCAGTTCTGGGCCTTCGCCAACGATCTCTACACCGAAGGACAGGGCCGCCGCCTCTTTCCGCTCATTGGAGTCGGCAGCAGCGTTGGCGCGCTTGCAGGCGCGAAGGCCGCCGGAGTGCTCGTGGAGCGCTTTAGCCTCTCCCCTTACGCGCTCATGCTCGCAGCCGCCGGCATCCTGATCACCACTGCCGCGCTAGTAGCCTGGGCCAACTCTCTGGAAGCCCGCAGCGGCCCGAAGGCAATCGTCAAGGACACAGGGGAAGTGCTCTCCAAAGAGGGCGGCTTTTCGCTCATCCTGCAGGATAAGTACCTCCTCTGGATCGCCCTCCTCACCATCCTCCTCAACATCGTGAATACCTCCGGCGAGTACATGCTCAGCCGCCTGGTCACCAATGAAGCCGCCAGGCTCAACCTCACAGGTGCGGCCAAGGCGCAGTTCATCGGCGGATTCTACGCCACCTACTTCAGTTGGGTCAACGGCATCGGCCTCCTCGTCCAGGCCTTCGGCGTCTCTCGCATCTTCAAGCACGCCGGCATCCGCGGGTCTCTCTTCTTCCTGCCCGTGATCTCCCTGATGAGCTACTCCGTGCTGGCCCTGGCCCCCATTCTCGCCATCGTGCGCGGCGTCAAGACACTCGAAAACGCCGCCGATTACTCCGTGCAGAACACCGTCAAACAGGCCCTCTGGCTACCCACCTCGCGCGAAGCGAAGTACAAAGCCAAGGCCGCCATCGACACGTTCTGCATGCGCTTCGGCGATATGCTCGCCGCCGCCATCGTCTTTCTGGGAACCACTGTCGCCGCCTTGACGGTCACCCAGTTCGCCTGGGTCAACGTGATCCTCGTCATCGTCTGGTTGTGGGTCGCCGGGCGCATCGCGAAAGAGCATATCAGGCTGAGCGCCTGAGCCCTATCCGGCCCTCTTGATCTTCAACAGCAGCGTCTGGCTGGATTCCACCAATCGCTCCAGCGTCTCGGGCGGAGTCGCCGTCCCGCCCGAGGGGATGGCTTCGATGAGAGTCCAGAACTTCTCTTTCACTGTGTCCGGCAACAGCGTGTCCAGGTATTCACGAGCCAGTCCGCGCAGCATCCTGTCGTCCGTGTGCAGCGCCTGAAATGCGATCTTCAACGGATCGCGCGCCAGCACCAGCGCCAGCAGGGAGAACACGTGCTCCATGCTTTGATTCGCCCGCTCCCGCAGATGCTCGTCGAGAAACTCGTACTGCTCGCCCGCCTCCCGGCGATCCAGCAAGCGATGACTCTCCCAGATCGATCGTGACGCCGAAAGTTCGCGCTCCAGAATCGCGTAGACCGCCTCCGACGGGATACTGGTCTCAGGATTGCGTTGCTTCACAGCGTCCAGCGCCCGCCCGCAGTGGAAGCGGACCTCGAAACGCGCATCCTGCAAGCCGAGCAGCAACCCCACCACGGCGCGCGGATTGTCGGAATACGCCAGAATCCGAGGCAGGCGGCGCCGCACCGCGAAGTCCTCGTCCGGATCGGTCAGGTGGTCCACCAGCAGACCCACCAGCCGGTGTCGGGCGGTTGTCAGGACTTTGCGGGCGTCCGCCGCCACTTGATCCCAAGCCAGCAGCCTGATGACCTGCGCCGCCTGAACAGCATCCAGCGGAGGCATCCTGTGCAACTCAGCCCGTACCAGAGCCACATCGCCGGAGCGCAACACCCGCAAGGACTCCAACACCTCATCGTCGTATCGCACCGATTCCGCCGGTGCCGGCGCCGGAGCCTTCAAGTGGTGCGAACCGCTCGGCGCCGTAACGCTGATGGTCTGCAGCACAGCCGACATCACGTTGCTGTCGTCCACGTTGCGCAGATCCAACTCCTCCGCGCGGCTCACCAGGCTCCGCTCCAGAATCAGCGAATACGCCTTGTCCAGCCGCATCGCCAGCCACAGCGCGGCCACCGCGAACGCGACGGTCACGCCCAGAATCTCGCTTCGCACCAGCGAGGGCGCGACCAGAAGAAATAACTGCACCACGCCGGCACCGACCGCATCCCCCATGCGATCGCAACCCACATCGATCAAGGTCTTGGCGGACCGCTTCTCCGCCGCCGGCACCGGGTTGTAGAACAACTCGTAGCCGGACCGGAACAAGGACCCGCGCAGGATCTGCTCCAACCCTCGCGCCAGCGCGTACGCCCCGAAAACCGGGAAGCTCAACGCCGCCATGCCGCCAAGACCCACCGCCACCGGCAGAGTCGCCACAGTCCGGCTGATTCCCAGTCTTTCCAGCGAGGGCCGCGTGAGAAATGTCTGCGTCAGGAACGTCAGAATCGACGTGGACGTGTAGAATATTGCGAAAAAGCGCAGCAGATTCGCGCCCTTGCCGAACGTGTCCGTCGCCCCCACCTTGAACAGGTAATCCAAAATCGCCGCGCTCGCCGTCCCCAACAATACCAGCCCCGCCAGATACCGCAGATACGGCGCCCGCTGGAACACCTCCCGCGCCGGCACAGCTTCCGGCTCCAGCGGCTTCACCGCACCCGGCTCACTCCTCAACATCACCAGCCCCACCGCCGCGGACAGATGCAGCAGCGCCAGCATCAGCAGCGCAGACTCCGCCGGCAGCCACGCCGCCACGCGCTCCGCCATGAGGCCGCCGGCAATCCCGCCCGCAGTGCCCGCGCCCGCAATCCGGCCAAACCGCAGCTTGGCCGTACGCGCGTCGAACAGCTCGCTCGACATCGACCAGAACCCGCTCAGCAGCACGGCCCCAAAAGCCACCAGATGCAGATACATCACCGCTGCCACAACTTTCGGGAACACGGGCTGCATCTGCCACGCCGCGGCCTGCACTACGGCGCTCAGCAGGAATCCGGCAGGCACGACGCGCCTCGGGCCAAACTTGCTCAGCAGGCGCGAGAACAACCATCCCAGGGCGAGCGAGGCGGCGGCGCCGCTGATCACGATGCGCGGCAGATCGCTGGAGGGAAATGCGCTCAGGAATAGCGCGTCACGCGTCGCCTTGCCGGCCACCTGGTGCGCCATCCCCAGAGCCGCGCATACCATCGCCTGCCTTGTCAGGTTGTCGTTCTTCCACGTGTCCATGGGTAGGATACCGGAGCTACATCCCGCTGGCTGTGGTGATGATCACGCCGGCCGATTCTCTCTGCGTGGCCACGCGCTCCGCCGCGGTCACCGGAAGGTTCATCTGCCACCACGCCGCGGCTTCCTCCCGTCCCCACTGCCCAATGCACTCCAGTGCCGCCAGCCGCCGCGACAACTCCTGCGCACTGCGTGGACGGTCATCCGGTTTCTTCGCCAGACAAGCCAGCACCAGTTCCTCCAGGTCGGCCGGCACGGGCAGTTCCGTCCGCGCCGACGGTGGCACGGGCGGCTTCTGCACATGCGCCAGCGCGGTGGCCGTCGCTGTGTTTTCATCGAAGAGCAAACTGCCCGTCAGCAGATAATACGCTACGCAGCCCAACGAGTAGATGTCGGAGCGCCCGTCGATGCGCACGTCCCCCATCGCCACCTCGGGCGCCATATAAGCCGGCGTACCTGCAGCCTGTCCCTCCATCGTCATCTGGGAGGCATCCGAACCGCTCATGCTCTTGACCAGTCCGAAGTCCAGAACTTTGATGAAGTCGAACTGCAGCCCCAGCGCGCAGAGGTAGATGTTACTCGGCTTGATGTCCCGATGAATCAGCGAAGACCGGTGCGCCTCTTCCAGCGAATCACAGATCTGGTTCAGGATGAACGCCACGCGCCTGGCTGGCACGGGTCCGAACTTGTCCACCAGCACCTGCAGACTCACCCCGTCCAGCAACTCCATCACGAAGTAGAAGCTGCCATCCTGCGAGGCGCCGAAGTCGTAGAGATCCACCGTGTGCGGACTGCGCAAATTGGCGGTCGCCCGCGCCTCCCGCTCAAACCGCCGGCGTACGACATCCGCCTGCCGCCCAGGCTGCATCGCCAGCACATCCGGCCGGATCACCTTGATCGCCGCATCCCGCGCCAGCATCCTGTGCTTCGCCCGCCACACTTCGCCCATACCACCCTTGCCCAGCAGCGAGAGAAGTTCATAGCTGCCCAATTCCTGCGCCCGGTAGGCCGACATTTCCAGCCGGTAAATCCTCTTGTTCAGGAAGAAGGCCCAGAACGCCATCGTGAAGTTGATGAAGTTGTACACCGCCAACCGGTTCCAGGCCAGCGGTTCATAACCGTGCAGATGCACATTCAAAAAGTAGGCTGCCGGCCACATTAAGGCAGACACCATTGCCACCATACCCGTCACTAGCGGTGCATTCGGGATCAGCAGGCCGCAAACGGTGATCCATAGCGCCACCATCGACACGCCCTGCACATACTGGTCTTTGGGCAAAGGCATCGCCGTCTCAAAGAAGGCGACCGCAAACGCGACAAATACCTCGAATGCCAGGCCGACGTTGAGGATCGCCAGGTTGGAGAGCAAACCATAGCGCTGCACCGCCACCATCCCCGAGGAGACCAGCACAATGGCCAGGAACATCAGAGGCAGCATCGGGTCCGCGGCGCGTGCCGCCCGCACCTCCGGCTGCAGCCACCCGTGCACAAAAAACATCAGCACGGTCGATGCCGCGCACAGCAGAGAGATCCAGCACAACCGCGCCGCGGCGGTCTCGATCAGAGCTGGGGGAAGCCGAAGCTGCAGACCGCTGGGCGGCAGTTCCCCGGATATCGGAGTGGCCCCACGTACGATTTTCGGCATGGTGCAATCTATCTAAAATAGCAGCATCCCGCGCCACGCCGACCCTGCAAATCTCACATCGGCTCGAACCGCGCCTGGAAGAACCGCAGGTGCTTCGGCTCATATGTCATCCGCAGTCCGC
>CAYVDY010000019.1:0-26618 GCA_964450255.1 uncultured Candidatus Solibacter sp. | reverse complement strand
CAGCCAGCCGGCGACGCTGCGGTTGGAATAGTGAGCGGCGTCTGAAACCAGGCCCGCGACACGCACTCCCCCCAGGCCGTTGTGCATGGCGCCGGGCAGCACCCTCTCGATTCCGATCTTGGCGCCGTAGAGGTTGGAGATGGTGCCGCCCATCGTGAAGACGCCCCACGGGTCATCCGTGTGGTAGAACAGCAGGTTCGCCAGCGCGGTGACGGCCTTCACCTCCAGCTCGTTCGAGCGCTGACTATAGGTGTCTGTGCATAGGTTGGGGTTCTTCAGCAGACAGGCCAGCGCGCCGACCAGGGACGCGTAGTTGGCTGGCCCCTTCACGTTCTCCAGATGGAGGTGGGAGGCCCAGCTATCGGTGCCCCAGAAGTAAGGAAAGATGGCGTCGCGGGCGTCCTTGAGATTGCCGGGGAGGAGGTGGATCTCGGGATTGGCCTGAGCGGTCTCGTAGTTCTGGGACATGTGAGGGGAGGGCGGCAGGCTCCCCTCGGCTTGAACGGCCATGATCAGTTCGCGAAAGATTCCGGTGATCTCCTGCGGATCGCAGGTGAAGAAGTTCTCGATGATCTGGTCGTACAGCTTCTGGTTCATAGCTGCTACTAGTTGTACCGCTAATCGCGCAGCCAGGCCTTCACGCGCGCCTTCTGCTCGTCAGTGGCATCGGGCTTCGCCTCCAATGCCCAGGACGAGGGCTTGTCGGCGGTGATGGGCAACTTGAGCGTCATCAACTGGTCGCGGCGGGAAAGCAGAACATCCACAGTCTGGCCCGGCTTGTAGTTGTCCAGGTAGGAAGGCCACTGCTCGGCGCGGACACGATAGCCGTTGACGCCGATAATTTCGTCATTCACGTTGAAGCCTGCATTGTAGGCAGGTGTGCCACGGCGCAAGCCAGTGATCAGGATGCGGCCCGCGGCGGTGTTGGCGGTGACGCCGGTCAGCAGGCGCGGCGCTCCGGCGCGTGCAGGCTCGGGGCGGAAACGGAGGCCGTAGAATTCCAGGGCCTCGGTGTAGTCGAGCTCCTCCGTAGTCTCCAGCGCAAGCCGGAACCAGGCGCTGAAGTCAGCTCCGGCCACTTCGTTGCAGATCGCCCGGAACTGCTCCGGTGTGTAGCCCTTTTCGTTGCCATAGCGCTGATAGGCAATCTTCATGGCGTCGTCGAGAGACTTGGCGTTGTTGGTGGCTTTGCGGATCTTGGCGTCCAGCAGGAAGCCCACCACCTGGCCCTTGGTGTAGTAGCTGATGGCGGTGTTGGGAGAATTCTCGTTGGGACGGTAGAGCTGGATCCAGGCGTTGTAGGACGCCGTCTCGGCGGGCGTGACATGACGGCCCGGCGTGTTCTGCAACTGGCCGATCGCGGCGGACATGGCGCGCAGAGCCTGGGCATTTGTGGAGAGCCCGGCGCGGCGCACGGCCAGCGGACCGTAGTAGGATGTGACGCCTTCGGCCAGCCAAAGGCTGCGCGTATAGACCTCGTTTTCGTAGTCGAACGGTCCAAGCTCAACGGGGCGCAGGCGCTTAACGTTCCAGAGATGGAAATACTCGTGGCTGACCAGGCCCAGCCAGCTGAGGCGGGAGGCCCGGCGGGGAGCCGCCGCGCCCACAGCCGCTGGATTCTCGGGCGCCTCCTGCGTGTTGCTGTAGGCCCAGCGGCTCGCCCCGAGCCAAGTGGAGTTCTTGTGCTCCAGACCGCCGCCGCTTTCTACAATCATGTTGAAGAACACGTACTTCTCGTAAGGCAACCCACCCCACTGACGGCTATACTCGGCGACGATCTTCGCGACGTCTTTCGCCGACGCCGGGCCATCCCACATGGGGCCTTCGCCCTCGTTGACCAGATAGTGCTTCTTACCCTCCACCACAAACTCGTGGATGGGTGCGTTGCCGGCGTAAATGGGGCAATCGAGGAGTTCGTCGAAATCGGCGGCTACCCAGGTGTGGGGCGTTGGTCCGTCCTTCATGCCGCTGATGCTCTTGCCCCAGGTGGGCGGCAGTTCGAGCTTCACTTCGTAAGGGCGCTTGTCGGCGCCCACCAGCGTGAGGAAATTCGGCGCGCCGTTCAGCATGGCGAAACCGGCATCCACCCAGTTGCCCTGAACGCTCATTTCGTGGGCGTAGACACGGTAGGAGACGTCGATGCGGGGCTCGTTGGCTGCATCCACCCGCCAGCGGTTCTTGCGCGTCCTGGACCACGTGAGGGGCTTTCCTGCCGCTGTGCGGGCCTGGAAGTTCTCTACATTGCGAGCGTACTCGCGCACAAGGTAGGAACCTGGAGTCCAGACCGCCATGTAGAGCTCAACGGAGGGTTTGGCGGTGGGGATGGAGGCTGTGATCTCAAGATAGTGAGTGTGCGGTTCGGGGATGCGCACGGTGTATCGGATGGGATCCTGCGCCAGGGCACATAGAGTGAGTGCGAAGAAGAAGGTAATGGTTTTCATGAGCTCAGAACTAGAATGGAGAGAGATTGAAGAAAAAGGTTACCATCCATGTGCTCGGCGCGGGGCTGGCGGGCAGTGAAGCCGCCTGGCAGATCGCGCGGGCGGGCTTGCCCTGCATCTTGTCCGAGATGCGCCCAGTGCGCAGTACGGAGGCTCATCAGACCGCTGATTTCGCCGAGCTGGTCTGCTCGAATTCGCTGAAAACCGATACGGAAAATTCCGCGCCGTGGCTGTTGAAGCACGAGTTGCGGCGGCTTGGGTCGCTCGCGATGGTAGTGGCGGAGCAGGCGCGCGTGCCGGGCGGTCAGGCGCTAACAGTGGACCGCGAGGTGTTCGCCCGCGGCATCACGGCGGCACTGGAGGCGGAGCCGCTGGTGGAGATCCGTCGGGAAGAGGTCACACGAATTCCCGACGAGGGCATCGTCGTGGTGGCGACAGGGCCGCTGACTTCGGGACCGCTGGCGGAAGATATCGCGCGGCTCACCGGCAGCGGACGGCTCTACTTCTACGACAGCATCAGCCCGATTGTGGATGCAGAGACCATCGACCGCGAGAAGGTGTTTGCGGCGTCGCGCTACGGCAAGTCGATTGACGGCAGCGACGACTACGTCAACTGCCCGTTCAATCGTGCTGAGTACGAGGCGTTCGTCGACGCGATCCTCACCGCTGAAAGCGCCGCTGCGCATATCGAAGCGGACCGCGCAATCCATGGCGGAAAGGTAGCGTTCTTCGAATCCTGTCTGCCCGTAGAAGAACTCGCCCGGCGCGGCCCCGAGACGCTGCGGTTCGGCCCGATGAAACCCGTGGGGCTCGATGATCCGAAGACCGGCCGCTGGCCGTATGCGGTGATTCAGTTGCGGCAGGAAGATCAGCGCGCCGGCAGCTACAACCTGGTGGGGTTCCAGAACTACATGAAGTTCCCGGAGCAGAAGCGCGTGTTCCGCATGATCCCCGGTCTGGAGAATGCGGAGTTTCTGCGGTACGGGCAAATTCACCGCAACACCTACATCAACGGGCCTGAGTTACTGACAGAGACACTGAGCTTGAAGAGCGATCCGCGCGTGTTGTTCGCGGGCCAGATCTCGGGCGTGGAAGGGTATGTGGAGTCGATCGCGACAGGGCTGCTCGCCGGACGGCACGCCGCGGAGATGGCGGCGGGCCGCGAACTGCGGCCTGTACCGCGCGAGACGGCGCTGGGATCGTTGACTCACTTCATCACGCACGCGAATCCCAAGAACTACCAGCCGGCCAACATCGCGTTCGATCTGCTGCCGGCTCTGGATGAGGAGACCCGCAAGAAGCTGAAGCGGGACAAGAAAGCGCGGCATGCGGAGGTGTGCCGGCGGGCGATTGAAGCGATGGACGGCTATGTCTGAGCTGGAAAGCTGGATTCAGCAGTACTCTGCGGAACTGTCGCGTGAGTGCGCTTCCGTGCACACTTTACGCGCTTACGAGGCTGATTTGGGTCAGTTTTTGTCGTATTTTGCACGCAACGGGATGACTCCGCCGGCGCTGCTTGAATTCGACCAGCTGGCGCTGCGCGAGTGGATGGCGGATCTGTACGCGCAGAACTTATCGAAGCCCACCATCCGCCGGAAGCTCTCGGCCGTGCGTGCGTTCTTCGAGTATTGTCTGCGGCAGGGCGCCATCCGCCTGAACCGGGCCAAGCTGCTGACCACGCCGAGAATGCCGAAGAAGCTGCCGGCGGTGCCGACGGAGGCGCAGGCGAACGGGCTGATCGATCAGATTCAGGCCGGCAAACTGGAGCGGCCGATGGCGGAGCGGGATCTGGCCTTGTTCGAACTGCTGTATGGATGCGGGCTGCGCATCAGCGAGCTCGTGGGCCTGAACGTGGGCGATTTTGATTTGAGCGAAGGTTGGGTGCGGGTGCGCGGCAAGCGCAAGAAGGAGCGGCAGGTGCCGGTGCCGGGCGCGGCACTGGCTGCGCTCATACGTTGGCTGGAAGAACGCCGGCCGGGCGAGGGAGAACTCGCCGTCTTTCTCAATCACCGCGGCGCGAGGATATCGGACCGGGGCGCGAGAGGGATTGTGAAGATGTACTCGATCGCGCTGGCAGGCGACAGCTCGCTGCATCCGCACTCTCTGCGCCATGCGTACGCGACGCATCTGCTGAGCGCCGGGGCGGATCTGCGGGCGATTCAGGAACTGTTGGGACACGCTTCGCTTTCGACGACGCAGAAGTACACGCAGTTGTCGCTATCGGATCTAATGAAGGTCTACGACCAGGCGCATCCACGGGCATGACGATTTCCAAACTGGCAGTGATCTCGGCGCTGAGTCTGGCGGCGGTTTGTCAGGACGTGACGTTCCAGGCCGGGACGCGGCTGGTGGAGATGCAGGTGGTGGTCAGCGGCAAGGACGGTAAGCCGGTCCTGGATTTGACCAGAGATGACTTCACGCTGCTGGATGGAGGGAAACCGCGTCCGATCGCGTTCTTCCTGGCTCCCGCGAAACTCATGGAGACGGCGCCGAAAGCGCAGGCTTTGCCGGCCGGACTGTTCTCGAACCGTCCGGAGTATGCGCCTGCCGCGCCGCAAAGCGTGACGTGTGTTTTGATGGACGATCTCAATTCCGGTGTGGAGGAGCGGACGTTTATCCGAGCACAAGTGATGCAGTTCCTGCGGAGCTACAACGGCCGCGACCCGATAGCACTCTACACGCTTCGCACGCGTCTGGCCGTGGTGCACGATTTCACCGATGACCCGGTCGCATTGATCGAAAAGGTAAAGGCGCTGCGAGTGGACATGGTGGTGGGCAGCGCGGAAAGCGTGGGAGACCTGCAGAGGGAGGCCCAGGCCGTGCAGGCTCTGATGGCGCAGGCGATGGGCGTGCCGGCGCCGGACGCCTCGGCGGACCTCAGTTCGATGCAGCAGGACGATCGCATTCGAATAACAGTGCGGGCGATGGAGCAGATCGCGCGCCGGCTGGCCGGGGTGCCGGGGCGCAAGAATCTGGTGTGGATCGGCAACGGGATGGCGATGACCACGGCTGCCGGAATGACTCAGGTGGAGGGCACGGCGAGTCCGGCACTGCGGTCCTACAGGGCGGAGTATGCGCGGGCGGTGCGAGCGCTGAACGACGCAGGAGTGGCTGTATATCCGGTGGATGCGAAGGGCTTGGCGGGCTGGACTCCAGCGATGGCGGCCGGAGCGCTCTCGGGCCGGCGCAGCGGTTCCATTGCGGCGAGCCAGGCGATGTTGACGAGCATGACGCAGGACACGCTTTCTGGCATGAGAGCATTCGCCGAGGCGACGGGCGGCGTAGTGACGCGGAACTCGAACGATCTGGCGGCGGGGATTCGCGGTGCGCTGGAGGATGCGAAGGCGAGCTACACGCTGGCGTTCTACGCCGCCGAGGAGAGCGCCGAGGAGCGATCGCTGCAGTTGAAATTGCGCGGCGCGGGATTGCAGGCGAGGCACCGGAAGAGCTACATCCCGGCCCCGGCGGGTAGGGCGGACGAGCTCAGCGCAACAGACGTGCAGGAACTGCTGTCTTCGCCCATCGCGCCGACTGCGATTCTGCTGAACGCCCGCGTGGAGCGCGACGGCCGGACGCTGAAAGTACTACTGCAGATCGAGCCGAACAATGTCTCGATGACGAAGCAGGGCGGCAAGACGACCGGCGAATTGATGATGTGGCTGGCGCAGAAAAAGAGCGATGGGCGGTTCAGCTCGACATCGGGCAAGATGGGGTTTCAACTCGATGAGCAGCAGTGGACCAAGGCGCAATCGGGCGGTTTGGTATTGACGCAAGAGGTGACGGCGGCGCCGGATACCGTGGTGTTGCGAATTGCAGTGCGGGACATGCGCAGCGGCGCGACGGGCGCGGTGGATGTGACAGTAGGCAGGATTCCATGATCTCTAACGGACGGACGTTGCTGGCGTTTGTGGATTACCAGGATCCCTATGTGCAGAGCCTGGTGGGGGACGAAGAGCAGCCAGGGCCGGTGCTGGCGCTGCTGGAGACGGGTGGCTATGACACGGTGGCGCTGTTCCACACGCCGCACACAGAGACGCAGGCGCGGACCACGCTCGATGCGATCCGGGCGCGCCACCCACGTGTGCGAACGGAGATGCATGGCTTGGCTGCCTCCAATCCCAAGGACTTCTCACGTCTGATCGGCCTGATGGCGCCGTACCTGAAGCGGTACTCGCACGCCGATGACCTGAGCGTGTGCGCGAGTTCCGGCACGGCGGAGATGCGGGCGATCTGGTTCCTGCTGGCGAGCACGGGGCAGATCCAGGCCCGGCTGTTGCAAGTGAAGCAGCCTGAGTTTGCGAGCGGGGAACGGGCGAGGGTCGTGGACCTCGATGTGGAGTCCGGGGCATGGCTGAGCGCGGACCGGTATATGGGCCGCATGTTCAGCCAGCCCATGCCCCAAATGTCGAGGCGGGATTCGGCCCTCGAGGATTCGTCGTACCCCGCGTCCATGGCTGAATCGTCGGCGCCCAGCCCGATACCCGAGTTGGACGGTCTCGATCCGGCGTTGGCGGAGTTGGAGATCTACATCGACTCGGCGCTGCTGCGGAAGGCGGCCGAGACGGCGGCGATGGTGGCGATCCACGATGTGCCGGTGCTGGTGTCGGGGGAGACGGGGACAGGCAAGGAGCTGTTCGCGAAGTTGATTCACCGGCTGAGCGATCGACAGCACCGTGCGATGGTGGCCGTGAACTGCGCGGCAATTCCGGGAGAGCTGTTCGAAAGCCAGTTGTTCGGCCATGAGAAGGGCTCCTTTACGGGGGCATCGCAGAAGTATCTGGGCCGCTTCCGCGAAGCGCACGGCGGAACGCTCTTCTTGGATGAGGTGGGAGAGCTGACTCCCAGCGCCCAGGCCAAGCTGTTGCGCGTGGTGCAGGAGGGTGTGGTGGAGCCGGTGGGCGGCCAACCGGTGAAGGTCAATGTGCGGCTGGTGGCGGCGACCAATCGCGACCTCAACGCTGAGGTGAAGGCTGGACGCTTCCGCGATGACCTGCTCTACCGGCTGTGTGGCTTTAATATCGGGCTGCCCCCGCTGCGGGAGCGGCGCGCGGAGATTCCGCACCTGGCGTTAAAGCTCCTGGCGCGGCTAAACCGGACGATTGCCAAGCGGGAGCGGCGCTTGACGCAGTTGGCGCTGCGGCGCTTGTCCGAACATTCGTGGCCGGGGAACGTGCGGGAGCTGGAAAACGTGTTGAAGTCGTCGATCATAATGTCGCGGGAAGCGGCGATCGATGCGGGCGACCTCGTGTTCGGCGGCGGCGTGGCTAAACTGGACCCCTTTGCTGCTCTGCCGGAGCCGGTAGCGGGTTTCGATCTGGACGGGTTCCTTGGCCGCATGCGGGCACACTTCTTCATGAGGGCTTTGGCGATCACCAATGGCAACAAGTCGCAGGCTGCCGGGCTGTTGGGTGTTACCAAGCAGGCGGTACAGCAGTTCGTGAAGGGGCGGGACGGCAAGGCAGATTGACTTCGCGACAAGGCGGCTTGTCCCGGCAGCGTCGTAACTCGCTGATTTACTGAGCTTCCGAATTGGACTCGGGCGTGCATTCTTTCACGTCATGAGACCTCTACTGAATGAACTGCAGATGATCCGGACGGGCGAGGCACAGCGCTTTCAACGCCTGACTCTATTCCCACTACTGAGGGCAGAGGCGCCGGCGGGAGAGCCGGACTACCTGCTGCTGGAGGAGGCGCTCGCCACGGGCGTGGCACGCGTGACGGAGTTGACCGAGGGGGGCTCCGTACCGCAACTGCTCTTTGTGAATGAGGGTGTGCGGCCGGTGCTGCTGCTGGACGGCGAGGAACTGGTGGGTGCGAAGCAGAACCGGGTCCTGAACCTCACAATCCTGGCTCCGCCGAAGCAGAGCATCGTGATCCCGGTCTCGTGCGTGGAGGCGGGCCGGTGGCGGCACGAATCGAAGGAGTTCCGCGTGTCGGATCAGGCGCAATACGCGAGGGGCCGGGCGGCACGGACGGCGCAGGTGAGCGAATCCCTCATGCACCGGCAGTCGCGGCAATCGGATCAGGGCGCTGTGTGGGCCGACATCCAGCAGAAGGCGGAACGGATGTGCGCGGCGTCGCCCACTTCGGCGATGAACGCGATGTACGAGAAGGCGGCAGTGCCGCTGGAAGAGTACCTGCGCGCCTTCCGGTGGGTGGAGGGGCAGGCGGGCGTGGCGTTCGGCATGGGCGGTCATGTGGTGGGTCTGGACCTGTTCGATCACCCGGCCACGATGCAGCGGCTGTTTCCGAAGCTGTTGCGGAGCTACGCGCTGGACGCTCTGGATGGGCCGGAGACAGCCGGCGAGATTTCGATGGATGGGATTCTGTCGGAACTGGCTGTGGCACCGGTGTTTGCTGCGCCGGCGGTGGGAATGGGAAAGGACCTGCGGATTCAGGCTCGCGGGCTCGTTGGGGCGGGGCTATGGGTAGACGAGCGCTATGTGCATCTGGCGGCGTTCCGGACAGGCGGTAGCGGCGGAGGTTTCACCACCCGGGTGGCACGGCCTTCCCGGCGCCACATGGGAGGAGAGGACGTGGTTTATTAGAGCTGATGCATTACACGTTGATCGCCGGCATTGGCAATGTCCTGATGGGAGATGACGCGATCGGGCCGACGGTGGTAGCGCACCTGGAGGCCCGTTTCGTGTTCCCGGATGGCGTCAAAGTGGCGGACCTGGGGACTCCCGGCATCGGGCTGGCGCTTCATCTGGCTGGGGTACGGACCGTGGTGTTGATTGACGCTGTCGTCGATGACTCGGTTCCGCCGGGCACGATCCGCGTGGTGCAACAGGACGAGGTTCTGGCCGGAGGCGGCCCCAACGGTTTGGACGCTCACGCACCAGGGCTGCGAGCGGTGCTGCTGATGGCAGGGGAGTCAGGCGGAGCGCCGGAGCATCTGAGCGTAATCGGGGTGACTGCGGAGAGTTGCTGCCTCGGCGGCGGCTTGTCCGAAGGTGTGCGCCGTGCCGTGCCCGGGGCGGTGGAGGCCGCCGTCGCCGAACTGCGCAGGCTTGGCGTGCCCTTCACCGAGCGCACTCCGGCAGGGGCTCCGGACCTGTGGTGGGAGCGGTAGTCTACTGTTCCTTCGTCTTCGGCTCTGGATCGGTCACCCGCCGCCAACCGCCTGTTTTGGCGTTGGGGTCGATGGTGGGGCCGGCGGAGCCGTATGTCTCTCCAGCGGGCCGCCGTTTCTGGGTGGTGGCCGGAGCCTTGGTGACCACGGTGGGAGCGGATTCGGTCTCGCCGGGAGTTGCCTCGGCGGGCGTGGAGTCGTTGCCCGTGGAGCGGTAGTGCCCCCGGTAGTAGAGATTGGTGCCGGGGTAGCGGCGGGCGGCGGATGCCGTGAGCTGGACCTCGACTGCGCGGTCCTGCCCTTCGCGAGCGCCTTCGGGCACGCTGAAGTACAGCGAATAGCGCTGCCGGAGGCGGGACAAGGTGGTCTCCAGAGCGGCGGATTCGTCCACGCGCATGCTATCGCCGCCGGATTCGCGGGCGATCATTTCAGTGCCGGCGGACTTGAGACGGGAGCCGGGATAGGACGGACCGGGTCCGGGATAGCCGCCCCCGCCGCCGGGGTAAGGCGACTGCTGCGGCCGGGGGAAGATGATATCGCCCCAACCGCCGCCGGAGCCCGGCCTGCGCGGGTACGAGCCGCCACGGCCGCGGCCACCGCCCGGCGAGTAGGGGCCTTGGCTCATGGCATCGGGCGCGATGAGGGCGCTGAGAACGGTATCGGCCTCGGCGAGTTCCATGATGACGCGGTTCTCGTCGCGGTCGCGCTCGGTCTGATCGTCGGTGAGGATGACGATGGCGCGGCGGGCGTCCTTGCGGGCGGAGCGGGCGACGTAGCGCACGGCATCGAGGAGGCCGCGTGTGATGTCGGTGCCGCCGTTGAAGCTCTCGCTGTGCAGCAGATTGTCGAATTCGCGTTGAATGTTGTTGCGGCTGTTGCGGAAGGGCGTCCGGACGCGAGTGGCGCGGTCGAATACCATGATTGCGATCCGGTCGTCTTTGCCGAGCAGATTGACGGCGTTTTCGGCAGCGTGAGCGATGCGTTCGACGTGGGGCCGCATGGAGCCGCTGACATCGAGCAGGAAGAGGATGTCGATGGGCATCTCCTCGGTAGCGAAGTTGCGGATTTCACGGGTCTTACCGTTGTCGCGGAGGACAAAGTCCTCACGATTCAGCGAGCTGATGGCGCGGTTGTCACGGTCCACTGCCTGGACGTCCACGCGCACGAGCGAGACGTCGCTTTTGAAGACTACATCCGATTGCTCGGGCTCCTGGGCGGGGGCGAGGAAGGCCGCGGCGGCCAGGAGCATGGCCAGAGAGGCGATGCGAAAGGCTGGACTTGACACACTGGTATAACGCGTCCGGAGGGCGCCAGGTTGCGGTCTGCTTGGAATCAGTCCACGAATCCGCGCCAGGTGTTGCCCTTCTGGTCGCGAAGAGTGATGCCGGTTCCGTCGGAAATGCCGGAGATGGAGTTCCCCGCGTCGTCCCGAAAACGGTAGCGGATCGTATCGTCGGCCTGCCGCTCGGCGATGCCGCGCCACTGAGAGCCGTGCTCGTCGCGAAGGAAGATGTAGTCGCCATCGCCAGGCCCGGAGACTACGCGGTTCTGTGCGTTCTGAAAGGTGAACTGGCCGCCGGGCAGACCCTGGCGGTTTCTGCGTCTACGATAGATCATGGCCTAGGTGAGTATCGGCCGGGAAGCGGAAATGATCCATAGGGGAAATGCCTGAATGCGAGCGATCCTGCAGCGAGTGTCGTCGGCCAGCGTGAGGGTGGACGGTCTGGTGGTAGGCGAGATCGGCGCCGGCCTGCTGGTTCTCTTGGGAGTTGGGCATGAAGATACCGAGGCGGACGCAGAATACCTGGCGGACCGCGTTCTGGGTCTGCGGATATTCGGCGATGCGGCGGGCAAGATGAATCTGAGCGTTGTGGACAGCGGCGGCGGCGTGCTGGTGGTGTCGCAGTTCACTCTGTACGGCGACACGCGCAAGGGGCGGCGGCCGAGTTTTGACGGAGCGGCGCCGCCGGAGATGGCGTGCCGGCTCTACGAGTTGTTTGTGGAGTTGGTGCGGGCGCGCGGCGTGGCGGTGGCAACGGGCGTGTTTCAGGCATCGATGTCGGTGGCACTGGTAAACGAAGGTCCGGTGACGTTTGTGGTGGAGTCCGTATACGGCAATGCGTTGCGGCGGATTGCCGGCGGAAATCGTGCTTGACTTTTTGTGGTAACCGGCGTACTATCGCGATGCATTCGAAAGTTCTGCTTGCGGAATAGACGGGCTCCGAACCGCATATAGTGGCGCGAGCAGGCTTTGGCGAGTGCACGCAGTAGAACACCAGCCCGGGGGCGCGCCGGCCGGCAGCTTTCGGGTCAAACAGTTCATTGCACTGCCGTAACCGAGCCAATTAGAGCCCCGCTTAGGGCGATTCGCTCAGGATCCGCTCAGACATCGCACGACTGCGCCGTGCAGTCCCAGCCGGCCCGACGAAGATGATCGATCGAACACGGGTGATCTGTGCGCCGTGGCGTACGGCCGCTGTCGTTGTGTCGTTTCATCAAGCGCCCGATCTCCCACCCAGGAGAGTCTGAAATGACCGGAAAGAACCCACGTGAGAAAAGCGAGGTAAAGGCAAAATCGGAGGCCGGCTTCAGCGAGCCGGCAGCGAAGAATGCCTCGCAGGAGATGGTGTCCGAATTCGAGGAGGAGGCTGGCGTGAGCGGCTTCCAGGAGCCCGATCCATCTGGCGAGTATTCGGAGGATGCGGCAGCGGCGGAGGCGCAGAAGGCGGCTCTCAGCGTTCCACAAAACCTGCTGGATATCCAGGCCGCCATTGAGAAGCAGCTCGCCGGAAACGCCGCGTCCGGAGCGGCGCGCGCGGCGGATGCCTACGAGGGCGGTGGCAATTTCGTAGGTGTGGGCATTGGATATGGCGAGCCGCATCAGGCGTCAGGAACGCCAACCCTCAGCACGGGCGTGGCGCCCGGCGAGCTGGCGGTCAACGTCTATGTGGCCGAAATGACCTCGATCGACGAGGTGAAGTCCGTGATTGTGGAGTCACTCGGTGTCTCAGCGGCCAGCGACGACGGCGTGCCCATAAATGTGATTCAGACGGGAATCATCGACGCGCAGCCGCATAGGTTCAGGCTACGCCCGGCGCCCGGCGGTATCTCCGTGGGGCACTACAAAATCACGGCCGGCACCATCGGCTGCCTGTGCGTGGGCAATCACGCTCCACGCAACTCGCGCCTGATGGTCCTCAGCAACAACCATGTTCTCGCCAACTCCAACAGCGCGGTGTTTGGCGATTGCATTTGCCAGCCGGGCCCCGCCGACGGCGGCAAGTGTCCCGCGGACCAGATCGCGATTCTGGAACGCTTCGTCCCGATCAACTTCAGCGGCGGCGCCAACTACGTGGATTGCGCTACGGGTTGGTGCTGGCCGGAGCGTGTGCGGCGTGAGCTGGTGTACCGGTCCGGCGGGGGCCTGGCCTTCTTCCGGATCAGTGCAGCCGTCGGCGTGCCGGCGCTTGGAATGATCGTCGGCAAGTCAGGCCGCACCACCCAACTCACCGTGGGCCGTGTGACCGGCCTGGGTGTGAGCGTGAATGTGAACTACGGCGGCGGAAAGGTGGCGCTGTTCCGTGATCAGATTGCGATTCAAAGTGTGAACGCGAACCCCTTCAGTGCGGGCGGCGATTCGGGATCGTCAATCTGGACGTGGGATTCGCTGCGCAGGCCCGTGGGCCTTTTGTTCGCGGGCGGCGGTGGCGTAACGTTCGCCAATCGAATGACCAGAGTGATAGCTGCTCTGGACGTTCACCTGTATACGTAGAGCCTGCCCGTTTGATTCAGCGATGGAACCCACCCCGGCCGGCCCGCGCCGCCGGGGTGGACAATGAAGAAGGATGAAGGCACACCGGCGTGGTCTGTTTGCGGACCCTCCTCGCGGCAGGACGCAGTTGTGGGTGGCCGTTGCCTTGCTGGCCGGGATGGTGCTGCTGTGTGTGTCCTGGGTGCAGATGCACCAGAAAGGTAGCCACATGAACAAGCCTGGTTTCGATCCGCCTGAGGGTGAGATGAGCGGACGTGAAGACGCGGCTCTGCCCGATCCCAGGGCGACGGAAGCGAGGTCCGCGTCGGCAGTTCAAGAAGAGCACGAGGAGCGCCTGATGGCGATGGATGGAGTGGAAGGCGTGGGGATCGGCCGCACTGCGCTGGGCGACGAAGCGATCGTCGTATATGTTCGCGATCAGCACGTGATTCAGAGTCTGCCGAAGGAACTGGATGGCGTCGCGGTGCAGGTTCAGGTCACGGGCCGGATTGAAGCGCAAAAGAAGAAATGACAGCGGGCATTCGCGTTCGCCGGAGCGCGGGTGTAGGATAGACGGCGTCATGCAAACGACCACGCTACGCCGCCGGCCCCTTTGCCAGCAGCGCGGCGAACCGTTGGTGATCCGGCAGATCCCCGGGGCCGGCTACTCCGGGGCCGTAGTTGTGCCATGAACCATGAAATTCGGCATCAATACATTGCGTTGGACCAGTGACTTCGATCTTGAGCAGGTGCCGCCCCTGGCGCAGATCAGACAGTGGGGGTTTGACGGTGTGGAGATCACGCGCCGGCGCCTGACCGGGTTCCCCGCGCGCATCATCCGGGAGACGGCGCGGAATGAAGGGTTGGACGTGACGTTCTGCACGTCCCTTCCTGACGGACTGAGCCTGGTGAGCGAGGACGAGGATGCTCGTTCGGCGGCTCTGGAATATGTGGAGCGGGCGATTGAGGTGGCGGCGGAGTTGGGTTCGCCCGTGCTGGCGGGGCCGTTCTTCGCACACGGATTGAAGGACGAAGACGACACCTGGCGGCGCGGAGTGGAGGCTGTCCAGATTCTGACTTCAGCGTTGCGGGAATGCGACGTAACGCTCGCCGTGGAGCCGCAGAACCGTTATCAGTCGTCGTTCCTGCGGACTTGCGCTGACGCGGTGCAGTTGTGCCGTGCGGTGCACGATCCCTATCTGGGCGTGACCTTCGATACGTTCCACGCCAACATTGAGGAGGCCCACCCGGCTGCCGCTCTGGCCGAACTGGGGCAGCATCTGGCGCACGTCCATGTGGCGGAGAACCACCGTGGCATGCCAGGCAGCGGGCATCTGCCGTGGATGGATTTGTTCTCTGCGCTGCACGAGAACCACTATGCGGATTGGGTGGTGGTGGAGGCGTTCACCGGCGATCCGCAGGATGGCTTGCGGCACCTGCAGCATGTGTTGTCGGCGACGGGAGTGGCGGCAGTGCGATAAGCTGTTAGCGCTCTTATGCGTGATGTCGAGCTGATCGTGTTCTGCCCAATGCAAGCGCTTCCAAAGGCAGCGGGCTCGGCTCACGCAAAGTGGCAGATGAAGGAGAGACAGTAATGACCGGAATCCGTTTGGCGGCGTGCCTTCTGATGGCCGCGACAGTGATGGCGCAGGCGCCCCAGGCGCGGATCAAGATCGACACGGACCGGCGCATCGGCGAGGTGCATCCGTGGCTGTTCGGCAACTTTGCCGAGCATCTGGGCCGCTGCATCTACGGCGGAATGTACGAAGAGGGCAGCCCTCTCTCGGATTCCATGGGCTTCCGCAAGGACGTGATGGAGGGCACGAAGAAGCTCGGCGTGAGTGTGTTGCGCTGGCCGGGCGGCAACTTCGTTTCCGGCTATCAGTGGAAGGACGGCATCGGACCGAAAGACCAGCGTCCTGTGCGGCCGGACCACGCGTGGGGCGGCGTAGAATCGAACCGCTTCGGCACGGACGAGTTCCTGCAGTACTGCGAGACCGTTGGATTGACGCCGTATATCTGCATCAACGCCGGCCTGGGCGAGATCAACGACGCGCGCGACTGGCTGGAGTACACCAACGAGACGCGCAAGACCTATTGGGCGGACCAGCGACGCAAGAATGGCCGGGAGAAGCCCTGGAATGTGAAGATCTGGGGCCTGGGCAACGAGATCGACGGGCCCTGGCAACTGGGTCACAAGAATGTGGAGGACTACACGAAGTTCGCGCTGGAGGCGGCGAAGGCGATGCGGCGCGTAGACGATTCGATCAAGCTGATCGCCTCAGGCTCGTCCAACTTTCGTACTGGCGCGGATTGGATTCAGTGGAACCGTGTGGTGCTGGATAAGCTGAAGACCGAAATCGATTACATCTCGCTGCACACCTACGTCGGTAACCGGGAGAACAACTTCGAGAACTATCTGGCGCAGTCACAGGATCTGGATCACAGGATCGAAGTGGTGGCAGGGCTGATCCAGGCGGCGCAGAGCGGGCAGCGGAATCCGCGGCCCATTCACATCGCCTACGACGAGTGGAACGTGTGGTACCGGGCGCACGGCGGGTCCGAATATGAGATCGGCAAGACCGGTCTCGAAGAGCAGTACAACTTCGAGGACGCGCTGGCGATGGGCATGTTCTTTAACAGCTTCATCCGCCACGCGGACGTGGTGAAGATGGCGAATCTGGCTCAACTGGTGAACGTGATCGCGCCTATGTTTACGAACAAGCAGGGCATGTTCCTGCAGCCGATCTTCTTCCCCATCGCCGAATACGGCAAGCAGCGCGGCAACATCGCGTTGAACGCGCTGGTCCAATCGCCGGAGTACACGCCGAAGGACAGGAAGCCGCTCGGTTATCTGGACGTTTCCACCACCTGGAACGAGAAGGAGAAGGCGCTGTATCTGAACGTGTTGAACCGCAGCGAGAAGCTGGACATCGCCACGCGCATCGACAACGTGGAAGGCGCGGTGCAAGCGTCCGTGGGCGTGTGGGAGATGAACTACCCGGATATGAAGGCAGTGCACTTCTTTGGCGACGATAAGAAGGTGACGCCGAAAGTGACAACCGTGACCGCGAAGGTAGAGAAGAACGGCTTTGTGTATACGTTTCCGAAGCACTCGCTGACTATTCTGCGGGTGGCCGTCCAATAGGCGGGTACCGGAGAATCAACGGTGCGGCCAGCGCTGTTTCGGAGCGATGGCCGGGATACTCACGCCTACGCGAGTTCCCCCCGCTTACCGGCTGCGACAATTCGCTCCGCTGCCCGGTACGCCAGAGCCTGGATCGTCGCGGTGGGCTGCTGCCGCGCGCTGGTCACGAAATTACTCCCATCTGCGATGAACAGATTCGGAACATCGTGCGAGCGGCTGTATGGATCCACAACGGATGTCTTCGGATCGCGACCCATGCGGCATGTTCCCATCAGGTGGAAGGAAGTTTCGATTGAGTCCACGGGGAAGTGCCACACGCGCCTGGCGCCCGCCGCATTCAGGATCTCTTCCTGCTTGGGTTGAATCCAGCGCAACGTAGCCATGTCGTCCGGGTGAGGCGAATACGTAATCCGCCCGGCAGGCAGGCCCCAGGCGTCCTTCACATCCGGATCGAGGCTGACGTTGTTCTTCAACTGAGGCAGAGATGTCGTGTGGCTCAGCAATGACATCGTCCGCGTGAAGTACTCCCCCAGCATCCGCTTATACTCCGCGCCCCACTTCGGCGCGTCAGCGGGCAGTCCGGACAGGCCGAACCCCACCGGGTAGAAGTTGAAGCGTGCATCAATACCGCCCCCGCCGTAGAACCCGCGCTTCGAATCCGATCGGTAGTAATCGTGCAGCACACGCCCCACTTGAATGCCCTTGTACTCATTCAACGGCTGCTCAAACAATCCACATGTGAACGCACCGTTGTCCCACATCAGGTACTTACCGACCAGGCCGCTGGAATTGGCCAGCCCCTCGGAGAACTGGCTTGTTTTCGAGTTCAGCAACAGCCGCGGCGACTCCACTCCGTTTGCACACAGCGCCACCGCCTTCGCTTTCTGGAAGACCTCGCGGCCGCGCGCATCGAAGTACACTACACCGGTAGCGCGTCCCCCCGCATTCACTTTGATCTGGCGGACGTAAGAATCGGGTCTCACTTCGCAGCGTCCCGTCTTCAGCGCCATCGGGATGACGCTCACCAGCGTCGAGGACTTCGCGCGCATCTCGCAACCGAAGAACTCGCACGATCCGCAGTTCGTGCACGCGCTACGGCCGCGGTACGGTTTCGAAAGCACCGCCATAGGCCCCGGAAACGCGTGCAATCCGAGTTTCTTCGCAGCCCGCTCCAGCAGCACGCCCGACGACTTCGCCGGCATCGGCGGCAGGGGATATGGCTTCGACCTCGGCCCCTCGAACGGATTGGCTCCGCCGGCTCCGGAGATCCCCATGTCGTATTCGGCCTTTGTGTAGTGGGGTTCAAGGTCGGCATAGCTCAACGGCCAGTCCGCAAAGCCCGTCCCCGGCACATCCCCGTAAAGCGAACGCTCGTGAAAGTCGCTCTCTTGAAATCGCCAATAGTTGGCCGTGAAATGTACGGTACCACCGCCCACCTGCCGCCCATATCCGATCACCCGCTGCGGCCGGGCCTTCATCGTGTCGTTCTCGCGAAACGTGGTCGGCTGCCGCTTCTGATCGTTCGTCAAGGGCGAGTGCATCGTGAACTTGATCTCGTCATGCACGAAATCCTTTTCTTTCAGCCAAGGCCCCTGTTCAAGAACCACCACGGAGAAGCCCGCCTCAGAGAGCTCCTTCGCCATCACTCCGCCGGCCGCTCCCGACCCGATGATGACGAAATCCACGGTGTCTTTTAACGAATACGGCGCGCGCGTCACTCCGCACCCCGCATCGCTTCGGCGTCATAGGCCCCGAATGGCGCCTCAAACGACATCCGGTCCTCAAAGCCGATATAGGCCCACCCGGCGCCTCCGCGATTGCCTCCGTAATCCGGACTCCCCAGAAACCCCATTAGCGTGTGAGTTTTGAGGGTCTGGAAGAATGGAGTCAGTTCAATCGCCTTCATCAGCTCGATCTGCTGTTCCTCGCTGAGCCCTCGGATAGTGGTTGACTCAGGGTGGAGCTTCTTGCGCAGTTGCTGCACTTCCGCCATGGATTGCAGGTACTCCGGCTTCCTGTCCGCGTCAAACGTGGCCAGGGCGCGGTCTATGAAGTAAATCACTCCTGTCTCCCGCGCGCCCGGCCCATCCCCAGAAGGAATGATCTGGCACGCGAGCGCCTCCACCTCCGCTGCAATTTCCGGCGGCAGCGTGCGCACCGGCGCGCTGTGCCGCACAGCCCGATGCGCGTGCTGCAGCGCCTCTGCCACTTGCGCGCCGCCGCCCATCATCAGCGCGGCTGCGAGCAGCTCTCTACGTGTCGGATCGCCGATCATCAGACGGCCACCACAGGTTGCAGGGCTTCCGGAACGTTCCTGCGCATTGGCTGTTTCCTCCAATAGGTCAGAGACCGCCACGCCCACTCCGCCGGGCCGAAGTGGAAGTGGCGCAGCCAGATCGGACTTGCGATCATCTGGAACAGCCAGATCCCCGCAACCACGTAGTAGAGCTGGTGCCTCTCCATCCGTCCGAACATCGCAAAGCCGTAGCCACAGAAGATCGTCGAGCACACTACCGAGTGCATCAGGTAGTTGCTCAGCGCCATCTGTCCAACCGCCGCCAGCGGCCGCATCAACCAGAGCAGCATGCCGCCCTTGACCAGCAGCATCAGTGCGCCGACGTGCGCCAGTGCGATGGAGAGCCGCCCGATGTCATAGGTCACGGTGGAATACGCGCTGACCACCAGATCGAAGTTGCTAGCCACGCGCAGGTAGGCCGTGTAGGAGTTGACCGACAGGCCGATCAGATATCCAACGGCTGCCATCACCGCGTAGAACTTGAACGAGCGCGTCCCGCTGAAGATGCCCAGCTTGAAGAACCCCATGCCGATGAACATCATGCTGAAGACATCCAGGTTGTAGTAGTGATAGTAAGCGATGCTGTGCCAGCGCCAGACGCTTTCGGCACGCACCTTAACGACATCCACGATGTTCCCGCGCCACCGCTGATTCGTCTTTTCAACTTCCGCCGGAGTTGGCTGGGCGTGCTTGCGGACTTGCTCCCACTTCTGCTTCGCTTCCTCCTGCGCCTCGGTCAGTTTTGCACCGCCCTTCTCGGCTGCGATCGCAGCCTTGCCCTTTTCGATGACGTCCCCGGTGTCAAGGCCGACATAGATACTGGCCCCGGCAATCGCCACCAGCATGGCCGTTCCAATCAGGAGCAGAGCCTTCGGTGCAAAGTGGCGGAACGGATAGAGCACCAGCGCGCAAATTCCATAGGTGTAGAGAATCTCACCGTGCCAGAGCAGATAGGCGTGGGGCAGGCCGAACGCAACCAGCCAGAGGTTCCGGCGGTAGAAGACGTCCGCAATCGACGCTGCGGCGCCACGTTGCTCGGCTCGCGAGGTCAGCAGAACGACGCCTGCCCCGAAGACCATCGAGAACAGACACCGCATCTTGCCCTCGGCCAGCACGTGCATCACGATCCAGGCCCAGAGGTTGATCCCCGTGGCGCCTCCCGAGATCGTCGGATTATCGTAAGCCCCGTGCAGCCCAAAACCGACAATGTTCATCAGCAGAATGCCGAGTAGCGCGAAACCCCTCACGGTATCGAGCGACGAAATCCGCTCACCGCCCTGGACTGGTCCAACTGCCTGCATTCTGTACTCCTGATAGCTGTACATTCACGGACGCTATAGCCTAGCACGGCGAAAGCCCTCTGCCAACGGAATTGGCGGAGCCTGAAGTGAACCGGAAAACATGCTAGGCTCACCGGGATGAGCTTCCGCACAAACCTTTCCTCACATTTGCGTATGGTTTTAATGACCGCGGTTGCGGTCTGCGCTCTGCACGCACAGAAGACGGAGTTTACGGCACAGGTCATGGGCGTCACGGAGGGCGACATCATTCGGGTGAACCAGGGCGGGAAAGAAAGGAACATCCGGCTGTGGGGCATCGACTGCCCTGAAATGAACCAGAAGTTCGGCCCGCAGGCAAAGAAGTTCACCCAGGAATTAACGGCGGGCCAGACTGTGACCGTGAAGGTTCTCGAAGTGGACCGCTTCAAACGGCAGGTGGCTCACATCATCCTGCCCGATGGCCGGAACCTCAACCACGAAATCGTGAAGGGCGGGTATGGTTGGTGGTTCGTGCGCTACGCGAAGGACGACAAGGTCCTGGAACAGCTGGAATCGGAAGCGAAGTCAAACAAGCGGGGAATGTGGGCGGGCGAGTACCCAACGCCGCCCTGGGAGCACAGGAAGGTCGGGCGCGGACCTCAGTAACGGAGACACCCCCTGGCGCTCCACCATGCATGGAGCTACTGTAGGGTGTGTTCACACAACGCTGTCCTCACTGCAAGTCGATTGAATTCAGGGGTGTCGGCGTCCGCAATTTCGTTGAGCGAATCATCCACTGGATGCTCCTGCCCTATCGGTGCGATTTCTGCGGCCATCATTTCTTCCTGGTCCGCGGGGTTGCTCCAGTAGCAGGTACGGCTTAGGCCGGCTGCGTAGCCCCAACCGGAACGGCCTGTGGAAGATCTCCACGACCGCCGAACCACGACATCGCTCGACATTCCACGACACAGGGCCGAAGTCCTGCAATGGCGAGAACGGGCAGAACCGCATCGGGTGCAAGATCGGGCCGTGAGGAATCCGCAATGGCCGAATGAAGAGGTCGCTGGATTCCGATCAGAAAGGTCAAACCCATGCGTCAGTCAATCGTCATTGCCGTGTTACTGGTGTTCCTCCTGTCTGTCGGAATGAATGCCCAAATGGAACGCCGCGGCGTCTTCCAGATCCCGTTTGCATTTGTTGCGGCTGATACGGAATTCTCCGCCGGTGAATGTACTTTGTTTCGGGCTTCGGTTGCCGTGGCGAAACTAGGCTGCGTGTCTAACTCGACTACTTCGCTGCTGGTCCTTACCCCCGGATCGATGGTCAGCCGCTCAGAGCTCTCGAAGAACAGCTCCCGCCAAATTTTACGGTTCCAACGCGTTGGCAATCAGTACTTCCTGCGGGAGTACCAGGAGGCGGGTGCTCCGGCTACGTTCGCTGTCCGCCTAGCGGGGCGCAGGGAAGCGACGGTCACGAATATGCTCGCGTCGAATCAGCCGTCAGACGTGATCGTCCTGGCGGCGCTCCGTTAGGATGTTGAGATTGGTGCCTGGAAATAAATGGCGTCCCCAGCGGGATTCGAACCCGCGTTATCGCCGTGAAAGGGCGGTGTCCTAGGCCGGGCTAGACGATGGGGACGCAACTACGATGGTGGGGAACCATCGACATGTCTATTCTAACGGGTATCGGAGGACCGGGTCAAATCGGCGGCAATTGCCGGCGCACGGCGACCCGATCCTCTACCACGACGAAATCGCAGGATACGAGCTAGAGGGTCTTGAGATAGGCGAGCAAATCGGACTTCTCATCGGCGCTCAGCACGTCGGCAAAAGCCGGCATGGCGCCCTTGCCCTTGTTGACGAGAGCCATGATAGCGGCGTCGGTGGGCTTCTGGCCGTTAGCCATTTTGGCCTTCTTGTAGAGACCCTTCAAGCCGGGCCCCATCTTCTTCTCTTCGGTGTCGGCCGAATGGCAGACCCCGCACTGCTCGAAAACTTCTTTACCCTTCGCAGCGTCACCGGGTTTCTGGGCGAAGGCGGCGCCCGAAGCGAGAGTGAAGGAAAGGGCCGCACAGGCCAGCCAGCGATTTGTCATCAACGTGAGCTCCTCAGATAAGAATGCGATGTTTCTCTTCATTTTACAATCACCGGGGTGAGCACCGTTGTCACCGTTTTCGCAAACGCGATGAGAATGGGCCGGTGAAGACGAGTGGCGTCCCCGGCGGAGCGTTGAGAGCCATGCCAAGTTGCAGCGCGGGTCTGTTCAAGCGCGACACGGCCAGCCGCGACAGACCATAATCATTATCTCGCACAAAAACCATCGCTCGTCCGATAAGGGCAGTGAGCACGGTACCCGGGCATGGCACTCATCAGCATCAGGCGATATCTGGATCAGTTCAAGCCGGAACAGGAAGCCGCTCCGGGCTTGAGTGCGCATGCGGCGGCGTGCGGTGTTCTGGTGAACGAGGTTGACGCGCGGCTGCTGGCCGACAATGGCTACGCCGAACTACGGTCGCAATGGGGCGAACTCGCACAAATGCTGGACGGTCTCGAAGAGTCCGGCGACTTGACGGGGTTCAGCGCGAAGGCGTCGTCTGTTCTGGCGGAGCGGCATCGCCTGGAGTCTCTGCGCGAGCAGGCGCAGGGCCAGGACGTGCGTCACATGCTGGGCGTCCTGAATGAAGCGCTGCTGACGCTGGCATCCGGTAATGAAGGCTCGGTAGACCGCCTGCGCCGCGTTGAAGCTGCGCTCCACCGGACGTCTCAGTTGAACGATCTGGTGGCGATGAAGGCGAGTTTGACAGAAACGATGCGACTGGTCCGCGAGGAGACCGAGCAGACCAGGACCGAGGGTGCGGGGACGCTTCAGAAGCTCGACGTGGAACTGCAGAAGGCGCGGACGGCCAGCCAGATGCTGCCCGGGTTGCCGGGCCGGGATGAGGCGGTGCAGGCCCTGGAAAGGGCTTCCGAACCGGGGGCGCCGGCATGCCTCGCCGTGGCCTGCCAACTCGAGCGGCTAAGGATCATCCGCAGCCGTTATGGCGTGCCGATCGCGGACGAACTGCTCCTTGCCTTCGCCCGGAGCGCCGCAGTTGGCGAGACGGATCGGATCTTCCGGTGGTCCGAAGATGCCCTTGTGATTCTGCGGCGCACTGAGGAAGCGGCGCAGGAGGTGCGCAACCAACTGGAGGAGCGGTTCGCCCGGCCCTTCGAGCACAGGGTGATGACTGGCGGTCGCGCGGCACTTCTGTCGGTAGCGGTCCGGTGGCTATGCATCTCGCCAGCCGAGGCGGCCACTCCTGGTTTGTCACCGGAACTCGAATACTTCCTGGATGGCCGGCGATGACCTCCCCGAGGAGCGCCAGCCCGGAGTTTGATCGATTTCCGTTCCCTGCCTGGGTGGAGGATGCCCGCACAGGCGAAATCGTCGCCCGCAATCAGTGTGCTGCGGCAATGGGACGAATGACGCACTGCGCGGTGAAGGGAAGCCGCATTCGGCGGTTCCCGCTGCCCGCCATGGAGGCTGCCGGCGCACTGGTTGTCATGGAACCCTACCCCGGTGATCCGGGCTGTGGCATGGAAGAACTGCGCGGCCGGATTTACGAGGCCATCGCCCGGCACGAGCCGCTGGAGGCGGTTCTTTCCATGCTGGCTCAGGGCGCTGAAGACGCCCTACCCGGCGCCAAGGTAGTAGTCTTCCAGCTACATGAAGGGCGTCTCCGGACTCACGCCAACTCACAGGTTAGGGGCAGACTGCTCGCCGCACTGGATGGCCTGGCCCCGGACGGACCCCGGGCCGCCCCCTGGTGGCCGCTGCGCGGTGTTTCGTCGCGGCTGAGCGAGGACGCCGCCTGGGCGCCGTTCCGTCAGACCGCTCAGGCTGAGGGCGTGGACCAGTGCTGGTCCGATCTTCTCGTGACTGCCGCCGGAGAGGTGGTGGGTACGCTCACACTCCTTCGCTCCGGGGAGACGGGTGCCGGGCAGGAAGCCCGCTTCGAAGGCCACTGCCGCAAGCTGGATGAGCTGAAACACCTGGCCGCACTTGCACTGGAGCAGCACCATTTGATGGAGGAACTCTACTTCCTGGCGCAGAGAGACCCTCTGACCGGCCTCTGGAACCGGTCGCAGATCATCCGGCTCCTGGACCAGGCCCTCGCCGCGTCGCCCGGCCGTCCGTCCGTGATCTGGCTGGAGCTGACAGGTTTCGCTCGAGTCAACTCAATTCTTGGCAGTTCGATCGGCGATGAAGTACTGCAGGAAGCGGCCAACCGGCTGAAGTCCCTCATCCGACCGGTGGACTCGCTGGCCCGCGTGGGCGGGGATGAGTTTGCCGTGCTGCTGCCCACTGTGGCCGAGGAAATCGAGACGACTACTGTGGCCTCACGGCTGCAAGCCGACCTGACCCGGCAGTTTGAGATTCAGGGTCACAGCATTCAACTGACGGCAACGGCCGGTGTGTCCCACTGCGAATCGCTAGAAGACCAGCCTGATCTGATGCTCAGGCGCGCCCGGATGGCGATGGAATGTGCGCACCACCGCGCCCCCGGTTCCCTTGCCCGCTTTGAGCCGGCAATGCACAACAAGAGCCGGGACCGGATGGAGCTTGAGCATCTCCTACGGAAGGCAGTGGCGCGCGGCGAGTTCCTTCTGCACTACCAGCCGCAGTTCTGCCTGCGTTCCGCCCATCTGGCCGGGTGCGAGGCTCTGGTGCGATGGCGGCAGACGGAGATCGGCCTCGTCTCTCCGGCAACGTTCATCCCCGTGGCCGAAGCCCTTGGCTTGATCGTCGATCTCGGCCAGTGGGTGCTCGAAGAGGCCTGCCGGCAAGGCAAGCTCTGGAATGATGCTGGACACGCAGTCCGTATGGGTGTCAACGTTTCGCCGCACCAGTTTCAAACCGGGATCCTCACCCGCCAGGTGGAGGCGGCGTTGGCAAATACGGGCCTGCCGCCAGGGCAGTTGGAGCTTGAGATCACAGAGTCGGCGGTTCTCGATAACCTGGAGTCCGCCGTGGCCCAGATGCTCCAGATCCAGCGCCTCGGCGTTACCTTCGCGCTTGACGATTTCGGCACGGGGCAGTCCTCACTCGCCTGGCTGCGGGATCTGCCGGTACAGCGTCTGAAGATCGATCGCCGCTTCCTGCAGGAGCTCGAAGCTGGTCCGAAGACGCCCATTCTTCAGAGCATCATCAGCCTTGCGCACGAACTGCAACTCACCGTCATCATCGAAGGAATTGAGACGGAGGCGCAGTTCCAACACGTTCAGGCACTTGGCTGCGACGAATTGCAGGGCTACCTTCGCGGCCGGCCGATGGACCCGGACCGCTTCTCGAATCTCTTCCTCCCACGCCAGCCGTTATAAACTACAGCTGATGAAGGCAGGTGGTCTCGCCGCAAATGTGAGCTATGCCGCAGGTCCCGCGGCGGCGGTTTGGGATCGAACCATCGGACACGTACTGCGCGAAACGGCGCGCAGTCACCCCTCCGCGGAAGCGCTGGTCTCACGCCACCAGCGCCTCCGCTTCACGTGGCTGGAGCTGGTCAGGCAGGCCGAAAGGGTCGCCGCCGGACTGCTGGCGCTCGGCCTCAACCCGGGCGACCGCGTCGGCGTCTGGTCCACCAACTGCGCGGAATGGGTTCTGCTGCAATACGCCTGCGCCCTCTCCGGCATCGTCCTCGTGAACGTCAATCCCGCCTACCGCTCCCACGAGCTCCGGTTCGTTCTGCAGAAGAGCGCCATCCGGATTCTCTTCCTGCGCGAGGGAGACGCCCACGCCGATTACCGCCGCATCCTGGCCGAATCCGTGGAAGGCGTGAACTGCCTGCTGGAGCGTGCCATCTACCTGGAGACGCGCGATTGGGATGTCATGCTGGCCGCCGGCGAGCCGTTCGTCGAACCCGTCATCGCCCCCGGCGACATCGCCAATATCCAATACACGTCCGGCACCACCGGTTCTCCTAAGGGCGTGCTGCTGACCCATCGCAACCTGATCAACAACGGCCGCTTCATCGGCGAGCGGCTTGGCGCCGGCGCGGTGGACCGCATCTGCCTGCCAGTGCCGCTGTATCACTGCTTCGGTTGCGTCATCGGGACGATGGTGGCCGCCGCCACAGGCGCTGCCATCATTCTGCCAGCCGCCACGTTCGACGCCGGCCAGACCCTGCAGGCCGTCCAGGACGAACGCGCCACCGCGCTCTACGGCGTGCCCACCATGTTCATCGCCGAGCTCTCACGGCCTGATTTCTCCCAGTACGACCTCACGTCGCTCCGCACGGGAGTCATGGCAGGAGCGCCCTGCCCCATCGAGATCATGCGCCGCGTGGTGGAAGAGATGCACTGTTCGCAGATCACAATCTGCTACGGGCAGACGGAGAGCTCACCGGTCAGCACGATGTCCTCCATCGACGACAGTCTGGACGTGCGCTGTACGACGGTGGGCCGGGCTATGCCGGCGACCGAAATCCAGATCGTCGATCCGGCTACCGGCGCCATTCTGCCAACAGGCGAGCAGGGCGAACTGTGCACCCGCGGCTACCTGGTGATGAAGGGCTACGACGCCGATGACGCGGCCACGCGGAAAGTAGTAGATAGCGATGGCTGGCTGCACTCCGGCGATTTGGGCGTCATGGACGAGGAAGGCTACGTCACC
>CAYVDY010000018.1:0-28163 GCA_964450255.1 uncultured Candidatus Solibacter sp. | reverse complement strand
TTGTCGAGCAGCGGATACTCCAGCCACGCAAGCATTCGGCGGCCGCGCTGGGCAAGGTGGTTCCGCGCGCGAATGGCGAAATCCGCCCAGTGGGCGCTGCGGTTCTCCGGCGTGTACGGCTGCTTGCAGTTGGCGCCGATGCCGGCGTAGTAGATCTCGTCGGTGGAAACGTAGAAGTAGTCGACGCCCTTGGTGGCGGCGATGAGGTCGTCGTACATCTGGAAGATGAGTTTGTAGGTGTCTTCCAGGCAAACACAGGACATGTAGTTGTTGCCGTCCGCGCGGAGGTGTGCGAACTGCGGGTGCTTCAGCACGTACGCCATGTGCGAGGGGGCCTGCACGATGGGCACCACCTGAATGAACCGCTCCAGGCCGTAGTTGACCAAGTCCTGCAACTCAGCCGGGGTGAGCGCGCCGGGCGCCCCGATGATCGGGTTGGAGGGATAGGCGAACTTGTCCTCCAGCTCGAAGCCGACCATGTTGGCCTTGAAGCGCGCCGCCCAATTGATGTACTGCCGCATGGTCGCCGGGCGGTCCTGGTGGTGCTTGGTGTCCCAATGCAGGAAGCGGAGCGCCAGTTGCGGCCAGTCCTCGACCTCGCACTGCGGTAGCAGGCGCGAGCCGCCGGGCCCTTCCTTGACGAGTTGGAGCAGCGTTTGGACGCCGTAGAAGAGGCCGGCGCCGGCGTTGCCCGTGACCTCGATCCGGCCAGGTGCAATGGTGAGGCGGTACGCCTGTGCCCGCGTCTCGGCCGGTCCTCCAGTGGCAGCGCCGTCCTGGATGCGAAGGACGATCCGATTGCCCGATCCTTGCGGATCGAGCTTGAGTCCGAGCCCTTCGACGAGCGCGCTGGTGGCGATGTGCGGCGACGCATCGACGGTCCATGACGAATCGATCCGGACATCGCCGGGGTGAAGCGTCACGCGCTGCGGCGAGGGGATGACGGCGTGTCCGCGGAGGAAAAGCGCGGTAGGCGCCGTGTCGGCAAAGCAGGCGGAGGCGAGCAGGAGGAGCGGGAGGAGGTGTCTGAGCATGGTGTAGTGGTGTTTTCGTCAATCGAGCAGCCGGGGGTATACCGTAGCTGTCGGTTCTTCGATCAGCCGGGTAAGGATACGTGCATTGGAGACGGATTTGAACTCCGCGCGGGCCGCGGCCGGCGCGAGAGGGTCTCCCATCGGTGTGGTTGGGTCCACTAGAAGGATTGGCCTTGGTCCGAGTGAGGCTGCCAGGCCGGGCAGATCGTACTGACGAAGGGCGCCGGGCACGATGGATTCGAAGATTCCCTGGTGGATGGGCGCCTCGGCGACAGAGCGGTAAGAGGCAAGCATGCCGTCCAGAAGGAGGCGGGCAAAGGGCACTCCGGAGGAGGCGGCGTGAAGAAGCGCCGTTGCCGCGCTGCCCTGAGCGGCTCCGTAGATGCGCTGGCCGTCGACGCCCGAGCGCGAGGCCAGAAGAAAGAAACCTCGCTGGATGTCGTGTGCGCGTTGCACGACAAGGCTGCTGCCCAGCATCACCGAGGTCATGGCCGAATCGTAGTCTCCAAACCACTCCTGCCAGGAGCCGCCCTTGGTGGCGGAGGCAGGTCGCGTCTCCCCGAGTCCGCGCGCGTCGATTGCCAGCACCACAGCGCCGCGTGAGGCCAACGCCTGGATTTCGCTCCATGCTGCCCGCTTTCCCCGGGCTGAGGCCAGCAGAACGGCTGGTCTTGGCGTGCTGCTCGAAGAAGGCGCGCTGACAATCACGGCGGGGACGAGGATGCCAGGTTCGGACTCGTAGACGAGCTTCTCGATAAGCAGTTCTCCCGCCCGTTCGGAACCGTAGCCTCGCACGGTGGGCGGCGTGGTGTCCTCCCGCCAATTGATCTGGCGGCGGAGAACGCCGGGTGTGATGGACACCGGTGTGTTCAGCGACCGGGCGCGGGTGCGATTCAGCGTGAACACCGTTTCCCCCTTGAGCGCGGTCGCTACTTGTCCCGTCGCAGTGCACGCGAGCTCTTCCAGGGTTGCGGGCGGAATTGTCTCCTCGCCGGCTGGCGCCTTCTGGTTCTTCAGCCAGCGGTCAAACCAGGCGTAGGAGGCAAGGCGCAATTCGGATGAGTAGCCGTGGCCCTCGTCGGTTTCGGCCATCGAGATCCTCTCGCGGGCGGAGGCTGCAATGTACGCCTCCGTGGCTGTGGCGAAGGTCGAGCGTGCGCCCTGCAGCGAGAAGAAGTCGCGGATGGCCGACAGCACCAGAAACGGCTTGGGGGCGAAGGCACGGATGAAATCCACGTGCTCAAAGCCGGCGCCCAGGAAGCCGGGGATGCACTGCTCCGCGTCCTGCGGGCCGATGGTTTCCAGCAAACGCTGCCACGAAGTGATGAAGCACGACGGTGCCGCGACGTGCAGGCGGTCGTCCAGCGCGGCGAGATAGGTGGTGTGCGTGCCGCCCCCGGAATTGCCAGTCACGCCGACGCGTTTTGCGTCCACCTCAGGCCGGGACAGCAGATAGTCCAGCGCGCGAATCCCGTCCCAGATTGTGTACTTCGCAAGCGCATCTCCCGTGACCAGGGTCTGGATGCCGAGCACTGTGTGCTCGGTTGTTGCGGGAGCCACTTTGGATGTACTCAGCGCGCCGTCCCAATGCTGCACGCGCTCGCCCTGGCCAAGTTGGTCCCATGTGAGCGCCACGTAACCGCGGCGGGCGAATGTGGCCAGGATCTGCTGCCAAACCGGGTACGCCTTGGCTCCGGTCTCGTGTCCGATGGGGAAGACAATTGCTGGATAGGGCGGCTTGCCGGTGGTGGGTAGGTACAGGTTCGCCGTCACGAAGAAGCCGGGCTGGCTCTCGAAGATGATCTTCTCGATGCGGTACCCGTCGCGCTGGAGTGTGCCGGTCACGCGGGCGTTGAGTGGCGTCCGTACCGGCAGGCCGCCGAGCCCCTCTATGAAACGGGCTCGGAACGTCTCGACGCTGGTGGGCGCAGTGTTGCGGCGGAGGCGAACCTGTTCCCTGAGATAGGTGGGCAGCATCTCGCGCAGTGCCCGGCCATCGACTTGATTCGTCAGGAAGTCGAGATTCGGTGTCTGGGCCGAGGCCGCGAGGGTCAGCACCAGGAGAGAGATGGTCTTCATGCTTCAGTTCTTCCTTGTCACCCGGGCTGCGATATCCCGCCAGAACGGGGGTGGCTTCAGTTCCAGGCCGTAGCCGAAATGGTCGGAAGAGCGGACGCGCCCGGCGTCCTCTCGCAATACCTGGCCCCGCAGGGTATCCCACCACTGGACCACATACTCGCCGTCTGCGAGTCCCGTCACGTTCAGGCTGGCAGCGGATTGCGAGGAGCCGCGTTCCGGTTTGCCATCGACAATGCGGAAACCCAGCGGGTCGTGAATCCACAGCAGCGCGCGGTCGGGGGCGGCGAGGCCGTAGAGCTTCAGACTCACCGGAAGGTTGGGGCGAGACAGGCCGGCGGGCAGCCACGTGCGGGCAGGGAAGTCCTCGTTCTGAAGGAAGAGGGCGAGCGGCTTGTAGTGGCGGTAGAGATTGAGCGATTCGACGTAGTTATGCCACCACCAATAGAGGCCGGTGCCGGCCGCGCCGCTCAGGGCGGATGCCCAGAGCGCGTCGTGGAAGTGGTGGCCGTCCGGATCGAGCTTGATGGCCGCAGCAGGGTCTTCCACGCCCTGCTCGCCAAAGAAGAACGGCTTGCCGAACGGGCGCATCAGGTGGTCCGTGTCCTGGATGGCGTACTCGGCCGCATCGTACTCGGCGCTCCAATAGGAATGGCCCTGAACGATATCGATATCCGGGAGAGCGAACATTTTCGGATCGCGCCAGCTCGTTGTGATCAGGTGCTGCCACGGGTCGATGGACTTCAGGTAGGCGGCCATCTCGCGGTGCCAGGCTTGGTTGGCAGCGGGGTCGAAGCCCTCGTTGTTGTCCACCTCGTTCCACAACTCCCACGCGGCCAGGTGCATGGACCAACCCCAGCGGGCCACGCTGTAGCGCAGCCGCCGGCGGACCAGTTCGCGAGCGCGTTCGCTAGTGAAATAGTCCTGCGGGGTCAGGCACGGTCCGCCGTTCGCTGCGTTGTATGGATTACGCGGCCAGCGGTGCTTCTGTTTGGTCTGCCACCACACCGTCATCTCGAACGCGACCTGGAAGAAGATGTCGCGGCGCTCGCATTCGGCGGCAACGTGATCGAGCCGCCACGCGGAGGCGAGATCGTAGCGGCCGAGGCCTGTGGCCTGCGTTTCGAGGGGAAATCCGGCAAAGCCGCCAGTGCCGGGCGAGGCGATCACGGACAGATCCTGCGGAGCGTAGTATTCCTGCCATAGGCGCACGTAGTTGCCGCCGTTGGACGCCATCTTCTCCAGAAGCCGGTCAAAGTAGTAAGTCCCTTCGCGCTTCTCGTACATGCAGAGGTTCTCGCCGATCGGGAAGAAGGGGCGGGCGGAGTCGTGTTCCAGATAGAGCGGATTGCGGGGACTGCGCCGAACGAAGCCGGGTCGCTTGCCGGGCTGAACCCGGACCTCAATGGGCTGGCTGCGGCCGGACTGACCGGCGATCTTCCATTCGACGGCCACGCGATGCAGCCCCGGCTCCGGGCTGGCGAAACGGATGCGCCAACCTGGCTGGCCCACAGTAGTGAGTTGTTCGATACGAGCTACACCGGCGGCTTCGGGATTGGTGATCGACCTGCGGAAGTCCTGATGCCAGAATCCGGGCACGCGCAGGGTCCGGCCGGAGGGGAGCGTCACGGTCGCGTCCACAGTGGAGTCGTTCGGATCGAAAGGATTGCCCGGCTGCCGCCCAGCGGAGAGCGCAAGCTCCACGCGATCGTACTGGCGTGCGTCAGGAGTGAGCAATCGGACTTCAGAGGGTGCGAGAATCAGCAGTGCCAGTATCAACATTACGGGCAAACTCCGCTCTTGCGACGATGAGTGCGTGAGCCTATGATGTTAGTTAGTCTTCTTTCCTAACTCAGGATTAGAGCATAGAAGCACTGCCGATGCAATGTCGAGGCTATTATGCTGACCCTCTTAGCTCTCTCTCTGCTCGCTTCGCCATTTGAAGACCGGACCTTCACGAGCCGGGTTTTCGGACAAGACCGTCACTACCGGCTTTTTCTGCCAGCGGGCTACGCGCAGGGGGCGAAACGCTACCCGGTGATCTACTACTTCCACGGCCACAGCGACCGCTACACGCTGGAGCGCTATGACGACGGCAAGGACACCGTGCCGAAGATCGCGCGGTTCGTCGCCGGCAATGGCGCGATCGTGGTGGCGGTAGACGGCTATGTGGCCGAGCACTACACGGGGTTCTACGGTGGGACGCCATACGACGTGTTTCAGGACGGCGGGACGTACGATTTCGGCGAGTATTTCAAGGAGCTGGTGGCTCACATCGACGGCAGCTTGAGGACCATTGCCGATCGCCGTCACCGGGCGACGTCGGGCTTGAGCATGGGCGGTTTCATGAGCCTGTACTTGAGCGCGCGGTATCCAGACCTCATCGGCAGCGCCTCGGCATTCAATCCGGGGCCGGAGTTCTACGCGGGAGAGAAGGCCAGGCGCGTGCTCTGGCGTCCCAAAGACCATGTGCCGAATCACACCCGCACGATGGTGCGGCTGATCCGGGCGAGCGGCGACTACATCAGCCAGTATCATGAGGAGACGCGGACGGCGTACGCACGGAACGCCCGAGTCGACTTCGAATTCCGGCAGGACGAGTATCACCGGCACTGGGCGACCTCTATCGGGGAGACCTTCGAGTTCCACATGCGAGCGTTTGCCAACCCGACGCTTGAGAACACGCCCGAGTCGTTCGATCACGATAACGCCCACGCGCGGTTCTCCGTCTGGGGCTGGGACTTTGCGACCGCAGGCGGCGGGGCCGGATACACAACACTGAGAGATGTATCGCAGAACGGATTGCGCGTAATGACTCGCGGCTGGGCTCCGGACGGACCGCCGGTTCCTGGAAGAACCATCGCCATCACGACAGCTCCTCTCTATAAGGCCGGCGCGGTCTACACGTTGCTGGACGCGCCACTCAGCGGGGGCGTGCCGCGAAATCTGACGGTGACGGCAGGCGCCGACGGGCGGCTGCGCTTCGAAGTGGAGAGCTCGGGCCGGCAGGTCAGCATCAGCGGACCGGGTGCGGGGGCACAGCCGCCGGTGCTGCTTCCGGTGTCGAAGGGCGATGGCCTGAGAGTGCTTCCCGGTGTGGAGACGCCGCTCCCGATCCGCGTTTATAATCCGCAGGTCGTGCCGCTGAAGGGCGTGACAATCGCACTGGAGAGCGAGTATCCGACGGTGGAGCTACTGGCCGCCAAAACGACAATCGCAGAGATTGCAGCAGGGGGCACCGTGGATTTGTCGAAGCACTTCAAGGCGCGATTCCACGCCGCCGCAGGCGACTACGCCGCGGCACGAATCCGTCTGACCTTGGCTGCTGGTGAGGTGCACTCCGCCGAGGACGTCGACGTGCTGATCGCGCCCGATGGTATGACTCCTCCACTGGAGGTGCAGGTGTTGGACGGGCGGACCGTGAACTTGCCGGTCTTTCGTCAGAAGGGCAATCAGGGCGGGGGATTCACACTGGAACGAACCGTGACTGAAGGCAAGGGCAACGGGAATGGCGTACTCGAACCCGGCGAGGAAGCCACCATCTGGGTGAAGCTCGCGCAAGGGCTGGACCCGTTTGATAAGGGGCACTGGTATCGGACGCGCGTACATTCAGACTCCCCATGGCTCGCAGAAATCGAGCGTCTAGAAGAGCAGAAGCAGCGCGAGTGGACAGGCGCTAAGGAACTGACCAGCGTCATCCGTCTGGATACGAAAGCACCAGAGGGCACGGCCATTCCTGTGGTGCTGTCCAACGAAAGCTGGAGCTTTCATTTCACGCCGGATGTGCGGTACGGAGTCGAACCGCTGTATCAGGCATATCAACTGCATCGTGGACACGTCCACACGCTGGAGCTGAAGGTTCCGAAAGGACAATGATGACCCGACTATTGTTGGCGGTGTTTCTGCTGAACAGCGCGTGGGCGCAGTCCCGGCCTGTCGACGGCGCGGTGTTGAGCAATGACGCGTGGCCGAGGTCCACCCGCCTGGCAGAGTGGACTTCCGACGTGATCCGCATCTCAGGTCTCGAAAAGGCCACCGAGACGGCCCAGGCGAAGGCATTTTTCGAGTGGCTGCGGCTCTTCTCGCGCATGGCGGTCGGCGGGATGATCCAGGCGTTCGAAGGCCCATACGGCAACGAGGGCTATGTGCTTGATGGGCACAAACAGCTCTTCGTCTATGGCTGGGGCTTCTGCGACACCAGCAGCCGCATCGCTGAGGCCGCGTGGCAGGAATACAAGCGCGATGCGCGCGCGGCCGAGCGCGTTTGCGTCCAGCATGACGATGGCGGTTATCACACCATGTTCCGCATGCGCCTGGACGGGCGCCACGCGGCGTTTGACCCGCGCTACGGGTATTACCTGATCGAGCGCGACGCGCCGGACGCACGGATTCTCGATTGGGCGGAGTTGAACGGGAAGTTCGAGATCAACCGGGGATACGGGAATCGGGCGCGGCCGTACTTCGAGATCGGCGGCATAGAGTGGGATCGCGCGCTGCTCATCCACCCGGCGTACTTCGAAAGCGAGGCTGCCTGGCGAGCGGCTGGTGCGGCGAAGGAGCATGTCTTCGGTGACGGCGCATACACGATGGGTACTGCGCTGCACGACATGTCGTTCACACTGAAGCGCGGTATGACGATCGAGAGATTCTGGGATAACTCAGCCCGCAAGTTCTACGTGCCCGCCGGCGCGAAGACGAAGCGGGAGTGGCCATTCCTGGCCAGCGGCCGCTTCTACCGGGTAACGGATCAGTCGCACGGCGGCAACTGGCCCAAGTACGATCCGAACTATCAGCGGGCGCTGCCGCATCTCTCCCCCGTGCCGGTGAGCGAAGATTATCCGGCAGAGGTTGCTGGCGGCCGGACCATCGGGCAGGCCTATGGCACCATCGACTACAAGCCGTTGCTGGCCGACGCCGCTTATCTCGATGGCTTGGCCGTAGGGGCGACCCTGGTTCACTCCACCGCCGCGCCGCATCTGCGCCCGGCGCGAATCGCCGATGGGGGCGAGGCGATATTCGATCTGCGGTCTCCCTATGTGTTGGTGGATGGCTCGCTGTCCGCCGTGTTGGCTGGGGATAGCACCGAGGTCGCGATACGCACGCTGGCACCCAAGACGCGCCACGCAGCCGAGCCGGATCAGTGGTCGGAGTGGCAAACGCTGGTGACCGGTACTGGCACCAAACAGGCGGAGCTTGGAAGGCCGCGGTTTAACGGGCGGGACGTGAGTATCCACGGGACCTACCGGTTTCAACTTCGAGTCAAAGTCGCTCAGAGCGTGGTGCGAGTGAAGCCAGCGGGGCTGTCGGCGCTGTCGCTCAAGTTGTACTTCGAGAACGGCATCATGTCGATTCCGCCGCTCTTCTCAGGCACGAACAAGCTTCGGTTCCGGGTGCAGAACCCGTCAGCGCTGACGGCGCCAGTCACCGTTGAGTACATATACGAGACGGCTTCAGGTGGGAGGTCTCTCCGTCGCACCCTGCGTACCCCGGACTTCATCGAGGGCGAAGCCGTATTCGCCGCGGACGCCCCCAGTTTGACCCGCTGCCGTTCGGTTTCGATTTCCTATTAGGAGCCTGCGATGCAGTTCGTATTCCGGCTCGTTCTGCTTTTCGGCTGGATGGGGGCACTGCTTGCGGCCGCGCAGACAGCGCCTCCTGTGGAGCCTCCCACGGTCTCGCCGAGCCATCCTCGTCTTGTCTTCCGGTCGGCGCAGGACCGCGGACTCGGGCGATCGTTCGAGGAAGTTCGAGCGCTCTACCGCAATGACGGTTTCTTCCGCTCCACGTTTGATCACGCACTCAAGGCGTGCGAGTCGACTGGCAATCCAGCGATGGTCACGGCCTGCTGGATCGTCAGCGGTGAGGATCGATTTGCCCAAGCGGCCGCGCGGATGCTGGCGGAGCAGAACATCTCGCACAGCGGCTCCGGAAGCTACTCCGACGTCTGGGCGTTCGCGCTGGCGTGGGACTGGCTCTACGATCATCCACTGTTGTCCGGCGGCTTGCGCGAACGTGCTACCCAACGGATTGCCGAGCGTTTGAACACGGAGTTGGCGCAACTGGACGACACCGGAATGGCGATGTGGCATGGTCGCAATCAAGCCGCCAACGGCGCGATGATCGCAGCATTGGCACTCGCCGGGCTTCCTGGCCAGCAGATGCAGTTGAGCCGCGCCACCGGGCACTACGCCGAATCTCTGCGCGCGTTGGACTTCTCCGAAGGCTGGCCTGAGGGCCCGAGCTACTGGATCTACAACCGTGCGCTGCCCTACGCGCTGGCCGCCGATTGCTACCTGACTGCGACCGGCACAGAGACCGCCGGCGGTGTGTCAATCCGCTCCGCCATGCGCAAGATCGGGTTGTGGACGCTCTATCAATACGGGCCGAACGGCGTATTCGAGCCCTATGGTGACTCGCAGGGATCGCTGAGGCTCGGCGAGACCGGGATGTGGGAGGCCAGCGCCGACTACTTTGCCAAGCTCTCGCGGGACCCCGGCGTGATGGCCGGCGCCGATTTTCTGCGAACGCGCTCTCCTGCGCCGTATGGCAAGCGTCCGATTCACTGGTACGCTGCAATGGCGTACGAGCCGTCGGCAAGGCCGGCAACCGGCTACGATGCATCGCGGCCCGAATTGTGGCTCCGCTCGAACATGCCGCAATCGATGCTGTTCGGGCGCGCGTCGATGGGTGTCGCATTTCTGCGCGGCGCATGGGGCGACCCGAACGAACTGTTCGCGTCGTTTAAGGCGGGTGATCTGTTGGCGCACCATGATCACTACGACACCGGGCACTTCAGCATTCAGTTGGGCGGCCTGCTGGCGCCGCTGACAGGCGTGTATGGCGGGTCGGACTACGCGGGCGCCTATCGTCTGCGCTACGCGATTCAAACCGTCGCGTCGAACAGCCTGCTGATCTCGGGTGGCCAGCGCGTGATCAGTCCGACGGGCTTCGACTGCGTGAGCCTCGAACACTTCACGCGACAGCTCAAGTCCGGCCGCCTGGAACGCGCCGGCATCACCGCCTTTGAGAGCGTCGCCGGACGAGGCGACTATCTTGCTGCCGATATCACGGCGGCCTACAATTCGACTCGCTACTCCGAACCAGGCGCCGAAGCCAAGGTCTCGCTGGTGACCCGACAATTCCTGTATCTTCGGCGGGAGCGAGCGTTTGTTGTGTTCGACCGGGTAGAGACAACCCATGCGGACTACACACCGAAGTTCCTCCTGCATGCGCTCTCGAAGCCCTCCACAGCCAGCGAACGCCTACTGATCGGCGCGGACGCCACCGACGGCATTCTGGAAACCAGCGACCGCCTGGTGACGATGAGCGGTGAGCGCGGGGCATTGACACAGCGGGTTCTGCTTCCCGAACAATCGCGGACGCTGAAAATCGGCGGACCGCACTTTGCTGGATTTGTTCAGGCGAGTCCGGACTTTCAGGGTGTCAATCTGGAGCCGGACCCCGGCAAGGGCGGAACAGGTGCGAAGCCCAAGGGGCTATGGCGCGTGGAGGTGGAGTCCATTGCGGCGGGCAAGTCGCACCGCTTTCTGAACGTTCTCCTGCCGAAGCTCAAGGATGATCAGCGGGTCGAGCCAGAAGTGGAAATGCTGGAATCGCAAACCGGTGCCGTGGCGGTGCGAATTGGAGGCAGCGTAGCGGTGATGGCGCGTGATGCCGCTCGTCTTGACCGAGTGGAACTCGACACGCGTGCGGATGCCGAGTGCTGGGTGCTGGATGCGCGGCCCGGCGCGGAGTATCAACTGAACGGCAAGAAGTGGAAGGCCAGCGCGGAGGGCGTTCTGGTGCTGCCGTGGCCGCGTGGCAAGCGCACGCTCCGCCTGGTTAGCGCAGGCCGCTGAGGTAGCGAAGGCTCTGCCGGATCTGCGGGACCGCGTCGACAGCCTCTTCCTCCAGATAAAAATGCCGCACGCCGGAATCCTGCGCCGCCAGCAAAGCCGCACGCACATCCACCAGGCCGGTGCCGAGCGGTACGCTCTCTTCCTCGAGTACGTCGGCCGGAGATCCGCCCAGCACCGTTCCTTTCCGAATGTCTTTAATGTGCATCAGCGGAAATCGGCCGGGATAGCGGCGGAGAAGCCGTACGGGATCCTGATGGCCATAGACGATCCAGAAAATATCCAACTCGAAGTTGGCGAATTTCGGATTGGTGAGTTTCACCAATGTGTCGAAACGCGTCCCGTCGGGCGACGGATCAAACTCGGTGCCATGGGTGTGATAACACAGGCGGAGTCCTGAGGCAGCGAGACGTTCGCCCCAGCGGTTTAGATTGTCCGCCGCAGGCTGGCAGTCCTTCGCGGCCAGATGCTTCGCGCTGTGAGGGATGGTGGAGCACACGATGTACTCGGCGCCCAGTGTCCTGGCGTGAGCGGCGACGCCGTCCAGGTTCTTCTCCAGCGCGTCGTATGCCGCTCCAATCGAGGTGGCTTGCAGGCCGGCTGCTTTGAGAAGCACGAGGAACTCAGCCGGAGTGCGGCCGTAAAGATCCCCGGCCTCCACCTTCCGAAAGCCGAGTTTCCTGATCAGAGCGAGCGTCGCCGGCAAGTCTTTCTCCGCCTCGTAGCGCAGGCTGTAGATGTTGATGCCGACTTCTGCCCGAAATGCCGCTTTGGCTGTGGCTGGCAACGCCGCGGCGGCCGCGGACACTGCGAGAAAACGGCGGCGCGGGATCATGCCTGCAGCTTCCACGGGCTGCGGTACTCGCGTTTGAGCAGAGGGCGCAACGCTTCCTGCTCGACGGTCTTGAGATTGTCGTTCCAATCCAACCGCGACTTGGCCCGCAGGGCGAGATTGCCGAGAATGGAGGTGACCGACGATCGGACACAGGTCTCGATATCGCTGTTGGGCTTCTTGCGGGTCCGCACGCAATCCAGGAAATTAATCCAATGGAGAGGATGCGGATCCTCGATTCGCTTCATCTCGAAAGGACGGAGGTCCGAGCCTTTCTCCGGAGTCACGCGGATCAGAGCACGATCTACATACAGCGTGCCGCGTGAACCATGGAATGTGATGCCCATGAGGCGGCTGGTGCTCAGTTCGGTGTTATTGGAACGATGTTCCCAGGAGCTGATGAAGCCCGGATACTCATAGGTCGCCAGCATCGTGTCCGGGGTTTCACTGTTGTCCTGGAGCCAGTATTTCCCGCCCAGCGCGACCACACTGTGCGGCATCGCATCGCCGAACGCCATCTGCACGATATCGAGCATGTGAATACCGGAGTCAGTCAGTTGACCGCCGGCGTAGTCCCAGAAGAATCGGAAATACGAATACGCGTCCGGATAGACGCCGAAGCGGTTGGGGTTGAATGGACGGGCCGGGGCGGGGCCGAGCCACAGGTCCCAATCGAGTCCGGGCGGCGGAGTCTGCTCGGGCGGGTTGCCGATTCCCTTCGGATCCTGATTGTTGTAGATCCAACTGCGCACGAACGCGATTTTCCCCAACTCTCCGCTACGCACCAACTCGCAGGCTTTTTGAAAGTGCGCGCCCGATCGCTGCCAGGTGCCGGCCTGAACAACACGGTTATGCTTCCTGGCCGCTTCCACCATCACTGTGCCTTCGCTGATGGCGACGCAAGCGGGTTTCTCGACATAAACGTCCTTGCCCGCCTTGCATGCCTCCACCGTCATGTAAGGGTGCCAGTGGTCGGGAGTGGAAATGCAAACGGCGTCGATCGAGGGATCGGACAGAATCTGGCGGAAATCCCGAACCTCTTTCGGCTGGTGGCCTCCGCGACGGGCGAGTGCGCCGGCGCGTTCAAGGTTGGGTTGAAAGACGTCACAAACCGCGCTAACGGCGACGCCGGGTTGCTTCATGGCTACACCGAGATTCTCGGAGCCCATTACGCCCACGCCGATGAAGGCCGTGGAGATGCGATCATTCGCCGAGATCGAGGATGCAGAGAGGACGGAGGCAGCGGTTGCTGCACTCGCTGAGCGCAGGAATGCGCGGCGGGCGAGGTTACCGGTTGGCATGGAAGCGATGGTAGCGCACCTCGAAACCAGGTAGGGCTACTCTGATGGTCGAAGTACGCCGGAACCCGATCGTGCGGACGTTGTCGCGCGGAGGTCGCCCGGAGATTTGCTTCCGTCGTTACAGCCGCATAGAATACGGTGGGCGGAAGCGAATCCATGATGCGTATCCGCAGGGAGGTCGCGCCTCCCGCGCCAAGCGCGCCGTTTGAATCACAGCTTGGGGAGTTGCCGAATGAACGAGAATCGTGTTTCTAGACGACATTTCTTTTATGGAACCCTGCTGGCGGGAGTGGTTCCAACTGGAGGGTTTGGTAGCATTCCATCCCTCTCTGCCATGGGCTACAAGTCCTGCAACGAGAAGTTGAACATTGCGGCCATTGGAGTCGGGACGCGCGGCCCACAGATACTGCTTGGAGTCGCGCCGACGGAGAATATCGTCGCGCTCTGCGATGTGGACGAGGTGAGAGCCGCGCGCGGATTCGAGGCTTACCCAAAAGCGAATAAATACAAAGACTACCGGCAGATGCTCGAGAAGGAGGGCAAGAACATCGACGCCGTGATGATCGCCACTCCGGATCACACACACGCCCCCATCGCTCTGCTCTGCATGCAGCATGGAAAACATACCTACTGCGAAAAGCCGCTGACCCGCACCGCTTGGGAATCGCGCCTGCTCGCCGATGCGGCGGCAAAGTACAAGGTTGCGACGCAGATGGGCAACCAGGGATTCAATCATGAGGGCACCAAGACTGCGTGCGAGATCCTCTGGTCGGGCGACATCGGTGAAGTGCGCGAGGTGCACGCCTGGACGGGCGGGATCTATGGAGGTCAGCCGAATATTCCCGAGACCGGACTGGAAGCACAGGCCGTGCCGGGCACACTGGACTGGGACCTCTGGCTGGGTCCGGCGGCGCCCCGGGCATTCAACCCGCTGATGACGAACCAATGGCGCGCTTTCCTTGATTTCTCAACAGGCGGTTCATTGGGCGATTGGCTGGTTCACAACCTCGGTCCGGCGCACCTGGCGCTGCAATTGGGCAAGGTCTCTCCCATCAGCGTGGAATGCGTCTCCGTGGAAGGGAAGAACCAGTGGGTCTGGCCGCTCCGGGCGCACGTTGTATTTGAGTTTCCGGCGCGGGACAACATGCCACCCGTGACCGTTCACACGTATCAGAACATGCGCGGCGATTTTCAGAATCCGCCCGGGATGGAGGAGAACGCACGGCTATTCCCACCGATGAACAATCTGGCCGAGAAAGGCAGACCCTTCATAGGCAGCGGTGACGGCACAATGCTGGTTGGAAACCAACTAACGATCGATGGCAAGCCGGCGCAGGCGCGGCTGACTGGCGGTTTCCCGCCCGGCGGTCCTGGCGGCCGGCCCGGTGGGCCCGGCGGTCCTGGCGGAGCGGGCCGTCCCGGTGCCTCCGGCAATCCCGCGCTGCGCGCACCAGGCAATGGTGCGGTGTTCGTCGGTTCCAAGGGGCACATGGCCACTACCTCGCGCGGCGAGGGAGTCTGGCTCCTTCCGGCGTCCAAGTGGGCCGAGTACAAACTGCCGCCACAGGTGCTTCAGCGCGGGATCAACCATCAGCAGGACTGGATTCGCGCCTGCAAGGGCGGTGCGCCGGGCGTTTCGGAGTTTTCGGTTGCAACGAAGTACATCGAGTGGCTGGCGCTCGGCGGAGTGGCACTGCACGTTCCGGGCAAGCTGATGTGGGACGCAAAGAAGATGCGCTTCACCAATAGCGACGAAGCGAACAAGCTCCTCAAACCATTTGCTCGCAAGGGATGGGAGATGAAGCTGTAAGAGGATCCCGGATCGGGGGATGGGTGAACCATGACACGACGTGATTTCCTGCACTCGGGCGTCGCCGCGGCGGCGCCCAGTGACACCATCAATCTAGGGCTGATCGGATGCGGCGCCCGCGGGCGCGGCGTGCACATCCCCGGATTCCTGAAGTATCCGGGAGTCCGCTTCACGGCCGTCTGCGACGTGAACTCAAAGTATCTGGAGCAGGGCCGCGCGCTGGCCGGTGGAGAGCGTGTGGCCGCGCATCACGACTACCGCAAACTGCTCGATTCCAAAGACGTGGACGCTGTGGTGATCGCCACCAACCAGCACTGGCATGCGCTGCAGACCATCGACGCCTGCCGTGCCGGCAAGGACGTCTATTTGGAGAAGCCGCTCGGAAACTCCATCGGCGAAGGCCCGTTTGTCATCGAGGCATGGCGCAAGCATGGCCGCATCGTGCAGGTGGGGACGCAGCAGCGTAGTCAGGAACACTACCAGCGAGCCGTGGAACTCATCCGTGCCGGCAAGTTGGGTGAGATCTCCGAAGTGCGGGTTTGGGACTACGAGAACTACTGGCCCGGTCCCGGATCGCCCGCCGATACGCCGCCGCCTCCCGAACTGGACTGGGATCTCTACGTGGGGCCGTCGCCGTTCCGGCCCTACAACCCCAACATGTATTTCAACTACGGGTACGACTGGTTCAAAACTGCCGGAGCCGGCCACCAGGTGGCATGGGGCGTCCACCATTTCGATATCGTGCTTTGGGCCATGGGTGTGGAGTCGCCTCAGACCGTGTTCGCCACCGGCGGCAACTACGCCTATCAGACGAACCACGATTATCCGAATACGTTTCACTCCAGCATGCAGTTTGGCTCCGGGCCGGTGGCGAAGCGCGGGTTCACGCTGGACTACACTATGCGCACCGGCGGCCGTCGCGAGACGCGATCACACAGCAAGTGCTTCATCGGGACGCAGGCTTCCATGGTGCTCGACCGCGCTGGGTACTCCATCCTGAACGAACCGCCCAAGGGGACTCGCATCTCGGCCGCGGGCCAGCTGATTGGAGTCGAGGAGATGGTGCCCGCCAAGGATGACCACCTCTATCACTTTGAGGTGTTCCTAAACAACCTGCGCCAGCGGAAGCAGCCCGATGCCAACCCCGAGACCATCCACTACGCGAGCGCAGTCGGCCACCTGATGAACATCTCCTGGGAGACAGGCAGAAGCATCAAGTGGGATGGGAAGAACAACCGCGTGCCGGGCGACGCGGCCGCACAGGCGCTGGTGACGAGGCCGTACCGCGCGCCCTGGAAACTGAAGGTATAGCATGAGCATCACCATGACACGGCGCCGGACACTGCAAACACTGATGGCAGCGCCGCTCGCCGCCAGCGCCGCCGCCGGCCGGATTCCCATCGGTCTCTCGACCAATGACTTCCGCGACCATACGAACCGCAGCCTGGCGGAAGAGTTGAAGAGCCAGCGGGTGAAGTTGATCCAGCTCTTTTTCACGCAAAAGGACAGCAACTACTGGCGCTATGGGCAGCGCAGCGACATCTCCGGATTGACGCCCGAGAAGGCCAGGGAAATCGCCGATACGTACCGCTCCTCTGGCATATCGATCCATTCGCTGGGCGTGTACCTGACGCTGGTCCATGGAGATGCCGCTGAGCGCAAAGCCAATCTGACCCACTTCGATGCCGTTATGAAGTTGGGGCGCCAAATGGGGGTCCGCACGTTTCTCAGCGAGATGGGCCATTGGCATCCACCCGGGCCGGCTACTGGAGTACCTTACGACTGGCGGGACGACGTGTGGCACACGGCAGTGGCCACCGTGAAGGAACTGGCTGCCGCTGCTGAAGCCAACGATGCCACCGTGCTGCTGGAGCCCATCTACCGCAGTGTGCTGGCGAGCGCCAAGCGCACCCGCCTGTTTCTGGAGGAAGTCGGGTCGAAACGCGTGCGCGCACAACTCGATCCTGCGAACCTGCTGGAAGTGAATGACCTGGACGAGATGTTCGCCCAGCTACAGCCATGGATCGGCGGCATCCACGCCAAGGATCGCAAGTACCACGTCACGGCCGGAGTAGCGGCGGGGAAGGGCGACCTGGACTATCGCAAGTTCGTCACGTTGGCCGCTAAACGGGCGCCCGGTGTCCCCCTGATCGTCGAGTACGTGGGGACCAAAGACTATCGCCAGGCACTGGAGCACTTGCGTGCCAACATCCGGGCCGCCGGGCTGAAGGAAGCCTGACTACTACCGCGCCGGATACCAGCCACGATCCCACGGGAAGGCAAACGTGGGCTTGTTGGCGTAGCGTGTCATCTGAAACTCCAGGCGAGCCCCAGCGCCGGGCTCGAGGCGAACGGTGATCACCGGGCCATGATACTGGGTTCTCTTGCCGGCCACTGTGACTGCTTCAAAGCGGTGTTCGCCGTAGCCTCCGGCTTGCACGACCACTTCGCGAGGCTCGATCGGACTCGTGTTGACCAAGGTCAACGTGGCTGAATCGGCACCCAGTTTCTCCACCAGCGCGCCGACGTCCTCGGGCAGGCCCGCACGCCGGCGAACCGGGTCGAAATACCGGAAGCGGCTGTGGAGCACCCAGATCCGGCCGTTGGAGAAATAGCCGCCCATGGTCAGATTGGTGAGTGCGTTGGTGGTGGCCGGATTCAGGTCCAGGAGATAATCGGCAAGCCGCGAATCGGCGGTCGTATTGTCGTTGCGAATCATCTCGACGCGCTGGCGAACGCGGCCGAGATCGCTCTGCAGCGCTTTTTCCGGAAAGTCGGGGATCCTTCCTTCCAGGAAGCCCAGCCAGGGAGCGGTGCGATCGGCCTCGGAGTACCCGCCGCGGCCGATCCGGACCTCATATGACGACGCCACGGGCACGCGCTCCAGATCCTTGCGATCCATCGACCAGAAGTAGATCTCAGCCAAACGGTCCGTATGCAGCTTGTTCGTGTAGTGATACCACTGCGGAGGCCCGTCGTATTTATAGCCGCGCGGATCGCCGTACATCTGCGGCAGCAGCGTCTGGCCCTTCTCCAACTTCTTCTGTGCGTAAATGTTGTCCATCTGCCTGCGCAGAGTGTCGACGTAGCTCTGGTCGCCGCTCAGGAGCAATGCGTTGCCGAAGCCTGGCCACGAGCCGTCGGTGAAGTAGTTGCGGTGAGCGACCTGCTCCAGTTCTCCATCGAAGATGGTGAAGTTCCAGCCGTAGGTTCCCTTCCACCACTGGCCTTTGTGTTCACCGCCGAGCTTGCCGTCGAGCCCGATGTTGCTCGGAATATTGCCGCCGGCTTCCACCGCACGCTGTTTCCAGGCGCCCATGTAATCGAGCACCCACTGGCGATACTTCTCCTCGCCGGTCAGGGCATAGGCATTCAATCCCAGGATTGTGGAGGCGAGGTTGAGGGAACTGTCGCCCGTGCTGTCGAGGTACTCGTCGCAGTGAGCCAGCATCTTCTTATAGTGCGATTCCAGGTCGAGCATCTTGCCGCGCCCGGCAGGGTTATGCAGGAGGTGAAATGTGCCTGGCACCGGGTCACCCACCCAATCGTAGGTGGTTGCTTTGCGCAGCATCGGACCTTTGCTGCCGGTCCAGAGGCTCTTCAGAATTCTCTTCTCTTTGTCGTAGTTGAGAGCCTCGGGGTCGTCGCCGGTATACATGGCGGCAAAGCGCTTGATGCGTTCCCGGTACAGCTTGTTGTTGGGTTCCGAAAGGCCTTGCAGCAGAAACGCCCGCATCCCCTCGCCGGTGTGGAACCAATCCGACTGAGTGATGAACTCCTTGGAATAGGACCCATTCGCAGCGAGGGTAGTGAGCTTGGTCCGAATCTCGTTGTACTGCCTCCAATGGCCCTCCTGGCCTTTCTTGAAGAGCTCCAGGACGCTGTCGGAGCCGCCCAGGGCATGCAGCAACGTCCAGTTCCAATAGGTTTCGATGGCGTCGTCGGGTCCGTCCAGGGTGCCCCAGCGTGGAGTGTGGAGAAGGTAACCGCGCTCATCGATGAACTTCCGGGCGAACTCCTCCACAGCGAGAGAGTTGTACTTCAGTAGGTCGCGTTCGAGCAATGCCCAGGCGGGAGGGACCATTGGTGTGTCGATCTGAACGGTCAACTCCGTACGGGCCTGTTGCCCATTCACGAGGGCCGCCGTGCACAGGATGAACAGGAGTCTGGAAGTCGTCATTCGAGTGGACCTTACGATATCAACTCAAATGGAGAATTACCAACGGTCTGCGCGGCCCCATCGCCGCGATCACGTCCGGTCTATATCCAGCTTCAGGAAGTGGGTGGCACAGGAGATGCAGGGATCGTAGTTGCGAATCGACTGCTCACAAACAAGCCTCAGGCGCTCCTCGCTCATGTTGACGGATTGCTCCGCGACGCCACAAAGATCCTCTTCGATGATCTTCTGATTCTGCGCGGTTGGCGGGATGATCCGCGCTGAAACCACCAGACCGTTCGCATCCAGTTCGTAACTGTGGTACAGAATCCCGCGCGGCGCTTCCGTGCATGCGTGGCCGATCCCCGCACGAGGGACCGGCTCCTGAATGCCCAGGCGCATCGGATCCTCCACTGGCGGCTCGTACTGCTCAACGATTCGAATCGCCTCCTCCACTGCCACTAGCGTCTCGATCGCGCGAACGATAATGCTCTTGAACGGGTTCCGGCACGGCGGCTCCATGCCGCTCTCGCAGGCCAGTTTCTGCACGTCGTATGGAAGCAGGCCGAAGTTCAAATTGAACCGGGCCAAGGGCCCCACCAGGTACGAGCCGCGCCCGCGAATCTGGCCGTGCAGTGCATTGGAGTGGCCCATATGCTTCTCGACGAACTGCTCGTCGAACTGATCCACGGCGATGTCGATCCCGTGGCTGGACACGATGCGCCCTTCGTTCATCGGATACTCGTCCGGGTTTCTCAGCGCGACGAACTCGTAGTCGCGCTCAAACGCCGGGAACTCCAGCGTTCGGACCAGCTTCACCATGCCGATCGCCAATTCACGTGCCTCCCGCAGGCTGGGCAGGAGCTCAGCGAGTTCCCTCTTCGGAGGCATTCGATAGAATCCGCCCACCCGCACGCCTACCGGGTGGATCTCCCGTCCGCCAAGCGCGATGACCAACTGATTGCCGGTCTTCTTCAGGGCGAGCCCTGCTTTCACTGCCGGCCCGTGGTGGCGTGCCATCGTCAGGGCATCCGGGTAGCCAAGAAAATCCGGCGCATGCAGCAAGTAGACATGCAGCGCGTGGCTTTCAATCCACTCCCCGCAATAGAGCAGCCGGCGCAGAGCTCTGGCGGCGGGATGTACGCTCACGCCGAGTATCTTCTCAATTGCGTGCACCGCGCTCATCTGGTATGCCACCGGGCAGATCCCGCAGATCCGGGCCACGATGTCCGGCACCTCGCGGAAATGCCGGCCCCGCAGAAACGCCTCGAACAACCGGGGCGGCTCGAAGATCTTGAGCTTCACTTCGGCCACCTTGCTGCCGCTGAACCGGACGAACATCGCGCCTTCGCCTTCCACCCGGGCCAGCATGTCCACCTTGATGGTTCGCCCCTTGCTCATTCGTGCTCGGCCTCCTCCCCTGCCTTGCGGAACTGCCACGACCACGCGTTGTAGCTGCGGTAAGCGTGGACGATCTCCTCTTTGCTCTGTCCAAGGAGCTTGAGCTGGGCGGTGAGCGACGCAGTGTTTGGCGTCTCCATCGGGCCGAAGCAGCCGTAGCACCCGCGGCCCATCGCGGGGCAGATGGCGCCGCACCCGGCGCACGTCACCGGACCCAGGCACGCAATGCCGCGCGCCACCATCACGCATACCGTGTCGCGCCGCTTGCACTCCATGCAAACGCTATAGGTGGGGATGTTGGGCTTGCGGCCCGCCACGAACGCGGAAATGCACTCCAATAACTGCTCTTTGTTGATCGGGCAGCCGCGCAGTTCGAAATCGACCGGAACATGCTCGGCCACCGGAGTCGACATCTTCAGTGTGCTGATGTGAGCCGGTGAGGCGTACACATGCGCCACCATCTCGCCGGAGTCCGCCCAGTTGCGGAGCGCCTGGATTCCGCCCGAGGTTGCGCAGGCTCCGATCGTGATCAGAGTCCGGCACTGTTTGCGGATTTGGTGGATGCGCTCGGCATCATGGTGCGTCGTGATGCTGCCCTCCACCAGGCCGAGGTCATAGGGGCCTCGCAGCATCGTGCTGGTGGCTTCCGGAAAGTAGGCGATCTCCACCGCGCCGGCCACCGCCAGCACGTCGTCCTCCGCGTCCAGCAGACTCAACTGGCATCCGTCGCACGACGCCATCTTGAAAACCGCGACTTTCGGTCTGCCATTAGACTTCATACTTGTGGATCCACTTGGCCACGGCCCGGAACGGGAAAACCGGCCCATCCTTGCACACGAATGCGGAGCCGAATTGACAGTGGCCGCAGAGACCGGTCCCGCACTTCATGTTCCGCTCCATGGAGATGTAGATATCGTCCTGCGATAAGCCGCGGGCTTCCAGGTCCATCGTGACGTAGCGGAGCATAATCTCCGGACCGCAGGCGAAGGCGATTGTCTTTGCAGGATCGAGGCGAAGCCGGCGGAAGAGAGTGGTGACGACGCCCACATGGCCCCGGTAACTCACTCCTCCGTAGTCGACGGTGGTCAGGAACTGGGTTTGCGGCGACTTGCGCCAGCTCTGCAGTTCCTTGCGGAAGAGCAGATCGCGAGGGCTGCGGGCGCCATACAGCAGCGTGATGCGGCCATATTGCTCGCGGTGCGCCAGCATGTGGTAAATCGCCGGCCGGAGCGGCGCCAGCCCGATTCCGCCGGCGACGATGACCATGTCTTTGCCCTGCGCCTCCTTCATCGGCCAGCCCCGTCCAAAGGGGCCTCTAACGCCGATCCAGTCGTCACGGCTGGAGTTGACCAGCGCGTTGGTGGCTTTGCCGACACCGCGAACTGTGTATGTAAGAGTGTTGGTCTTTGCCGGGTCGCCGCTGATGGAAATCGGCAGTTCGGCGACGCCAAAGACGTAGATCATGCTGAACTGTCCGGGCTCGAACGCATCGAAAGCGCTTTGCCGTTCCGGTTGGACCTCCAGCGTGAACGTGTCCTCCGTCTCCCGCGTGATCGTGCGAATGAGAGCCGGCACAGGTAGGAAGGAATCCGGGGCGGTCATGAGGGGCTTCTTCCGTAGATGTCCAGCAGTTGCAGGCGCGTTGCGGTGAGCCGCTGCTCGATGAGAGGCGCAAAGCGCTTCAGCAACTCGTATCCAAGGTCGTGGTCCTCCTCACTCTTCCTCCGGAGGCACTTGGCATCCAGCACCAGGGCCCGCACGACGCCCACGGCGCGCGCATCATAGTGCCAGACGTATGGCGCGATGATCCAGGACCACCCCAGGATGTCATCCGTTCCCAGAGTGTCGGCCCGGATTCCACCCCTTTCCGGCAGCCGGATCTCGAGTGCGACCTCGCCCTCCCTGATCAGATAGAACTGATCGGCCTGCTCACCCTCGCGGCAGAGAAAGTCGTCATCGGCGAAGCGCACATTTTTCGCGCACGACACCAGCGCGTGCAGGTGATGATCGGCCAGCCCGCTGAGAAAGGGATGCGCCTTCAGTACGATCTCCAGTGATTCAGTGATCATCTCGCTTCCTCCGCGCGGGCAGATTCCGCGATCAGGACCCGCGCCTCTTCGGTAATGTCGATCCCCACGGGGCACCATGCGATGCAGCGGCCGCAGCCGGTACAGCCGTGAACGTTGAACTGCTCGCGATACGAGGCGAGTTTGTGCGTCATCCACTGGCGGTAGCGCGCGGGGATTGTCGCCCGCACGCTGCCTCCGTGGATGTAGGAGAAGCTCTGGGTAAAGCACGAGTCCCATAACCGCTTGCGCCAGGCCGTGGCCTGATCGACGCTGGCCCCGTCTTCCACGCTGGTACAGAAGCAGGTGGGGCAGACCATCGTGCAGTTCGTGCATGCCAGGCATCGGGCCCCAATCGCCTGCCAGCGATGGCTGTCCACGGCGTCGCCCAGCAGCACTAACTGCGCCGTCCGCGCCTCGACGCGCCGCAACATGCTCTTCTGGGCTGTACGGATGACTACTCGCGCGGCCGCTTCGTCTTCCTCTGTGGCCGGGGCCGTCTTCAGAGCGGCCAGCAATTCCTGCCCGCGTTCGCTCCCCGCCTGCGCCAGAAACCGGTGTTCCCCATCCGTCAACTCCGTCAACAGCAGGTCGAACTTTAGACTCGTCTGGCGCGGTACGCCGGGCCCGGTTTCCATCGACGTGCAGAAGCAGGTGTCGGCCGGTGTTCCGCAGTTGACGGCAATCACGATGGTGCTAGCGCGTGCGGCGGCGTAAGTGGCGTCGGGTATAGCGGCTTCCAGGAAGACGCGATCCAGCGCGGCCATTGCGTGCAGATCACATGGGCGCACACCAAACAACGCCAGTTTTTGCGGCGCCGCTGTCTTAGCCCGGATCTCCGTCCTGCCGTTCTCGCGGGAAACCGTGAAGAGCGTCTCCACGGGAGGGCGCAGCCATCGCTTCCAGCTTTGCGCGCCCACGGAGTGACCGAAGACCATGCCGTCCGGCCTTCTTGCGAGGCGCGCGATGCCAGCGTCCTGATCCATGGTGAAGCCGGTTGGCAACTCCTCGAATGAGTCGATCGCGCCGTACGCGATGGCGCCCTGCCGGAGTGTGGGGGCGATTACCTGGTAGCCTTCCCGCTGGAGCAGTGGCACCAGATCCGGTAGATCCTCACGCACCACGATGCAGGCAGGACCCATTCAGGCTACCTCCATGAAAAGCTATACCATAAGACCTGATTAGCGGCAATCGAAATCTCGGTCGTGAAACGTGCTTGATTCCAGCAGGACCGGAGGCTATACTCACACACAGACTTGCCGTGCCTTTCGCCGCAGGGGGGGTACGCTCGGAGGGCAGTGGTTTGATGTGTCTTGAAGAAACCCGGGTGAATCTCGCAGAGTCGACGCCGGATGGGTGGGCCATGCGCCCGTCTCGTCTCCGCGCTCGACGTGCTGGATTCTACGCGTCCTCCCCACGCCGCAGTCTGAGCCCGCACGACCTTATTCAAGGACTGACCTGTAGACAAGGGATGGGAAATGGCTAAACAAAGTACTCAACACAAGCTGGATCGTGTTCGTCCGCCGCGCGTCCACGTTACTTATGACGTGGAAGTTGGCGACGCAATCGAAGTGAAGGAACTCCCCTTCGTCATGGGCGTTTTCGGTGATTTCACCGGACAACCGGAAAGCCCGCTGCCGAAACTCAAGGATCGGAAGTTTGTCGAGGTGACCCCTGACAACTTCGATAACGTCCTGGAGGGCATGAAACCCCACGTCGCCTTTTCGGTCGAGAACAAACTGAGCGACGACCCAGAGGCCGGCCAACTCAAGGTGGACCTCCACTTTAAGAGCCTCGAGGACTTCGAACCCGAACAGGTGGCCAAGCAGGTCAAGCCCTTGCGCGAGATGCTCGATCTCCGCACCAAGCTCTCTGATCTCCGCGGCTCGCTCCAGGGCAACGACAAACTCGAAGAACTCCTCCTCGACGCCGTCAGCAACACCGAGAAACTCGGCAAGCTGAAGACTGAGATCGGTGAGGGCGCTGAAGGAGAATCCAAGTGAGCGAATCCAAGAAGCAAGCCGCTCAGCCTGCCGCTCAGGAACAGGTTCTGGAAGGACTGGGCCTCCTCGACCAGATCGTCGAAGACGGCCGCCTCGCCCGCGATCCCGCCGCCCGCGAGCGCGGTAAGGATCTGGTGAAGGAGTTTGTTGCCCAGGTTCTCGATGGCAGCATGACCGTCTCCAAGGACGCCGAGGCAATGATCAATGCGCGCATCGCGCAGATCGATCACCTCATCTCCCTCCAACTCAATGAGGTGATGCACCACCCGGCGCTCCAGAAACTGGAGTCCACCTGGCGTGGTCTCAAGTATATGCTTGATCAGAGCGAGACCGGCGTGGGGCTCAAGATCAAGATCATCAACGCTTCCAAGAAGGATCTCCTCCGCGACCTTCAGCGCGCCCCGGAATTCGACCAGAGCGCTATGTTCAAGAAGGTCTACGAGGAGGAATTTGGCATATTCGGCGGATCTCCCTTCGGCGCGCTCATGGGCGACTATGAGTTCGGCAAGAGCCCCGAAGATATCGAATTGCTTGAGAAAATCTCCAACGTCGCAGCCGCGGCCCACGCGCCGTTTCTCACCGCTGCCTCGCCGGAGATGTTCAACCTCGACAGCTACACCAGCCTCGACGCCCCGCGCGATCTCGCCAAGGTGTTCGATACCACCGAATACGCCAAGTGGAAGTCCTTCCGCGCTTCGGAAGACTCCCGCTACGTAGCCCTCACCTGCCCGCGTACCCTGATGCGCCTTCCCTACGGCAAAGAAACCAAGCCCGTGGAGGCCTTCGCCTATGAAGAGGGTGTGGATGGATCCAGCCACGAACGCTACCTTTGGGGTAACGCCGCCTGGACCCTTGGCGCCCGCCTTACCAACGCCTACGCGCAGTATGGCTGGTGCGCAGCCATCCGCGGTGTGGAAGGTGGCGGTCTAGTCGAAGGACTGCCTGTACACAACTTTTACACTGACGAAGGGGACGTTGCCATGAAATGCCCCACCGAGGTGCCGATTACGGACCGTCGCGAGAAGGAATTGGCGGACCTTGGCTTCGCACCGCTCGTGCACTGCAAGGGCACCGACTACGCTGCCTACTTCAGCGTCCAGTCCTGCCAGAAGGCCAAGCTGTACGAGAACGAAGCGGCTAACGCCAACGCTCGTCTCTCCACGCAGCTACCCTACATTCTTGCCGTTTCCCGTTTCGCTCACTACCTCAAAGTGATGATGCGAGACAAGATAGGCAGTTTCACGTCACGAACGGAGTGCGAACGCTGGCTCAACCAGTGGATCGTCAACTACGTCACGCCGGACGACACCGCATCGGCTTCCGTGAAGGCGGAAAAGCCCCTGCGCGATGCCCGCATCGAGGTCCTGGATGTTCCCGGCAAGCCAGGCTGCTACCGGGCTGTCGCCTTCCTGCGGCCGCACTTCCAGTTGGATGAACTTTCGGTGTCGCTCCGTTTGGTCGCCGAATTGCCTGCTTCTTCGCGCGGGTAGCGTTTTTGCGGGCGGCCCCGGTGGCCGCCCGCATGTCACAAACTAGCTGAATCAGGAGGAATGCCAAATGGCCTCAGACTTTTTTCTGAAAATTGACGGAATCCCTGGCGAAAGTGCCGATTCCAAGCACAAGGGCGAGATTGACGTATTGTCTTACTCGTTCGGAGCGACCCAAACCGGAAGCTTTGCTTACGGTGGCGGCGGCGGCGCCGGAAAGGTGCAGTTCCAGGATTTTCACTTCACCATGAAGATGAGCAAGGCGACGCCCAAGCTCTTCCTATCTTGCGCCACTGGCCAGCACATCAAATCTGCTATCCTTACCGCCCGCAAGGCCGGCAAGGAACAGCAGGAATTCTACATCGTTAAGTTCACTGACATCCTCGTCTCCAGTTATCAGACTGGCGGGGCCGGCGGTGGCGACGAGGTTCCGACCGAGCAGATTTCCTTCAACTTCACCAAGATGGAGATGGAGTACAAAGAGCAGAAGGGCGACGGTACTCTGGCCGGTGGTATCAAGGCTCACTACGACGCCAAGATCAACAAGGGCGGCTAGGCTCACACAGGCTGAGATTCTTCCATGACTGCCAAAGACCTCTTTCAGGCGGGCAGGCTGGGCGAAGCGGTTCAGGCGCTTGGCATCGAACTCCGCAGCAATCCGGCCGATGCCAAGCGCCGCACGTTCCTCTTTGAACTTCTCTGTTTCGCCGGAGAATACGACCGCGCCGAGAAGCAACTCGACATCCTTGCCGACACCAGCAAAGAAGCCGGAATGGGCTCTCTCGTTTATCGTTCTGCCCTGCATGCTGAACGCCTTCGTGCCAGCATGTTTACCAACAACACCCTGCCGCTGGACTCCGACCCGCCCACCGTGGCCGGCGTGATCAACGGGCAACCGTTTGAATCCATCGAAGATGCCGACCCTCGCATTGGCGCGCGCCTGGAAGTTTTCGCCGCCGGAGCGTACCTGTGGCTGCCATTCCAGCATCTGGCGTCGCTCGAGATGGGCCCGCCGACGCGGCTTCGTGATCTGCTGTGGATCCAGGCATTCCTCCGCACCGGCCCCGGTTTCAAAGGTACGGAACTCGGAGAGGTTCTGCTGCCCGTCCTCTCTCCGCTATCCAGTAGCCACTCCGACGACGACATCCGTCTCGGCCGCAAAACCGAGTGGTCCGACGATGCGGACGGAATGGCCATCCCGCTCGGCCAAAAGATGCTATTGATCGATGGAGAGGAGTTCCCGGTTCTTGAGGTCCGCAAGCTGGAGTTCTCCACCACTCCCGCTGTCGACCAGTAGCCTTCTGCCCCAACCATGCCCCTTCGCGACGATCTGCTGAATCCTGTCTCCGATTCGAGCCCCGGCGGCGAGAATCTTCGCTACGCCCCAATTTACGACAAGATTAAGGAGGCCCGCCGGGAAGACGACGACGCACCCCAGGGCGAATGGACGCGCACCCGCAAAACGGCGGAGTGGCCCATCGTCATCAAGCTCTGCGGAGAGGCCATCGCCACCAAGAGCAAGGATCTTCAACTCGCCGTCTGGCTGACCGAGGCGCTCCTCAAGAAGGAAGGCTTCTCAGGCCTGCGCGAAGGACTCACCCTCATCCAGGGCCTTCTGGAGACCTTTTGGGATACGTGCTACCCCGAACTCGAGGACGGCGACGCAGAACTCCGCGCCGTTCCTCTCGATTGGCTGGGCGGCCGCTTTGACACCACGCTCCGATCCACGCCCATCACCAGGAACGGGCTGAGCTGGTACAAGTACAAGGAGTCCCGCGCTGTCGGCTACGAGGCTGACGCCGACAGCGAAACTAAGCTCGAAAATCGCACCAACGCCATCAACGAAGGCAAGCTCACCGGCGAGGATTGGGACGTCGGCTTCAACGGCACCCCCAAGGACTGGTACGTCCAGCTCGAAGCCGATCTCGATGCCATCCTGGAGATCCTCGAATCCCTCAGCGCCATCGGCGACGAGAAGTTCGGCGACTCCTCTCCCTCCTTCACCCCCATGCGCAGCACGCTGGAGGAGGTGCGCAACACCGTCCATGCGCTGCTCAACAAGAAGCGTGAGGCCCAGCCCGACGAAGCCGTCGCCGTCGAGGAAGAACCGCCCGCTGAAGAGGAATCCACCAGTTGGGACG
>CAYVDY010000017.1:0-28893 GCA_964450255.1 uncultured Candidatus Solibacter sp. | reverse complement strand
ACAGCGGCAAACGCCGCGCGTCCGCATCGGCCTCCAGGAGGCGCGCACGTTCCAGGGAATCAGCCTTGCTCGCCAGATGAATCCAGACCGGCAGCACGCCCTGCGCCTCGATCCGCGCATAGACCGTCTCGACGATTTCCGTTGGCGTGGCCAGGCCGTCCGCGTAGGCGCTTCGCAGCCACGAAATATCCAGGGGCGTCTGATCCAACGAAACCGTCATTGCGAACTCTCCTTCACGCGCGCACCACCACCAGCGTCTGACCCGTCATGATCGGCGCCCCCGCCTGGCAGCGGACCTCCACCACCGTGCCGCCATGCGGCGCCGCGACGGCCACTTCCATCTTCATCGCTTCAATCACCATGAGCCGCTGCCCGGCCTCCACTCTATCGCCAGGTTGAACGCCCACCGTCCAAACGCTCCCGGTAATCGGCGATTTCACGCCGCGGCACCCGTCCGGAATCAGTAGTTCCGCGGCAGGCTCTGGCGCAGGCGCCTCCATCGACGAAACCTCCGCCAGGCCGGCCGCGGCCCACCGCTCGCGCTCCGCTTCGAACGCTGCCTGCTGGCGCTGCTTGAACGCCGCGGCATCGTCACGAATGGAATCGAGGAACAGGTTGTAGTCGTGGAGCCGGAACGTCTCCTCTGTGATGTCGAGCTTCAACTTCCCTTGAGGGAAGGCGTCGCGCATTTCGAGCAGTTCCGCAGCACTCACGGGATAGAAACGAACCTGATCGAAGAAGCGCAGCAGCCACGGGCTGCCAGCCTCGAAATCCGGCGTGGTCCGATGGGTGTTCCACATCTGCACCGTCCGGCCGACGAACTGATATCCGCCCGGCCCTTCCATACCGTAAACGCACATATACGCGCCGCCGATGCCGACCGCGTTTTCCGGTGTCCAGGTACGCGCCGGATTGTACTTCGTCGTCACCAGCCGGTGCCGCGGATCGACAGGCGTGGCCACGGGCGCACCCAGGTAAACATCGCCCAGCCCCATCACCAGGTAACTCGCGTCGAAGACGATCTTCTTCACATCCTCGATGGAGTCCAGTCCATTGATCCGCCGAATGAACTCAATGTTGCTCGGACACCAGGGAGCGTCCGGCCTCACCGACTGCATGTACTTGTCGATAGCCAAACGCGTCGCCGGATCATCCCAGGAGAGCGGAAGATGCACGATGCGCGTCGGCACTTCCAAACCGTCCAATCCTGGCAGCGACGCATCGGCCTCATCGATCATCGCCAGGAGATCCTCGCGCCGTAGCAGCGCGGTGTCGTAATGCACCTGCAGACTGCGTATCCCCGGCGTGAGATCGATGATGCCCGGCGGCCGGGTCCGCTCGAACCACTGCATTAGTTCATGCACGCGGAAGCGCAGCTTCAGATCGAGCAGCGGATCGCCGTATTCGATGAGCAGGTATCTGTCGCCGGACTGCCGGCAGACCATCGCGGGGACCTCACCGCTAGCGGGCTTGACTGAGACTACGGCAGGCTCGCTGACAGCCGCTCCGTTTGCGAGTTGCGGTAACGGCGTACTCAACGTGGCAACGCAGCGCTCTACCTGACCTGCCATTGCCGCCGCTTCGTCCGCCGATACTCGGACGAAACGAACCCCGTCGCCGGCCTTGAGTTGGCCCATTTTCCAGAGTTCCGCATCGACAATCGTAGCCGGGCAGACGAATCCGCCCAGGCTGGGGCCGTCCGGCCCGAGAATCACAGGCATGTCGCCAGTGAAGTCGATGGTGCCAATCGCATACGCGTTGTCGTGGATATTGGACGGGTGCAGCCCAGCCTCGCCGCCATCGCGCCGCGCCCACTCCGGCTTCGGACCGATCAGCCGCACACCCGTCCTGCTCGAGTTGTAGTGTACCCGCCATGTCGTGGCGAAGAATGTCTCGATGTCGCCGTCGGTGAAGTAGTCCGGCGCGCCATGCGGACCGTACATCACTCCGATGCGCCATTCGGGGTCGTACTGCGGAATGCAGGCTGCGTCGATCTCCTGAATCGCTGTGCCGTTACCGGCCGGATTCAGGTGCAGGACATCGCCCGTGCGCAGAGCCCGCCCACCGTGCCCACCCAAGCGCCCCAGCGTGAACGTGCTCTTGCTGGCGAGATAGTCCGGCACGTTGAATCCCCCGGCTACCAACAGATAACAGCGCGTCCCCGCACCGGCCGCCGATCCGAGTTGCAGTGTGCTCCCCGCGGCAACGGAGATAGCTTTCCAAAGCGGAACCGCTTCGCCGTTGATATTGGCGTCCATGTCCGCGCCGGTCAGTGCAATCGTCGTCGAAGAGGAGAACCGCAGGGTCGGCCCAGCCATCGTGCATTCCAAGCCCGCGGCGCTCTCCAAATTGCCAAGGAGCCGATTGCCCAGCCGGAAGGCCAGCGAGTCCATGGGGCCCGAAGGAGGCAACCCGACGTGCCAGTAGCCCAGGCGCCCAGGGAAGTCCTGCACCGTGGTCATGGTGCCGGAATCCAGAACTTCGAGAGTAGCCGCCTTGTAAGCAACCGCGTCCAGATAGCGGGTAGTTACGCCCCCGGCGGCGAAGCCCTCGTCCTGCAACACCTGGCGAAGATACCCGAGGTTGCATTCGATGCCGAAGATGCGGCTCTCATCCAAAGCGCCCCGCAGATTGCCCAGAGCCTCCGCGCGCGTACCGCCCTTGGCGATCACCTTGGCGAGCAGCGGATCGTAGTAGGGCGTGACTTCCGTCCCCTGCTCCACCCACGTTTCGCAGCGGATAGACCCCGGGAAGCGAACCTGAGTCAACAACCCGGAGCACGGCTGGAAATCTTTTCCGGGATCCTCTGCATACACGCGAACCTGGATGGAAGCGCCCTCTGCCACCGGCTTGCTGAGCGCGGGCATTTCACCCGCGGCGGACCGCACCATCCACTCCACAAGGTCCACTCCATGCGTCTCCTCAGTGACGCCGTGCTCCACCTGAAGCCGGGTATTCACTTCCAGGAAGTAGAACGCCTCGCGCTCGGCATCGTACACATACTCCACAGTGCCCGCCGACTGATAATTAACGGCCCGGCCAAGCCGCACCGCCATCTCCTGCATCTGGCTACGCACCGCATCCGGCAGGTTCGGCGCCGGAGTCTCTTCAATCACCTTCTGGTTCCGCCGCTGCACCGAGCAATCGCGCTCTCCCAGATCGATCACACCGCCGCGCCCGTCGCCGAAGATCTGCACCTCGATGTGCCGCGCACATTCCACATACTTCTCGAGGAAGATGCCGCCGTCCGAGAAGTTGGTGCGGCCTAGTCTCTGCACCGCATCGAACGCACCGGTCAGTTCCGCCTGATCGCGACAGAGCCGCATCCCAATCCCGCCGCCGCCGGCGGTGCTCTTCAGCATCACCGGATAGCCCACTCGATCCGCCTCGCTTGCAGCCATTGCAGCATCCAGCAGAAGGCCGCTCCCAGGCAGCATGGGCAGCCCGGTCTCTGCAGCAATCGCACGGGCCGTGTGCTTCAGTCCGAAATCACGCATCTGCTGCGGAGTGGGCCCGATGAAGACGATGCCTTCATTCATGCATCGCTGTGCAAAGTCCGCATTCTCGCTCAGGAATCCATAGCCGGGATGAATCGCTTCGGCGCCCGTTTGGCGCGCTGCCCAGATAACATTCTCGAACGACAAATAGCTCTGCCCAGCCGGGGCCGGGCCGATGCACACCGCCTCGCTCGCCTGCGCCACGTGCATCGAATGGGCGTCAGCTTCGGAATAGACCGCAACCGAACCGACACCCATGCGGTTCAAGGTCCGGATGATCCGGCAGGCGATCACCCCGCGGTTGGCAATGAGAATCTTGCTGAACATCGCTCGTTAAGCCGCCGCGTTCCAGATCAGAAGCCGTACCGGCGTCGGGTTGTACGCATTGCAGGGATTATTCAGTTGCGGGCAGTTGCTGATCAGCGCCAGCACATCCATCTCGGCCCGCATCTCCACATACTTGCCCGGCTCGGAGATTCCGTCTTCAAAGGACAACCGCCCCTCGGGAGTCACCGGCACGTTCATAAAGAAGTTGATGTTGTTCGGAATATCCCGCTTCTCCAGGCCTCTGCCCCAGTGCGCAATTGCCTTCAGAAAACTGTTCCGGCAGGCGTGCATGTAGCGTTTCTCAATCGCATAGCGAACCATGTTGCTTTCGTTGGCGCACGCGCCCCCCAGGGTGTCGTGCCGCCCGCACGTATCGGCGACGATCGTCAGCATCGGATTGAACCGGTTCGACATCAGCCTCGTGCCGGTCGTCAGATAGATGTTCCGCTGTCCCAGCACGGTGTCCGTCGCGCTGTAACGCTCGGCATAGTCGTGAGCGTTGTAGAACAGCGTGTCCACTGCCTGATTGCCGCCGAGGTCCTCAATGCGAAAGACCTGCCCGGCGCGGATCTCATGTATCCAAGGCTCGCCTGCATCCAGAACCGCGTCATAGATCGCGTCGGAAGGGGAGAGCGAACTTTCCAACAGTGTCGTCGTGTGCATGGCGATGCTCCTACAGGAAATACCGTTCGCTGTTGATAAAGCCGCGTCCGTTTTCAGGACGCGATATTCGACACGGATCATCCGCACCCGGAGGCGGCACCTTGCGAATCGACAGATGGACGGAGCCCGGCTTGTATTCGGTCCCCGGATCCAGCGCATGCTGGCACGTGTCCAGAATCACCAGAACATTCATCTCCGCCCGCAGTTCCACATAGGCGCACGCATGGGAGTTGCCGGGCAGCAATGTCATACCGCCGTCGTCACCCACCGTCACCTTGCTGAAGAAGTTCACGTTCGCGTTCAGGTCACGCTCACCCAGGCCCCACTTCCCGAGTTCGATCAGAAAGTTGTCCCGCGCATTCCGGTGGTAGTCGTTGCGATGCTCCTGGTAGCGCGCGGCGCCGTACTTCGCATCCACGATTGCGGCATTGGAATGTCCACCGATCGGGTCGTGCCAGCCGCAGGTGTCCTCGGTCAAGGAGCAGAGAATCCGCCCCATGTCGGAGTACAGCACGAAGCCCTTGGTGAGGAATCCGATGTGCTGCGCCTTTAGCGTGTCCGGCATGTTGTAGCGTTCCACCGGGCACTCGAAGTTGTAGAAGAGCGCGCCGACATTGGCACTGCCGTCCGTATCTGTGATGCGAAGAGCGGTGCCGCGCTTCAGAACGTGCGACCAGCTGGCCCCGCCGCGAACGGTGTCTTCCCAAAGCACGCACTCTGGAATTGCGGAATCGTTTCCCGACATAGGACTCCTTTTCGCCAAACCGATAGATTGGAAACAACTGCCGGATGAGCACACAGAAACGACGCTCTGAGTGCACGGCAGCGATAGTAGTGGAGAGTGTTCCGGCGCTACGCCGAATGAACAGCGGGAGGACCGCAGCAGACGTCCGTCGCGGTGAGCCGAAGCAGAACGCGCGGGGATATTTTCCGCTGCGCGTCGTCTCGTGTGGCAGTCACCAGCATATGGGTAGGATCGCAGAGGATCGGCATTTAGAGCAATAGCGGAATACGAAGAAAAATCCGATAGCCTCGATCAATTCTTTGATTGAATTACGCACGCGTCCCTCACGCCCAGCGGAAGCCTTCCTTGGCCATCGGCAAGGTCCTCACACGCTTGCCGCACGCGGCGAAGATCGCGTTCGCCACGGCCGGCAGCAGGGGTGGCAATGGCGGCTCGCCCAGTCCCGTGGGCGAATGATTGCTCTTGATGAAGTGGACTTCGATCTCCGGCGGCGCCTGCTTCATGCGGACCATCTGATGCTGATGATAGTTGCTCTGCACGGTGCGGCCCTTATCGATCGTGATCTCCTGAGCCATCATCTCGCTCAGTCCGTCGATCACCGCCCCCTGTACCTGGTTGATCGCGCTGCTCGGGTGGATGATTTGGCTCCCCACATCGCCAACGGCCCACACCTTGTTCACCTTCACGCGATTGGCCGCATCGACGCTCACCTCCGCCACCTCTGCAAAGTAGCCCGAATGGCTGTAGTGGAAGCCCACGCCCAGGCCCGTACCCTTCGGCAGCTTTCGCTTCCCCCATCCGCTCTTCTCCGCAACCAGTTCCAGACAGCCGCGCATGCGACCTGCGTCGTACGCGCCCATGCCCGTGCCGACTAGACGCGCCTCTCCGAGCAGGTCCAGCCTGAACTGAACCGGGTCCTTACCCGCGGCGTATGCCAGCTCATCGATAAACGAGTGAATCACCCAGGCCAGCGAATTGCTGCGCGGAGCGCGCAACGGTCCAGTCGGCACCGCGGTGGGAATCAGAGTCGCCTCGACAACGAAGTTGGGAACGAACTGCGCAGGAAAGTCGGAAGACGAGATGCTCGACGAGGAGACGAACTTCTCCCCCTCACCGAAGCTCACAAAGTGATCGTGCCAGGCGGTGATCTTGCCGCTGGCATCGACTCCGCCGAGCAGATGCTGGTACCCGCCAGGACGATAGAAGTCGTGCTGCATATCGTCTTCACGAGAGCACAACAACTTCACAGGCACCCCGGGAATCTGCTTCGCGATCCATGAGGCTTCCACCAGATAGTCATTGGCCAGCCGCCGTCCGAAACCGCCGCCTGTCCGCATCTGATGCACGGTGACATCGGCGCTCTTCAGCCCAAGCGCCTGCGCCGCCATCTGCTGGCCGCGCCCCGGAGTCTGGCTGGGCGCCCAGATCTCCAACTTCCCGTCCTGAAACTGCGCCGTGCAATTGCCCGGCTCCAGTTGGGCGTGCGAGATGAAGGGAAAGGTGTACTTCGCGTCCACCGTCTTGACTGCACCGGCCAGCGCCGCCTCCACGTCCCCGTCCTTCCGGATCGTAAACGCTGGCTTCTGCCCGAACAGCTCCGCTGCCTTCGCGGCGTATCCGGCGCTGGAGTGCGAGACATTCGGCCCTTCCTTCCACTCCACTTTCAGACTCTTGCGCGCCTTGTTGGCGTACCACCACTTGGTCGCCACGATCGCGACGCCGCTCACCAGACTGCTCGGATCCCCGTTCCCCTCCACAAGAAACGCATGATTCACCCCGGGCAATGCCTTGATCTCAGCGAGGTTCGCGCTCACCGCCTTGCCGCCAAACACCGGGCACTTCTCAAACACCGCGTAGAGCATCCCAGGGAGCTTGAAATCGATGCTGTAGATCGGCTTGCCCGCCACCATCGCGGGTAGATCCACCGTGGGCATGGATTTGCCGATGACCCTGTAGTCTTTGGCGTCCTTCGGCTTGACAGAGTTGGGATCCGGAAGCGGCAGTGCGGCGGCCTTTGCTGCCACATCACCGTAGCCTAGACTGCGTCCGCTGGGCCGGTGGCCCACCCTGCCGGTTTCGGTGTAGCACTCGCCCTCCGGCACGCCCCACGTTTGGGCAGCCGCCTGCACCAGCATGAATCGCGCGGTCGAGCCCACGCGGCGCAACAGATCCCAGTTGTTGGGCGTCGAACGACTCCCACCTGCCGACTGTGAGCCGTATTTCACTTCATCCAGATCCGCCTGCACCACCTTGACCATCTTCCAATCGACATCCAACTCATCGGCCAGGATCATCGGCAGCGCGGTCTTGATGCCCTGCCCCATCTCGGGATTCTTGGCAATCAGCGTGACCATGCCGCTGGCATCGATCTGCACGAATGCGCTCGGCTTCAGCGCAGCCTGCGGACGGCGCCCCGCCTGAGGGGCCTGCGCCACGGCAGAAGTGCCGCCGCCAAGGAGCATCGCTCCCCCGGCCGCCAGCGAGACTCGCAGGAAGAAGCGCCTCTCCATCTCAGCGCCTTGGATTACTTTCGGCATGCTCACTTAGTCAACTCCGCCGCCCTGTGGATTGCCTTTCGAATTCGCAGATACGTGGCGCAGCGGCAGAGATTGCCGTTCATCGCAATATCAATATCCGCATCGGTGGGCTTCGGCTTCTTCGCGAGCAGCGCAGCTGCGCTCATGATTTGTCCCGCCTGACAGTACCCGCACTGTGGCACGTCGATCTCCACCCATGCCTGCTGGAGCGGGTGCGTGGCATCGGAGGAGAGCCCCTCAATCGTAGTGACCTTCTTCCCCGCCACCGCCGAGATCGGCGTGACGCAGGAGCGAATCGGCACGCCGTCCTGGTGCACCGTGCACGCGCCGCAAAGCCCGGCGCCGCAACCGAACTTCGTGCCGCACAGGTTCAACTCATCGCGCAGTGCCCATAACAGCGGCATGTCGGCCGGCACGTCGAGCGTGACGGACTTTCCGTTCAGGTTCAGCGTATAGGGCATGTGGAAAGACTCACTTGGCGGTCAGCTTCGCGGGATCGATCCGCCAGATATTCTGTTGACGCAGATTCGACAGCCACACGGAGCCGTGGGCGAACAGAATCGCGTCGCCGCCAGGCCCTGCAAACTGGTGTGTCACCTTGTCTGTCTTCGCATCGATGCGCGTGATGGGGATCTGGAACACGGTCACCCACACTGCGCCTCCGCCGGTGGAAATTTCGCCACCCGTACCGGGAATTCCGAGCTGGATCGTCGCGATCGTCTTCCGGGTTTTCGGATCGACCTTGGACACCGTGCCGTCGCCTTGATTCAGCGTCCACACAAAGCCCTCACCCACTGCGAGGAAGCGTGGCTTCGGCCCAACTTCAATCGTGTCCGTCACCTTGTTGCTCTTGGGATCGATTCGCGTGACCACGCTGCCAGGGCTGTTCGTCACCCACACCGCGCCTTCCCCAAAGTCGGCCGTGTGCGATCCCGCCGGCACACTCACTTCGGCAACTACCTTGTTGGTCTTGGGATCGATGCGGGCCACCTTGTCGCCGGCCGCACCCGTCGGCATCCACACCGCGTCTTTCGAACAGGCGATTCCGCCTTCGGAATTCGCCGGCCCCACCGGAATCGTGGCAAGCACTTCACCCGTCTTCGCACTGACTCTCGACACGGTCTTGTCAACGCAGTTGGGCGCCCAGAGGCTTCCGAAGCCGTAAGCGATTCCGCTGCAAGGCTTCTGTCCCACGGTCACCGTAGTCGTGACCGTGTTCGATTTCGCGTCGAGCTTCGAGATTGAGTTCTTCGGCCCATTCGAAACCCAGATTCCATCAGGAGTGGCGATGGTCCAGTCCGGAACGCCGGGCACCGGGAACACCACGTCCGGTTGAAAGACGTCCATCGGCTTCTGCACCTCCTTCACGCCCGGCCTAGGCGCACGGGGAGGCCGTTGCTTGGTGGCCGCAACCGGCGGCGGTGTCGGCTCCTGGCCCGCCAGGCCCAGGCACAACAACATTAGGGCGTATCGCATGAGAGCTCCTCGGCAAGAAATTCAGTGGTCGGTTGAGTGGCCAGGCTGACCGAGAAGAACGCGGCCGCGCTCAACACAGGCGGCAGCAGAGTATCGAGCCCAGCCCAGGCGGACGGGACCACGAAGTAGCAAATCGCTCGTGCGAGTGTTCCGGTAAGGATACTCGCCACGGCTCCGGATTGCGTGGCGCGCTTCCAATAAACGCCCATGAAGAGCGGCACCACGCACCCCGCGAAGACGATGTCAAAAGCGACCACCAGCAGCAGCCCCGGCTCGGGCCGGACGTAGGCAATCCATCCGCCCGCGATGGCAGTGGGCAACGCCAGTGCCCGCGAGAGGAAGAGCATTGTGGAATCAGTCACCTGCTTCGCGCTCCATCGATGCCAGACATTGCGCGCCATCACGACGGAGATCACCAGCATCGCGCCGTTGGCGGTGGACATCGACGCGCCCAGGATTCCGATGAACACAAGCACCGCGATCCAATACGGCAGGAACTGGCTGGCAAACGCCGGCAGCACCATCCGCGGATCATCCACCTTCCCGACGCTGGCAATGGCCGCCAGTCCCAGCAGCGACGAGCAGAGGCCGATGACCAGCGTCCACGCGCCGGCGTAGTAACATCCGCGGCGCGCCGTACCCGGTGTTTTCGCCGAGAACACACGCTCCATGAAATCCAGCGCCATCGCGTTTCCGAACGCCAGCGAGATCATATTCGCCCAGTTGGCCAGCCCACCGCCGCCCAGCGTCGATAGCTGCGTCAGACTCAGTGTCTGCGCAGGAACCGCAGCGATAATCGGACTCCATCCGCGCGTCCACAACACAAACGCGGCCGCCGCCAGAAACCCGACGATCGCAACGTGGATCTGGAAGAAGTCCGTCCAGATCGCAGCGTGCAGCCCGCCGGCAATCGTATAGAGAAAGATCACCGTCGTCCCGATCAGCAGGCAGGTCATGTAGCTCATGCCCGTCACAACGGAGAGGATCCAGCCCACCGCTGAGAGATTCCCAGCGACCAGAACGATGAAGCAGACGATAGTGAGCAGGCTCGCCAACAATTCCGCCGTGCGGCCATACCGGCGATGGAAGAACTCCGGCAGCGTGAGGAGATTCATCGCGTTCAGCGGTGCCGCGAGAAACCGCCCCACGATAAAGAGACTGGCAGCCAGGCCGATCGGGATTACCGCGCCTGCCCAGAATCCGGTGGAGAACGTGAGAGAAGTGTTGCCAAGCGTGGCGTTGCCATCGATCGCCTGCGCGGCGAGGGCCGTGCCGATCACGATAAACGGCATCGACTTTCCAGCGACTGTGTACTGCTCGCTCGAACCCCGAACCTTGGTATACGTGTACAGGCCAATACACAGGGAGATCGCCATGAATATGGCGACCGGCCAGATCATGTCCGTCAAGTGAGCAGCTCCTCCGGAAGGGGGATTTCTGCCAGAGACTAGGGGCGGGCCGCACACACGGCGGGTTAGAACTGTGAGTTTAGCGCGTTTCGCCGGAAGGCCTTATCCAAAAAACCGATCCTCCCCATAAGCAGGATCGATTGCAGCCGAGGGTCTTGGCAGATCTACTGCCGCACCACCGGCTTGCCGTTCTCGTCGAGATGCGGATACGGGCCGCCGAGCCGGAAGCGGTCCAGGATATAGTCGTCGTACTGCGGCGTCGGCTCGAAGTAGCCGCCCTTGCGAATGTGCTCTTTCACCACAGCCTCATTCAGCTCAACGCCGAGCCCCGGCGTATCCGGCACCGTAATGTAGCCTCGATCCACAATCGGTTTTGCCGGCCCGGTCACCAGATCGCCCCACCACGGAATGTCCACCGCGTGGTTCTCCATCGCCAGCATGTCCTTCAGCGTCGCCGCCATGTGGACCGATGCCAGGCAGCCCACGGGCGAACCCGCAAAGTGAATCGCTGTCTGCACGCCGTTCATGGAAGCGTAATCGCAAATGCGCTTCGTCTCGCGAATCGCCCCGGAAGTCAGCGGGTCCGGATGAATGATGTCCACGGCGCGATTGTCGATCAGTGCCTTGAACCCCTCCTCCAGACCGAAGAGGCTCTCGCCGGTGGCGATTGGCGTTGTCGTCGCGTCACACAATTCGCGGTAACCACGCCAGTTCTTCGGAGCATCTCCGCCAGCGCCCAGATGCCCCACTTGAATCATGTCCTCCGCCCAAGCCAGATCATACGGCTCGAAGGCGCGCGCATAACGGATGCTGTCGTTCACGCTCAGCGGACCGAAATGATCTGTGGCCAGCGGCGCCTCCCACCCAATCTGATCGCGCACAGCTTGCACGTACTCACAGAGATATTGCAGGCCCTTCGTGGTCGCAGTGTTGTAGCTGTTGACTGCGCCGGGCCGGCCCGCCACGAGGCTCGTCCCGAGATCCATCTTGAAGAACGTGAAGCCCTGTGCCTTCCGCTTGCGCAGACGCTCCGCAAAGACCTTCGCGTCCTTGGTCTGATCCGTATCGCAATAGATGCGGATCTTGTCGCGATACTTCGAGCCGATCAGCCGCCACGCCGGCACGTTGTACACCTTGCCGGCGATATCGTGCAGCGCCATGTCCACCGCGCTGTAGCCGCCGCCCATGCGCTGCTGACTGGCGAAGTTACGAATGCTGTCGAGGATGGGCTCGATCTGGAGGGGATTGCGGCCTTTGAGGTGCGGCTTCAGCACCAGGGCCGTGCCCTCCCTGCCCGCGTCGCGCACCTCGCCCAGACCGTACACGCCCTGGTTGGTGTCGATGCGGATGATCGGGTAATCGTAGTTCGACGCCACCAGCACGAACCGCATGTCCGTGATCTTCAACTGGCTGGGTGCAGAGTTCTTGTTGAGCGTCTGCGCGGACGTCACGCCCTCAGTCATCCGGAGAAGTCCGGGCAGCGCGGCCGCGGCCAGCAACTGCCTGCGAGTGAGCTTGGATCGATTGGAAGCCATGGTGATTTCTAGTCCTCCTGACTACGGACGCCGAGCGGGCGGGAATGGGAAAGTGGAGCGGACCGCGAGAATCTGATCGTGATCGCCGCCGGGCCGTGCACCGCTGTAGAAGCCAACTGTCGTGTTGAGCCGCAGGAACCAGGCGTCTCCTTGCTTGGTCGGATGGCGTCCTTCGTTGCCGTCCATGCCGCCGCCCGCCACCATCTCACCGCTCCCTTTCAAGACGAAGTAGATCTCCTCCTCCGTCTCGTGATGATGCGGGATGTTCGTTCCACCGGGCGCGAAGTCCATCAGGAACAGGCTCGCCATCTGGCTGGCCGCGGGGAGTTTGTCACGCTTGCTCTCGGTGGTCCCCATCAGCAGTTTGAACTTCGTCGTCGGGCCGTGACTGGCCAACTCCTGCAGCGGCACATCGCCGGCACTGGCGATCATCAGGCGCGGCGACGAAGCGACCAGCGCTCCTTTCGGAATGCGGAAGCCCATCACCAGCAGGCGTAGTGAACTCGCTGATTCGTTGACGACGCCGTGCCGGCTGCCCGGCGGCAGATAGAGAAAATCGTCCGTCTTCACGGCGACGCGAGCATCATCGCAAAGCACCGACCCCACTCCTGAGAGGACGAAGTAGATCTGCTCCTCCCCCGGATAGCTCACAATCGCAGTGCTTCCGCCCGCATCAACGGTGAGCTCACCGTAGCGGGCGACGCTCTTCAGGTGTCGCGCCTGCGGATCGCCCGCGCCGAACAGCGGACGGTAAGCCGCGCCACTTGCGCCAGTAGTGAGATCGTCGGGTTTCGGTGAGACCTCCGCAAGGCTCCGTTTCAGGAAGGTCGGGTCGGCGCCGAGGACCACCGAGGCCGCGCCGAGCATCGCAATCCCAACCGTGCAGAGAATATGGCAGGCCATGAGCCGTCTCCACCTCGGCGACTATTCTATGCCCAACCGGCTAAGCCCTGCTGGCTCCGCGAGGCAGCTAGGCGGTCGCCTGCAGACGCTATGATATATTCGGTTCGCCAGCCGCCGCCTTCCACATCTATGGCCCGCCTCATCCTTTCGCTCCTGGTCGCACTGGTCGCCCTCAGTGCCGGCGACCTTTACGTCAGCCCGCAAGGCAATGACAAGAATCCCGGCAGCCAGGCACGGCCTGTCCGTTCGCTCGCTGCCGCACAGCGCCTCGCCCGCGCAACACGTTCCACCACCATCCATGTTCGCCCCGGCACCTACTACCTCCCCGAAACCCTCATCTTCACTGAAGCAGATTCCGGCACCGCCGCGGCGCCCGTCACCTACCGCGCCGAACCCGGTGGCGAGGTGGTCCTCAGCGGCGGCGTGCGGCTGAGCCTCCGCTGGGCTCCCTATCGCGACGGCATCCTGCAGGCGAAGGTCCCCGCCGGTTTCAAAACCGACCAGCTCTTCGTCAACGGCGCCAGCCAACGAATGGCCCGTTATCCGAACTACGATGCCCAATCGCAGTACTTCAACGGTTGGGCCGCCGACGCCGCCAGCAAGGAACGCGCCGCCCGCTGGACCGATCCGCGCGGCGGGTTTCTCCACGCCATGCACCGCCACCTCTGGGGCGATTTCCACTACGAGATCACGGGTAAGTCGTCCAGCGGTGAGCCCGCCCTGGTAGGCGGTTGGCAGAACAATCGCCCCCTCGGCATCCACGAGAAATACCGCTTCGTCGAGAACATCTTCGAGGAGTTGGATGCGCCCGGCGAGTGGTATCTGGATTCCAAGTCCTCCACGCTCTATTTCTACCCGCCCGCCGCGTTCGATCCCAAGATCGCCATCGTCGAGGCGGTCGTGCTTCGTCACCTGATTGAGTTCCGCGGCACACAGTCCAACCCCGTGCGCTTCCTCAAACTGGACGGCCTCACCTTTCGCCACTCGGCCCGCACCTTCATGGAGAACCGTGAGCCGCTCCTGCGCAGCGATTGGACCACCTATCGCGGCGGAGCCGTGTTCCTAACCGGCACCGAAGACGTCAGCATCGACAACTCCACGTTCGATCAGCTCGGCGGGAACGCCATCTTCGTCAGCAACTACAACCGGCGCGTCGCCATCCGGGGCTGCCACATTCAACACACGGGTGCGAACGGAATCGCCTTCGTGGGCGACCCGGAGGCAGTCCGCAATCCTCTCTTCTTCACGGTTGGAAAAGAGAAGCAGTCCATCACTGGAATCGACCGCACTCCAGGGCCGCTCACCGCCAACTACCCAGCCGATTCTCTCGTCGAGGATTGCCTCATCCACGAAACGGGCCGCGTCGAGAAGCAAACCGCGCCCATTCAAATCTCAATGTCCGAGTCCATCACCGTGCGCCGCTGCTCCATCTACGATGTCCCGCGCGCGGGCATCAACATCAGCGAGGGCACATGGGGCGGCCACCTCATCGAGTTCTGCGATGTCTTCGATACCGTGAAGGAAACCGGGGATCACGGCTCGTTCAACTCCTGGGGACGCGACCGGTTCTGGGGCCTGGAAGGCATCGACCTGAACAAACTCACCACGCCCGAAGAGCGCGCACTGCCGTTCCTCGACGCTCGCAAACCCACAACGCTGCGCAACAACCGCTGGCGCTGTGATCACGGCTGGGACATCGATCTGGACGATGGCTCCTCCAACTACGAGATCGTCAACAACCTCTGCCTCCGCGGCGGGCTGAAGCTGCGCGAGGGCTTCGGACGCCGCGTGGAGAACAACGTCATCGTGGGCAATTCCTTCCATCCGCATGTCTGGTATCAGAACAGCCACGATATCTTCCGCCGGAACATCGTCGGCGGGCTCTATCGCCCCATCCGTGTGCCCACTCCCTGGGGCGATGAGATCGACTGGAACCTGATGCACCAGTCCGGCGCGAGCGTCGTCGAGCCCGCCGCCGGACTGCACAATCAAAGCGGCCGTGACGAACACTCCATCATCGCCGACGCGCAGTTCGTGAATCCCCCGCAGGGCGACTACCGTGTACGAGAGGGATCGCCCGCCCTCGCGCAGGGCTTCCGCAACTTCCCCATGGATCAGTTTGGCGTCCGCAAGCCGGCACTGCGCGCCATCGCCCGCACCCCCATGCTGCCGCAGGCCAGTGACGCCCCGGCTGAGACGCTCCACTCCGCGCGAGACGTCACGCCCTGGCAGTGCATGGGCGCCACGCTACGCAATGTCTCGGGCCTCGGCGAGGTATCAGCCGCCGGCCTGCCTGGCGAGGTCGGTGTGCTGGTCGTCGCCGCGCCCGCTACTAGCGCTGCCCACACAGCGGGTCTCCGCACCGGCGACGTCATCCTGAAAGCAAACCGCGTCGAGGTGAAGTCGCTGAACGACTTACGCGCACTCTGGGTCAATGCCTCGAATGGCGCTCGCATCGAGCTGACCGTATCCAGGCAGCAGGCGCAAACCCGGATCACGTTGAGCAAGATCCAGTAGGGCTGCCTTAGTCACACAGGACCTGGCTGCCTCATGCGACTAGCGTGCCTGTCTGGCTTCAGTCAGCACTTCTTCAAGGCACCGCACCGACTTCCGCACGTTCTCGACACCGGCAATCTCCAAAGTTGTGTCGCCGTCAAACCCGGCGGCCCGCAACTCGCGAATGATCCCTGGCAGGTCGATGACGCCGTCGCCGAGCGCGATGGAGGCCATGCCGCAGCCGAACTTCTCGCCGCGGCTCGCGGACATCGATGCAGGCATGTCTTTCCAGTGCACATGCTTGATGCGCGCGCCAAAGCGCCTCGCAAACTCCACTGGGTCGCCGCCGCCAAGCCAGCAGTTCCCCGTGTCGAGGCAGAGGCCAACTGTCCCCTCATGACCGAGCGCCTCAAGCAGTCCGGCCATCGCATCCACTGAATCGGTGACCGGCCCGTGCGTTTCCATTAGTAGCTCAACGCCCAGTTCCTCGGCCCAGCGGATCGGCTCGTGCAGCTTTTCGCGGATGGAGAATATCCGCTCGGACGGAGTGAGAGACTGCCCGAATTGAGTCTTGGGCTCACCCTCGGTGGTGATGACATGGCTGATGCGGAGCAGGTGAGCGAGGCGAATGGCCTTGATGATTTGGGAAGTTCCGTAGGTGGCTGGCGAGGCCGGATCCAGCAGGTTGGCGTGAGCGCAAAACGCGCTCAGCCGTATTCCGGCATCTTCCGCCATGCGCCGGATATCGGAGGGATGGCTGTCGAGGCTGACGGACGCGGAAAATCCGTACTCGACGCCGAGAGTGGCGCCGTCGTGATTATCGGTGAGATCGGCGTTGGTGATGCCCATCTCGCGGATCGCACGGAATTGAGCAGCCATGCCGGAGAAGGGTTGAACGAGAGCAAAGCAGCCAAGTCGCATGAAGTCAATTCTCCTGAAGGATTTCGCGGGATGCGGGGGCACTGCGGCCCCCGCGAGCTTGTGCCTAGAAGACCAGCTTGAGAGCGAACTGGAAGGTTCTCGGATCGTTGGCGGCGGTCACCTGCCCGAAATTCGCTGCGCCGAGCGTAGTGGCGACGCTGAAGTACGAGAAGTGATTCGGCGCGTTGAACATCTCTGCGCGGAACTCAGTCCGCAGGCGCTCCGTCATGCGGAAGAACTTCTGCGCCGAGATGTCCCAGTTGTTGGTGCCCGGCCCAATCAGCGTATTGCGGCCAAGATTGCCGAACGTGCCAAGAGCGGGCAGCGCGAAGGCGGCAGGGTTGAACCATCGCTTGGCGGTCTTCGCGTCTTCGCTCCAGTCGCCCACCACATTCGGGCGCTGGTTGCCGGTGCCGGTGCCGGCGCGGTCGCCTTGAATGCCAATATTGAGCGGCACGCCGGCCTGCATCATGGTGATGCCGGATAGCTGCCAGGCGCCAAAGGCGACCTTGTACCAGCGGTCCTGCTGCTTCCAGAACGGGATCGGGTAAACGTAGCTCAGAACGAAGATGTGCCGCCGGTCATAGGAGGCGAGTCCCCGCTCGTTCTTGAAGTTGTAGCTGTCCATCGGACCCTCGTTCCAGGAACTGGAATCGGTGATCGACTTGCCAAACGTGTACGCCACGTTGACCAGACCGCCGCCGCTGAACTGCTTGCGGACCTGCACCTGCAGCGAGTTGTAGTTGAAGTTCGATCCTGTGACGTACTGCGTGATATCCGCGTAACCCGGATAGGGCCGCAGTGCATTGGTGTTGATACCAGGATTCCTTTGGAGAGTGCCTACCGCCAACTGGTTCAGATTGGTGCCGCGATACAGATTCCAGCCGGAACTGCCGACGAAAGCAACGTCAATCAGCGTGTCCTTCATCAGCTTCTGCTGCACGCTGAGCGAATAGTTCTGCACGGAGGGAACCTTCACATCGAGATCGAATGAGGTGAGGGACGCCGGGACCGGACGTTGAGAACCGCCCGATGGATTTTCGATGTTGGACGTATACAAGGTGGCTTGGCGCACGAACGGCGGATTGTTGATCTGGCTGAAGATGAAATTGCCCTGCACGCGTTCGTAGACCAATCCGTATCCGCCGCGGACCACGGTCTTCTGCTGGCCCGTGACATCATAGGCAAAGCCGAAGCGCGGACCGATCGGCGTGTAGGTGGGCGAGATTTGCACAGGGATGCCGCGCAGGACACGCTGAAACTCGGGCGCGTTGGTGCCCGGGTAACGGCTGGTAAGGGACTCCGGATAGCTCGTCCCGCCGACCGTGAGCCCGTTCACAAGGTCGCCGGAACCGGGTACGATCTGGCCGTCGGACGCGCGGATCTGTGGCGCCTTGGCGGGGTCGAAAAATCGCGGCGAGAAGAACACTGTGTTCTGCATCGGCGAGTACTGCTGCGGCATGTAATTGACACGCAGGCCCATGTCCAGGGACAGACGGCGGTTCACTTTCCAGTTGTCGGTGACGTACATCTCAAGCTGAGTGAAGCGGAACCAGCCCTCGCGGCCGCCATCGGCTTCTGTGTATGAGTTGAAGTTGCCGAGTAGAGCATCGGCCAGCGGGTTGCCGGAATGGAGAGGGTGTCCGGGCCCGAAGCTGAACGTGCCATTGACGGCAGGCTGGTTGTCCTGGTTCTTGCGGTTGCGCTGAAAAAAGACTCCAGCCTTGAGCGTGTGCGAGCCCAGGACTTTCGAGAAATCATCCTTGAAGAACAGGATGCGATCCGAGTTATTCCACTGCCTCGGCGTCACACCTAAACCATTGAAGCCCGAGACGTTGAAGGAGGGGATCGAGCCGTCGCTGCCGTAGAGCATCGGGTACGTAACGCCCTGGCCCTGGCGAGAGTAGTCGCTGATGAAGATGGGATTAGCGGCGAACTGGCCCTGGAAAATGTGATGGCCGGGAATCGAGAGCTGAACCGTATTGACCGTAGTCGCGTTGGCCACGTAGGTCCACCGGCCACTTTGATTCGTGCCGGGGATCGTTCGCCAGTAGGTAACGAGTGCCGTCAGGTTCTCAAGCGACGAGTAATCATCGTGGATGTAGTGGTAAGCGAACTGGTGCTTGGAACTGAGGATGTAGTCGACCTTGGCGATGTACTGATTCACGTTCATCGGGTAGGAGTATTCGAACGCGTAGTTGCCGCCGGTGCCGGTGAAGTTGGGGGCCGGGTAGTTGTTCAGCAGGCGGCGGCTGTTCGGGCTAATGCGGGAGGCGGGAATAATGCCGCCGGCAAATGGCGCACCAGTGGTCACGTCGATCGGCTGCTGTGCGGCCGGAAGCCCGGAAAAGTCGCCGCTCTTTTGGACCGTCGTAGGCACATTCCATAGAGTTGGATTGCCACGGCGCAGGCGCTTGATGTCCATACCGCCGAAGAAGAAGAGCTTGTCCTTGTCCGAGTTGAACTTCCCAGGGATGTAGATCGGTCCGCCCAGATTCCAGCCGTAGTTGTTGAAGGTGAGCTTCTGCATTTTCAGCGTATTATAGGCGCGCGCATCAAAGGCGGAGTTGCGCAGGAATTCGTAGGCGGAGCCGTGGAAGTCCTTCGTGCCGCTCTTCAGAGCCATGTTCATCACCGCGCCGGAGCTCTGGCCATATTCAGCGCTGTAGTTCGATGTGAGCACCTTCACTTCCGCGACGGCGTCGGGGTTGATGTTGACGAAGCTGTGCCCGCCGCCGCCCGTTCCAAGATTGTCGGAGCCATCCAGGTACACCGACAGCGTGCCGGTCCGGCCGCCGTTCACAGATTGATTGGTCACCGCTGCACCGTAACCGGCGGCCAGGTCGAAGTTGCTGCGGTTGTTGGTGGAGACTCCGGGCAGGAGGCTCAGCAGTTGGGTGTAGTTGCGTCCGTTGAGTTGGAGTTGCGACGCCTGTTCGCCGCTGACCAGACGCCCGATCTCTCCCGAGGTGGCCTCCACCATCGCTGCGTCAGCCGAGACTGTCACCGATTCCGTCAGTGACCCGACCGTGAGCCCGATTTCGAGCTGGACCTTGTCGTTGATGCCAACGTTTAGAGCCTTCTGGACATACTTCTGGAAGCCTTTCGCCTCAACCGACACCTCGTATTGCCCCATTGGCAGGCTGGCAACAACAAAGTAGCCGCCGTCGGATGCAGTGGCTTCCCGCACTAGCCCGGTGGCTGTCTGGAGGACGGAAACCTTGGCGGATGGCACGGCCGAGCCGGAGGCGTCGCGGACGGTTCCCGAGATCTGCTGGGATGTCATCTGGCCCCAGGCAAGAGCCGAGGCAAGAAACACGCCGAGCGCGTAAAGAGATTTGAGCTTCATGAGTTTGGACACCTCGTGGTGGTTGCGGAGCCTCGGGACTCCTAGTTTTCGCGCGGGGAGCCAGCCTGGACAGGTTGCGTAACCCGCCCGGTAGCCGCCCATTCAGCGCCCCGTTGCAGTGTGGCTCGAAAGCCGGCGGAGCCCATCGCTTCCGGACTGTGTCCGAGCGTAGTGTGAAAAACGCGGCCGCGACCGTATCTCACGGTGAAGAGCGCGGGCTCATCGCGGCCGCTGCCACCGCTTGCGGGGTCTGACCAAGCCGTGGCGAGAAGTTCGAGATTGGCGGCAGGGCCGCGCAAGCTCTCGAAGAGTTCGTCTTTGGCGTGCAGCCACTTGGCCGGCAGGCCGGAGACGATAGGGTGTTGCGGTGCGCGAGTCGTGATCGCGAAAGCATGCTGCGGCCCGTGATGACCCGCCTTCCCTGGGGAGACATCCAGCGACACCATACCTTCTGAGAAGCGCAGGAACGGGTCCGAACGCTCATCGCGCCCACCCCATCCCCCGAGTCCGCAGATCTCGTTGTACTCCTTCCAGCCCGGGAACGCGCTGGATGCCGCGTGAATAATCACGACACCCCCGCCCGCGTTCACATACTCTGTAAACGCTGCTTTGGCGGCCGGCGCCCACTCGCCGCCATTGCCGAAGTCGGTGTAGTTAGGCAGCACCACGCGGTAGCGGGCGAATTCGGGCAGAAACGACGCAAGGGAATCATTCGACGGCGGCGCGGTGGCCACATCGACTCGAAAGCCTGCCTGCTCCACGATCTGCTTCAGTTCAGCCGTGGTCGCCTTCCAGTCGTGGTTGTGGCGGCCGTCCACGATCAGAACGGGCAGCGGCGCGCTGGCGGCCAAAGCCGCTGCCACAAACTGGCGACGCGTCTGCATGGTTACAGAGCCCAGGGTTTGCGCATCGGACGGTCCATGAGCTTCGCCGCATCTGCGTCGCCGATGATGGTTTCCTTGATCGGATCCCACTTGATCTTGCGGCCCGTCCGCACTGCGATGTTGGAAAGGTGGCTGATCAGGTCCGTCCGGATGGCGCAGTCGATCGGGCTCTCCGGCGTGGCCTGTTTCCGGATGGAGTCGAGGAAGTTGCGGGCATGCGCCTTGCCCATTCCGGAGAAACGCGTAGCCTCACCGGCGCCGGCGGCCAGAGAAGCCGGTTCGGCCTCTATGCCCTTTCGGCTGATCTTCACCCATCCATCGGTCCCCACAAAGGTCGTGGAGTCCGTTCCCGTCTTGAACGTCATCACCAGACCGTTTGCGTAAGTGCAGCGCACATTCCAGTCCATCACCGTATCGAAGAGCCCTTGCTTCGGGATCAGTCCTGTGCCCTCGTACTCGACGGGCACCATCGGAACAGGCAACCCCCAATCGAGCACGTCCAAAGGATGAGCGCCACAGCCACCCAGGCATCCGATGCTGTAATCGCTGATGTGCCAGTGGCCGGGCGTCAGGCAGCGGTCAGCCGTGTACGGGCGCTGCATCGCAGGCCCCTGCCACATTTCGTAGTCGAAGCCCGCGGGTACCGGCATGGGGTTCGTAGATCCGCCGGGAGTGCCACTGGGAGAGACAACCTCCAGGCTCTTCAACGTCCCGATCTGACCACTGCGCACGAGTTCACAGCCGTACCGGACATGCGCGGCACCACGCTGCTGCGTGCCGTATTGAAAGACCCGTCCCGTCTGCCGGATCACCTGGCGTGCCAGAAAGTTCTGCTTCAGCGTCGGGCTCAGCGGCTTCTCCACATAGACATCCTTGCCGGCCCGCGCCGCCGCCATCAGAATCGGCACGTGCCAGTGGTCCGGCGTGGCGATGCAAACGGCATCGATGTCCTTGCGCTGCAGCAGTTCACGGAAGTCCGCGAACTTGTCGACGCTCTTGTAGGAGACCGTGCCTTTCTTCTTGGCATAGTAGCTGTCGATTTGGCTGGCGCGCTTCTCGCGGCGATCCAGAAACGTGTCGCAGACCGCGACACATTGGCAATCGGCGTGCTGAAGAAAATCGACGATCAGGCCATCTCCGCCGCGACCGCCGGTACCGATGAAACCGAGGCTGATGCGGTCGCTGGCCGGTGCCTTAGGGACATCGCTTTGAGCGGCCAGGCTGGAGTGGATGAGCAGCGGCGCTGCGCTAGCCGATGTGGTGAGGAAACTGCGGCGATTCATTGTGGTCTCCGTGGCGCCGGGTATCGAACGATTGTGAACAGCCCGGGCGCGACCCCGAATTCATTTCTCGACACAATACTACGGCAGTGTTACGATCAAGTCGTCCATTTTTCACCTACCGAAGAATTTTGAACATCACCGCAATGCCGAAGACCATTCCGATCTACGAGGACCACAACGAGACCTACCGGGCCGACAGTTGCCGCCCCCTGGCGGAGGCTGTCAACTCCGGCCGCGTCAAGGTGGAGGCGCTACGCCACGGTCACTACCCGGGCAAGGTCCTTCCGGCGGGCGCGTTGCCGGGCATTAAGATGGTGGGCTTCTGGGATGCCAAGGGGAACCAGGAATGGGGCCTCTCCTGGCATCGCAATGAAGGAGTCGAATTCACTTTCCTGGAAAGCGGCACGCTGCAGTTCGCCGCAGACGCGCGCACATACACCCTTCAGCCGGACGACCTCACCGTTGCGCGGCCCTGGCAGTTGCATCGCGTCGGCGACCCGTTCGTGACGCCCAGCCGGCTGATCTGGCTGATCCTCGACGTGGGCGTGCGCCGTCCCAATCAGGACTGGAAGTGGCCCTCCTGGGTGATGCTCAGCCAACCGGACCGTAAAGAACTTACCAACATTCTGCGGCACAACGAACAGCCCGTCTGGAGAGCGGCCACCGATCTGAGACGCTGTTTCCATGAGATCGCACAGTGCGTCGAGGCTGACCTCGATGGCAGTAAAGTATCGCGACTCACCCTGCGCATTAACGACATGCTCCTGCTGTTGCTCGAGATGTTCCGCACGAAGAAGGTTCGGCTGGATTCGTCTCTATCGAGCACGCGGCGGACCGTGCAGCTCTTCCTGAACGACCTCCAGAAGCACCCGGAGAACCTGGAGGAGGATTGGACTCTGGAAGGCATGGCCGCCTCCTGCGGCCTCGGCGTGACGCAGTTCGTCCATCACGCGCGCAGCATAACCAACATGTCACCCATGAGTTTCCTCTCACGCTGCCGCGTGGAGCTGGCAGTGAAGCTATTGCGCGAGCGACCCGAGGAACCAGTGACGGCCATCGCCATGCAGTGCGGCTTTTCATCGAGCCAGTACTTCGCCACGGTGTTCGCCAGGCAGTTCGGATGTTCGCCCAGCGAGTTCAGAAACCGCTGAAGCTACTGCCCCGGCTGCCGCAACGGAATCCCCACATTGAACGAGTGCCCGCGCGCTCCGTCTTCGTCCACTGCGCCGAGTAGCACCATAGGCCGTCCATCGGGTGAGAAGAGAAGCTGCGGCCTCTCCAGCGAGTTGACCTTCTGCTTGCGGCCATCCGCCCAAGTGATCTCCGTCGTCGTCACCAGCGCATTCGGCGACAGCTTCCAGTCGAAGCCATCCGTGGACTCCCATAACGCCAGAGACTTACCTGCCTTCGTAAAGTAACCATTGTTGTCCTTCACGACTGCGAGGTAGCGGCGGGCGCCGTAGTCGTACCACGCAAACGGATCCTCGGCCGGGAAGTCCACACCGGGCGTAGTGAAGATCGGCTTCATCTGTTTCGTGAAGGGCCCCGTCGGAGAGTCCGCAGTAGCGGTCAGATGCACCACCGGCCCGCCAAATGGCATGGGCCTCTTCTTGCCCACCGCCTTGTAGATCATCAGGAAGCCGCCGTCCGGGCGGCGTGCCACCGTCGGGTTGCTCGTCAAGAGGGCGTCCGGCGCCTCGGGGTCCGCACTCACGCTCAGCACCGGCTGATCGAAGCGCTGCCAGGGTCCGTTGGGGCTCTCCGCCACCGCAACCCCGACACGCTGGTTGTTGCGATGAGTCCAGTTGAGGTCCTTCATCGCCTGATCATCACCCGTGTTGCCCATGTAGTACAGAAAGTACTTGTCACCCACTCTCAGAATCGTCGGATTGTGCGTGCAGAGGCCATCCCAGAACTCCGCGCCTCGCCGCGGCAACACGACGCTCACATGCTTGAACGGCCCCGACGGAGCATCCGCCACGGCGTGTGCAATCTCCGAATGCGTCACCCAGGCATAGTGCCCCAGCTTGCGCGGCCATCGCGAATAGTAGAGGTAATACTTGCCGTCGGCGCCGCGAATCATCGAACCGCACCAGATGTAATAGTCCGGGTCGATGAACTTCGCCTGCTCCGGAACCGGCTGGATCATCGAAGCCAGATCCAGAGTGCTCGTCACCTCAGGCTCGGCGGCCTCGCGCCGGTAATAGCGCACCCAGTCGAAGAGCGCTTCTTCCGGAAGCGCCGCATCCTCTACACTGCCCGTTCTCTGCAACCACGAGGCGATGGAGGTCAGCCAGATGTGCTGGTCGTAGTGCGGCACGGCCGCGATGTCGATAGTCTGAACAACCTTGCCGTCGAGATAGAAACGCACCTCGCGCGGCGTGAAGTCAGCGCCGTAGACATGGAAATCGGCTGACAGATCCGGACCCGTCACGCGCTTGTGCCCGAAGGATACGTGCGGCTTGTAGGAGTGCCAGTTGACCGAGTAACTCGTGTGATCCACCGAGTCCTGCTCCACCACGTCGATCTCCTGAAACCGGTCGTCGAGACCCGTCTTCGGCCCGCTCTGCATCATCCAGAACGACGTGTGCCAGCCGCGCCCTTTCGGCATCTTGAGCCGCGCTTCGTAGTAGCCGTAGCGGAAAGCCTGCTTGCTGATCACGCCGCCGGCCGTGTAGTCCAGCCCACCCGCCTTCTCTTTCCGTAGTGCCAACCGGAGCATGCCGTCGCGCACGGAGACGTTCGCCGCGCGTTGCTCGCTCCAGTGCCGGCCATCCAGACGGTAGCGCCACTTGGCGGTATCGAGACTCGAGCCGTCGAACTCATCGGAGAAGGCGAGCTGCCAGCGGGCGCCTGCTGGCGGTTCTCCCAGAAGCGGCGAGGCGAGTAGAGCGAGCAGAGCGATGTACTGTTTCATGCGGAAGCCTTGTTGGTGCGAATCGTGCGCAGCATCAGAAACGCGATGGGATGCAGGAACCCCATCACTACAAACACGGGAGCATACGAGTAATCGGTGACTGCCCGTCCGACGAGGTTCGTCGAGATCATGCCGCCCAGCCCGGAACCGGCGGCCACCAGGCCGAACACGGTGCCCACCACCGACTTCGGATAGATGTCGACGATCAGTGTACTCAGCGAGATCTGCCAGGCCAGGTGCGCAAATGCCGCAATGGACGCGATGCCAACCGCCATCAGCGGCGACGATGCCGAGTTGATGAGCGGACTCAGCGGCAGCAGCACGGCCGCCATCGCCATCACCCAGATGCGGCTCCGCGCCGGAACCATGCCGCGCTTGATCAGCACGCCCGAAAGGTAGCCGCCCAGCAGGCAGCCGATATCAGCAGCCAGATAAACGAGCCACGCGATGCGGCCCACCTCAGCCAGCGACAGATGGCGTCCATCCGTCAGGTACTTTGGAAACCAGAACAGGTAGAAATACCATACCGGATCGGTCATCATCCGGCCCACCATCAGCATCCAAGTCTCCCGACGCCCCAGGATGTATTTCCACCGGCCCTCGCTGGGCACCTCGGCGACTTCCGCTGATGCGGAGGCATCCCCGGCGATGATGTCGCGCTCCTCGTCAGTCAGCCGTGGATGCACTTCCGGACGCCGGTACAGCCAGAGCCACGGGATCACCCAGATCAGCCCCAGCGAGCCCGTAAACAGGAACACGGACCGCCAATGGAAATGCGCGGCAAGATAAGCGATAACGGGCGGCGCAATCGTCGCGCCCAGCGTCGCTCCCGCGGTATAGATGCCAATCACCAGTCCGCGCTCTTTGGCCGGAAACCACTCCGACACCGCCTTGGGCGCGGCCGTGTAGTTGCCCGGCTCGCCGACGCCAAGCAGGAATCTGAAGAAGCCGAGCGACAACAGGCTGCTGCTCAGCGAGGTCAGCATATCTGCGATCGACCACCAGATCACAAAGCCGGCCATTGCAGCCCGCGTGCCAAGATAGTCAGTCAGCCGTCCGGCAAAGAGATAGGAGATCGTATAGGCAAGCAGGAATGCCTGAACCACGTACGAGTACTGGAGGTCAGAAATCTTGAGGTCGTCCTGAATCGTGCGCGCCAGAATCGACAGATTCTGCCTGTCCATGTAGTTGATCACCGTGGAGAAGAAGAGCAGCGCGGTGATCCACCAGCGCAGATGAGGGATCTTCCGGGGGCGGCTCTCCGGAGGAGCGGCAACGGGCTGTTCGGTGATCGTTTTCATTGCCTGCCCCGAGCCTCCCGCAGCGGGATGGTCAGGAGAAACGAAGGCTCCGCCTTGGCAGCCTTGGCCTTGGCTGCAAGGAAGAGAGTGCTCGGACGACCCTGCTCCAGATGCAGCTTGGGCATATCCAGCCGTTCCATCACCTGCGTCAATCCACCTTCCCACTCCACCGAAAAGTCCTTCACAAGCACGTGCCGCGCCAGGCGCCACTGGATGCCGTCTTCGGATTCCATCAGCAGCAGCGAGCGGCCATGCGCCGTCAGGAACGGAGCATCGTGGTCTTTGACGATCCCGTAATACCGGCCGTCCTGAAACCACTCGAGGTGGTCGTCAATGTGGAAGTCAAAACGGTTGGCGGTCTGCAGCAATTTCTGTTTGTCGATGATCTGCGCACCGCAGCGCCGAAAGGGGCCGAGCGGATGATCCGCCACAGCCGGGTAGTGAACAACGCCTCCACCAAAGCGCCCCGGCCCCGGCGCCAGGGTCTTGTAGACCATTAGAAAGCCGCCCCCCGGCTTGGCAATGACGTTGGGCACGGCGATGATGCCCTGACCCGTTTCCGGCCCGGTGTCGATCAAGGGACGCTCCAATCGCTTCCATGGTCCGCCCGGGTGATCGGCCACTGCGACGCCAATCCGCTGGCTATTGCGTTGAGTCCACCACGCCTCTTCGCTTACAGGCGGAGCGTAGTCCGCCCTCCAACCCGCCGGCCCGCGGTTGCCGGTGTAGTACAGATAGTGTTTGCCGCCGTGCGCCAGCAGGCATGTGTTATAGACCGAATGGCCATCCCAGTGATCCGAACCGCGCGACTCCATCACTGTCTTCTGAAACCGGTACGGGCCTTGCGGCGAATCCGACGTAGCCCACGCAATCTGGGCGTGCGTAGCCCACGCGTCGAACCCCAACGAGGCGGGCCATCGCGAATAAAGCAGGTGGCAGACGCCATCCGCACTGCGCACCATCGCAGGATCCCAGAGATGGAATCCGTCGTTTCGATAGGCGGCTTCGCGCGAAATGCGCTTGGGGATCAGCGCCGCGAAGTCGAGCCCGCCGGCCGGCGCCGCGACGGCCGCCACCGAACCAAGCGTACCGGCCAGCCAGACCCTTCGGCTGATTCGCTTCATTGCGGCTGTGGCTCCGGCGCGTAGAATGCTGCGCGCTCGACGATCATCCGGCCCGGCAGTTTCGACTCGTCGATCTTTCCAGACAGCTTTTCATGAGCAATGGCAGTCAGCCAGAAGTTGATTGGCGAGTGCTCGCCTTCCGATGGCAGGTACGGCCGGACGCAACGCAGATCACCATCCAGATAGAAGCGGACCTCCTTCGGCGTCCACGCGAATCCGTAGTTGTGGAACTCCGTGGAAGCGTCGAATCCCAGAGCGCCCCGGTAGACGCCGGGCGTGCAGGATGAGCCCGAACTCTTATCAGGACCGCTCCACTTGATAAGGCCCATATGGCCTTTCCAGGGAACGTCGGAGTCGAATTCCATTCCATCGATCTCCGTGCGCATTTGCGCCGGGTACGTCGTGGAGCCGTCGCCGGCGTACATGGCCCAGACGGACTGGTGCCAGCCTGCGCCGCCATGCATCTTGACCCGGGCCTCGTAGTAGCCGTACTGAAATCGCTCCCTGCTGATGATGCCGCCGCCCGTATACAACTTGCCCCGGTGCTCTTCCCTCTTCAGATGGATGACAAGTTGGCCGCCGGCAACAGTGACGTTCTCCGGACGCTGGGAGCTGTCCATCTTGACATCCGTGCGATAGACCCACTTGGTGGCATCTACTTGGCCACCGTTGAAGTCGTCAATCCAGCGCAGCGTGTAGCCGGCAGGCGGCTGCGCAAACAACGGAAGAGCGGCGGCATAGAGTAGAGTGCGAAGGGTCATAGAGACCGACCTCGGTCAGAAGAGCAGTTTCAGTCCGAACTGGATCGACCGCGCATCGCGCGCCGATGCGATTGTACCGAAGGTAGCGCTGATGTTCTTGCCGTCCGGACCGGGGCTGAAGCTCGCGCTGGGCGAACCGAGGTTGACGTGGTTGAGAAAGTTGAAAGCCTCGGCCCGGAACTGAAGCGTGAAGCGCTCCGTCAGCCTTGCGCTCTTCAACATCGAGAGATCCCAATTCACGGTGCCGGGCGTTCGCACGTCCGGCAGGGTGCGGCCGACATTGCCGAGAAAGAAGTTGGGCGGATTCACGAAGGCGCTGGTATCGAACCACTTCTGCGCTGTGCGATTGTCCAGCTTGGCGCTGACGCCGGTGGAGTTCGGGCGGTCCGAGGCGAAGTTGTTCGCACCTCGGACGATCAACGGAAGTCCCGTCTGCAGGATGCCAATGGAGTTAACCTGCCAGCCGGAAACGATGGAGCGAACGACGGAGTGTGACGGATTCCACCACTTGCCTTTGCCGAACGGAAGTTCGTAAAGCAGAGTGATCGCGGCGCGCTGCGCCACGTCGTTCGGATCGATTGACTTGTTGAGCTGGCGATTGTAAAGGCCGTCCTGGAAGCCGAGTTCGCCGGTCGCCTCATAGCCGAAATCCTGAGTCGGCGACGCGTTGCTGTCGCTCAGCTTCTTGCCGCCCGTATAGGCGAGACTGACGAAGAAGCCGGACCTGAACTGACGCCTTACGTTCACCTGCACCTGGTGGCTGTT
>CAYVDY010000016.1:0-29004 GCA_964450255.1 uncultured Candidatus Solibacter sp. | reverse complement strand
CTCGCGCCGGCCGCCTTCATCGCCCTGCTCAAGAATCGCCGCACCCGCCTCAAACCCCTGCTCCTCAACCAGCAGTTCCTTGCCGGGCTAGGCAATATCTACGTCGACGAAGCCCTTCATCGCGCCCGTATCCATCCCCTCACCCGCGCCGGCGTATTGCCCCCCGCCCGGGCTCGCCGCCTCCACGCTGCCATCCTCGAAACCCTCACCGAGGCCATCGCCGCCGGCGGCTCATCCATCTCCGATTATGTCGACGCGGAGGGCCGTGCCGGATCCTTCCAACTCCTTCACCGTGTTTACGCCCGGGCCGGCCAGCCGTGCCTCGCCTGCGCCACACCCATCGTCCGAATCACCGTCGCCCAGCGCGGCACCCACTTCTGCCCCCGATGTCAGCGACCACCGCAAGAACCGGATGGAATCCGCCCCCGGATCTCGTCTAAACTCGCCCTGTGAACGCACCTCGATTCGAAAACACAGTCCACCAGCTCTGCCAGTACATCGAGCAGAACTGCGAAGCCACGCTCACGCTGGCCGGCCTCGCCCGCCGCGCCGGCCTCAGTCCCTTTCACCTCCAGCGCAACTTCCAGTCGCTCGTCGGAGTCAGCCCCCGCCAGTTCCAGCAGGCCTGCCGTCTCAAGCGCCTCAAGGCCAGTCTCCGCATTGGCGCCCAAGCCACCGAGGCCATCTTCGACGCCGGCTACGGATCGCTCAGCCGGGTCTATGAAAAGACGGACTCCAGCCTCGGCATGACCCCCATCGATTACCGCCGCGGCGGCCAGGGCCTCACCATCTCCCACGCCACCCTGGAGACTCCCTTCGGCCCCATGCTCCTCGGAGCGACAGACCGTGGCCTCTGCTTCCTCCAGTTCGGAGAGGACGAATCCGCCCTTCATGCGGCGCTCCAAAAGGAATTTCCTTCCGCCGCCATTCAGCCGTTAGCCCAGCCCTACCCGGAACAACTCAATCTCTGGATGGAGTCGCTCCGACAATATCTGGAGGGCCACCGCCCCCAAATCGATCTCCCCCTCCACCTCCGCGCCACAGCCTTCCAAATGAAGGTCTGGCGCTACCTCCAGACAATCCCCAGGGGCCAGACCCGCTCCTACAGCGAGGTCGCCGCCGCGATCGGCCAACCGGGCGCCACGCGAGCCGTCGCCCGCGCCTGCGCCACCAACAATGTCGCCATTGCCATTCCGTCCCACCGGGTCATCCGCGGTACAGGCCATCCAGGCGGCTACCGCTGGGGCCTCGCCCGCAAACACGCCCTTCTCTCCGGCGAAAGCTCCGCCTAAACTGGATCACTATGACCACCCGCCGTCTCCTGCTCACCCTACTCACCGCCGCGTCCGTCCACGCCCAGGAAACCAGCTTCGGCAAGGGCTACCTCCCCGAATTCGACCTCGCCGCGCGCCGCACCCTTCAACTGGCCGAAGCCATACCGGCCGAGAAATACTCCTGGAGTCCAGCCCCAGGTGTCCGCACTGTCAGTCAAGTGCTCATGCACGCCGCCGAAGCCAACCACGGCCTACTCCAATTCGCCGGAGTCCCCCTCCCAGAAGGCAACCGCAAGCCCACGCCCGGCCTCGAAAAGAAGATCGCCGCCAAGGCCGAGGTCATCGCCTGGCTGAAGGACTCCCAGGAGGCCGTCCGCAGCGCTTACCCAAAGGCGGACCTCAAAAGGCCCGTCAAGTTCTTCACCGGCCCCACTACGGTCGAAGGCGTTTACCTCCGCATCCTCGTCCACAGCCATGAGCACATGGGCCAGCTCATCGCCTACGCCCGCACCATGGGCGTCAAGCCGCCGTGGTCCGAGTAGCCGCCTGTCCATCCACCATCGCAGTCAATCGCCCCACCAGCAGCCTCATCGACTCCGATTGCGAGTTCAGCTCCTCGGCCGCAGCCGCACTCTCCTCCGCGCCGGCCGCCGTCGTCTGCGTCGCCTGCTGCATCTGGCTCACCGCCCTGGAGATCTGCCCGATGCCTCGCGTCTGCTCCTGGCTCCCCAGATTCACCTCGTCCACCAGCCGCTTCACCTCCGACGCGTCGGAGCTGATCGCCCGGATCGCTCCCGCCACCTCGTCCACCTTAGCCTTGCCTTCGTTGGACTTCGCAATCGACTCCTCAATCAACGCTGCCGTATCCTTCGCCGCCTGCGCGGAACGCTGCGCCAGATTCCGGACCTCTTCCGCCACCACAGCGAACCCCATACCCGACTCGCCTGCCCGCGCCGCCTCCACGGCCGCGTTCAACGCCAGAATATTGGTCTGAAACGCAATCTCGTCGATCACCTTGATGACTTTCGAAATCCGCCCGCTCTGTGCGTGGAGCTCGGTCATCGCTCCCACCGTCGCCTCCAGAATTCGATTGGCCTGTATGAAACTCGCCTCGGACCGCGCCACCATCGTTGCCGCCATCCCGCAGTTCTCACTGTTCTTTGAAGCCATCGAGTTGATCTCCTCGCTGGAGGCGGACGTCTCCTCCAACGACGCCGCCTGCTCCGAGGAGCTCTGTGCCAAAGACTGGCTGGAACCCGAGACCTGATGGGCCGCGCTCGCCACCAGTTCCGTGCCGACGCCCAACTCCCGCACCGCCTGCATCAACGCCCGGTTGATCGCCCGGATAGCCACCCACGAAAGACCGGCGCCGATCAACACGCTCAACACCCCTAACCACCAACTCCATCGTTTCGCCGTCGCTGCCGCCCCGGCCGCCAACTCGGCGTTCTTCTGCCCCATCTCGAGGTTGAACTCCGTCAAGTGGTCCGCCTTATCATTCAACGCCTCGAACGCCGCTGTCGTGTCAGACCGGTAGAACGCCAGCAACTCCGCACTCGTCGCCGACTTGCTCATCTCTCTCACGCGGCCGAAAGACCGCTCAACCCGCGTGATCGCCAGGACAACATCGGCAAGCAACGCCCGGTCCGCTGCCAGAGTAATTGTCTTCTCGTAGGCCTGCAACTCCTCCCGCAACTTCGCTTGAGCGGTCCCCAGTTCCGACTGCGCCTCGGCTGCCCGCTTTCCTCCATCGACCGCGCGATCCAACAGTTCGGCATTCATCTTTACCCGAACGTCAGTCACGTACGCATCAATCCGGCCCGAAGAATACAGCCCGGGGATTGAGTCGGCCTGCAGTGCCTCGATCCTGCTGCTCAGTGTGGCGATGCTGAACAACGAATTGCCCGCCAGAACTACGGTCAATGCGACCAGCACCGTGCTGATAAACCAGATTCTCCGCCCGATCGTCATACTGCTCTCTCCTTCAACTACCCGTAAGCAGTGCGGCCCATTTGTCGCAGGGCGCACCTCAACCCGCCCACGAATTGCCGTGGGCCGGTGATGCTCTCCAGATCGTCAGGCGCGGCGACTTCATGAGTGGATTCATGTGCACCATTCGTCCCGCCACCTGCCGGCGCAAAAATCGCCTCGAGAATCCGGCATTGCGGGCGATAAGACTCTTGGACCCGACAATGATGAACGTCAGCCACATCGCCCTCGGCGGCTACCAGCAGGCCGAAAGACAAATGGAATCGGCCGCCGGCAAGATCGCCCGGCTCCCACTTGCCGCATCGGCCCCGCCAGAGGACTCCGTTGACCTCGCGACCTCCATGGTCGAACTGATCCAGGCCCAACGGTCAGCCGAGGCCAATCTCGCGGTCATGAAGACCGCCGACGAGGTCTCTCGCCACACGATCGATGTCTTATATTGACGCCAGAAGTCTCCGCCGGTCATAGCCCATGTCGCACCCTCCAAGTCCGCCGCCAGCCGTATGGCACTTGCGTCCATTCAGCCTCCGGCGTACCCTCGGTTCGTGGCCCAAATCGGTCGTCGTCAGGCGCTCATGTTGCTCTTTCCGTTGACGATCTCCCGCGCAGAGCTCCTGCCGCCCGGTCGCCCACCAAGTTTGCCGTTCTACGATTGGGACGCCCATCCCGGCGAGCATTGCGGCTACCGCAAGTGGACCGCCCGACGGCCCGCCATCGTTTACGACACCGGAAAGCTCGATCACGAAGCCATTTCGCAAATCGCAAAAGGCGACAGCGTGCTCGGCGTCAAGGGTGTGATCATCACCTTCCAACCTGGCATTATCCGGATGGAACGCGACCTGCCGCAGCACAACCTCAAACGCGGAGACAGGATTCTAACCTACGCTCATCGCGGAGAGGGCTTCTCGGCAGTCTGGTTCGCCGGCGCATATCATTCCAGTTACGACATCTCGTTCGCCAAATGGCCGAATGGCGGCGGTTGTGGCGGCAACCGCTGTGCCGCCACCTACCTCACGAGCAGCCGCACGGAATGGTGGGCCCAGGTTCAACTCAAGTCCGGCCTGACTGGGTGGGTGAAGGCGGACTCCGCCGCCTTCCAAGGTGCTTGCGGTGAGTAGCTCCCCCTACCCCACCACTCCAGCCGCCTGCCCACCCTCCAACACCGGCAAGTGCCGGATCCGGATTCGTGACCGGCGGGGCGCGCCGATCAATCCCGAACCGGCGAAATGCGATGGCAGTGGAGATGCCGGCCCTTCCATCGCGACGAACTAAACTGGTAGAAGCGTCCCCATGAAAATCGGCATCGACCTCGGCACCACCAACTCGGCCTTCGCCTTCATCGACCCTCGCGAGGCTGAGGGCGCGGACTTCCCGCCCGTCCATATCCTCCACATCCCGCAGCAGCTCCTCGGCGGTCAAACCGGCGTCCTCCGCTCACTCCCATCCTTCCTCTTCCTCGATGGCGACGGCCTCATCGGCGAGAATGCCAGGGAGCAGGGCGCGCTCGTGCCCACTAAGCTGGTCCACTCCGCCAAGTCCTGGATGTCCAATCCGGAGGTCGACCGGACCGCCAAGATCCTCCCCTGGGACGCCCAGGAACTGGGCCGCGTCGTCTCGCCCGTCGAGGCCTCGGCCCGTTACATCGCCCACATGCGCGACGCCTGGGAGGCCACCGGGCGCGGACCCATCGCCGGACATGACGTCGTGCTCACCGTGCCCGCCTCCTTCGACGAGGAGGCCCGCGAGCTCACCGTGCAGGCAGCGCGCGACGCCGGAATCGAAAAGCTCACACTGCTGGAAGAGCCCGCCGCCGCGTTCTATTCCTGGATCGCCAACCACCTCTCACAATCTCAGAAGGCCCTCTACGACGGCATGACCGTGCTCATCGTCGATGTCGGCGGCGGCACCTCGGACTTCACTGTCATCCGCGTCTCCCGCGAGGGCGACCGCGTGACGTTCACGCGCACAGCCGTCGGGCGTCACCTCCTGCTGGGCGGCGACAACCTCGATCTCACGCTCGCGTGGCTGGTGGAATCCAAGCTGAACACCCAACTCTCCCTCCGCCAGCGCAGCGCGCTGCGGCGGCAATGTTCGGCAGCGAAAGAGAAGCTGCTGGGCTCGGCGACTCTGCCCAGCGTGGACATCACGGTGCTCGGCGGCGGTACGTCGCTCATCGGCGGCACCATGAAGGCCACTGTCCTGCGGGAGGAGGCGCTCGAACTCGCACTCGACGGATTCCTGCCGTTCTGCACCCTGGACGAGAAGCCGCAGGAGGACCAGAAGAGCCTGTTCCGCGAGATCGGGCTGCCGTACGTCAGCGATCCGGCGATCACCCGGCACCTGGCGGCGTTCCTGCAGTCTTCGCAGTCGCCCGCTCCCGGCGCCATCCTCTTCAATGGCGGCTTCTTCATCCCTGAGATTCTGCGCGAGCGCGTCACGGACGTCGTTGAGTCGTGGTACGGTCAGCGCCCGCTCGTGTTCGAGAACAACGACCTGGACCTCGCCGTCGCCGTCGGCGCATCCTACTACTCCTACGTCCGCGGCACCGGCAGCGGCGTGCTGGTGCGTGGCGGCCTGCCGCGCGCCTATTTCCTGGGAGTAGACGCGCCTGGCCAGGAGACCCTGAAGACGGTCTGCCTGGTGCCGCGCGGCGCGGAGGAGGGCTCCACGCTCTCGCTGGACCTGGAGAACCTCCAACTCGTCGCCAACAAGCCTGTCAGCTTCCGGCTCTATTCGTCCCTGGTGCGGACTGAGGATCAGGTGGGTGATCTGGTGGAGTTCGCGCCCACCGAACTGGGCGAGGCCCTGCACGAGCACGCGCCGCTGGAGGCCGTAATCCGGTTCGGCAAGAAGGCCGAAGAACGGCTGGTGCCCGTGAAGCTCGGCGCCCACCTGACTGAGTTGGGCACGCTGGAGATCTGGGCGGAATCGAAGATCAGTGAGAATCGCTGGCGGCTGCAGTTTGAGCTGCGCAAACCGGTGTTGGCCGAACAGGTCAAGCGCGCGCGTCCGGCTGCCGTCATCAGCGCCGAGGCCGTCGCTGCCGCCGAACAGGCCATCCGCGATGTTTTTCAGCACGGCACGATGACGCCCGAAGAACTCCCCGGCAAGCTGGAGCAGACCCTCGCGCTCGGCCGTAACTCGTGGCCGCTGGAGGTGATCCGCAAGCTTGCCGACACGTTCCTGGAGCTGAATGAGGGCCGCCGCAAATCGGCTGCACATGAGGTGCGTTGGCTGAACCTCGCCGGACTCTGCCTGCGGCCAGGCTTCGGACACGCCGGCGACGACTACCGCATCGAACTGGCCCGGCGCGTCTGGGCCCAGGGCCTGGCGTCCGGCAACAAGTCCGAGAACGAGACGCAGTGGTGGATCTTCTGGGGGCGCGTGGCCGGCGGGCTCAACAAAAATCAGCAGGCCGACGTATTCCAGCGCATGGCCTATGCGCTATTGCCGAAGGGCAAACCACAGCGTCTGAACTCCAGCCTGGAGCGCGAAATGTGGCGCTGCGCGGCGTCGCTCGAGCTGTTGCCCGCCGGCACTCGCACCGATCTCGGCAACGCGCTGGTGAAGAAGCTGCGGGCGGAAAGCAACGCCAGCGATCTGTGGTGCCTGGCTCGGCTCGGCGCGCGGAAACTGTTCTACGGCCCCATCAATCAGGTACTTCCAGCCGCGACGGCGGCGCGCTGGGTGGACGGCCTGGCCAAGGTGAAGGGCGCGGAGGAGTGCCTGGCGCGCATCGGCCAGATCACAGGCGACGCCACGCGCGACCTGCCACCGACTGCGCAGGAGATGCTGCGGCGGATCCTCGCCGATTCACCCGACCTGCTGGCGCTGCTCGAGGGCGAGGGCGCCAGCGATCTGGAATCCATGGCCCGCGTCTTCGGAGAGGCGCTGCCTTCGGGCCTCATCATCCAGTGAACGAACCAGCCCTGATCCGCGCCATCCAACGCTACACGGCGAGCACGCGCCGCGATGAGAATCTGATTGCCGGCATTGGCGACGACTGCGCCATTCTGCGGCCCCGGCGTGGTGAGGACCTCCTCTTCACCACGGACTTCGTCATCGAGGACGTGCATTTCCGCCGGTCCGAAGAGAGTGGCGTCGATACGGGCTACCGTGCCCTGGCGCGCGGACTATCCGACATCGCGGCGATGGGCGGGGAGCCGCGCTACGCTTTGGTCTCGCTGGCGCTCTCGCCTTGGGCCTGCCCGAACTATGTGCGCGATCTGTATCGCGGGTTCGCCAAGCTCGGCGAACGATACGGAGTGCAGATCATCGGCGGCGACGTGACTCGGACCGAGAAGCTCACCATCGACGTGATCGTGATCGGCGCAGTGCCGCAAGGCAAAGCGTTGAGGCGCAGCGGCGCGCGGGCGGGCGACCGGATCTATGTCTCCGGTCCGCTCGGTGGCGCGGCCGCCAGCGGGTTCCGATCACGGCCCGAGCCGCGCGTCGAACTCGGCCAGCAGCTTCGCGGAAAAGCCACAGCGTGCATGGATCTCTCGGATGGTCTGGCGCTGGACCTGCATCGGCTCTGCGTGGAGTCCGGCGTCTCGGCTACACTGACCAGCCCGATTCCGGTAGCGCGCCGCGCCACTCTTGAACAAGCGCTCTCCGGCGGCGAAGACTACGAACTGCTCTGCACCGTACCGCCGCGCAGGCAGGCGCCAGCCGGGCTGATCCCGATCGGCGTGATCGCCCCCGGCGAGCCAGGCCGTCTGACGCTCGATGGCGAGCTACTGGAACCAAAAGGCTGGGACCCGATATAGCTACACCTTCGGGACCGCGAAGAAGAAGCCGCCGAAGATCAACCACGCCAGAATCAAAGTCCAGATGACATTCGCAGTCTGCGCGCCCAGAAACGCTAGAAACGGGCGCCCCTCCTCCATCGTCAGCAGATCAGTGAACTTCGTCTCCAGACCGATGCAGGCAAAGGCCATAGCAAACCAGGCAGTGCGCAGTCCGGTCACAGTACCCTTGGTCGCCTTGACGATGGCGGGGTCGACAAGCAACGAAAAGACCAGCGAGGCGCCCACGAAGCCCAGCACGAATTTCGGAAATCGCTCCCAGATCACCCAGGCGGATGGACGCTGGCGTCTGCCATCCGCGCCGGCCGGCAGTTTCATCGACCACCAGATCGATAACAACAGGGCGGCGATGCCAATCAGTAGATTCTGCGAGAACTTCACGATGGTGCCGATCTTCATCGCGGTTTCGCTGATCAGCGACCCGGCTGCGACAACACTCCCCGTCGTATCGAGGGTGCCGCCGAGCCATGCTCCGCCAACCGCATCGGAAAGCCCCATCGTCTTGATGCGCCAAGGCTGGAGAACAATCATGGGCACAGCAACAATCAGAACGATGCTCGCCACGTAGCTGAGCCGCCGCCGGTCGCCCTGTATCGCTCCACAGGCGGCGATGGCCGCCGAGACTCCGCAAATCGAAACCGCCGTCGAGAGCATCACCGTGAACTCGTCATCCAGCTTGAGTTTTTTGCAGAGCCAGAAGCTGAAGTACCACACGACGATCACCACAAGAACCGCCTGCAGCATCCCAAGGAATCCGGCTTCGATGATGTCCTGAACCAGGATGGTGGCGCCCATGATGACCAGCCCGGTCTTGATGAAGTACTCGGTGCGAACCGCTTCCTGCAGCCACGCAGGAGTCCCGATCAGGTTGCTGACTGCGAGTCCGAGAATGAGCGCGAAGATCACGTATTCGATGCCCCAGTAGGACATGGTGGCATTGCCGGCGATCCACTGCGCAGCCCAGGACAGCGCGTACACGAAAAGAAATCCGACAGCGAAGCGCAAAGCCTTCGCGCCCAGCAGAAGTGCTCCCGGCAGCGCCATAACGAACAGAATCGAGCACAAAAGAAGCGAATTCTGCGCGTTTCCGTGTGAAAAAACCCGTCCCAGCGTCTCGCTTCCGGCCCATTTGAACGCCGGCAGCAGTGGCCGCCATCCCAGTACGATCAGGAGCAGCGTGGCCAGTCCGAGCCAGACGGCCAGCCAGTCTTCGTGCATCCACCACTTTGCCTGTTTTGCGAGCATCCTCGCACAGTAGCACGACAGCCTATGAGTTCGGCGGCGTTCCGGTCAGGCGGCCGAGGATGGCGAACAACTTATCTACCTCAAACGGTTTGGCTACGTAGCCGTCCATGCCGGCGGCGAGGCACGACGCTTCGTCACCCTTCATGGCATTGGCGGTCATGGCCAGGATGGGCACTCTCGTTCCGAGCGCGGATTCCAGTGCGCGGATCTGGCGGGTTGCTTCCAGTCCGTCCATGCCGGGCATCTGCACGTCCATCAGAACCAGGTCGAAATCCTCCTGCCCGATCTTCTGGACAGCCTCGCTTCCATTCTCTACCGATGTGACGAGGTGGCCACGCTTACCCATGAGTGTTTCCACAAGCTTGCGATTCACGGGGTTGTCTTCCGCCAGCAGAATTCTCAGTGCGCCCTGCTGAGCGGTGAATTGGGCGTCGGCGGGCTTGGCGCGCTCGGGCCGCGGCGCGGGCCGCCCCGCCCGCACGCGAATCCAGAAGCGGAAGGTGCTGCCGACTCCTGGCTGGCTCTCGACCTCGATCAGGCCGCCCATCATCTCAACCAGGCGTGCGGAGATGGCGAGACCCAACCCGGTGCCGCCATAGCGGCGCGTCACTGAACCGTCGGCTTGGCGGAAAGCTTCGAAGATCACCTTCTGTTGATCGAGCGGGATCCCGATGCCGGTGTCGCTGACTTCAAAACGAAGCACACAGTCCCCGGATTCGGCCGGTTCGCTGGTCACGCTGAGCACCACCGAACCGCGGTCGGTGAACTTAAGCGCATTACCGAGAAGGTTGAGCAGCACCTGACGTAGGCGGGAGCCGTCTCCGTTCACAGTCTCGGGCGTATCCTGACTGACGAAGCATCGCAGTTCGAGCCGCTTCTCCGCGGCCCTTCCCATCAGGGTCCGAACGGATTGCTGTACGGTTTCGCGGACGGAGAACTCTTCTCGCCCGATCTCGAGATACCCGGCCTCGATTTTAGAGAGATCGAGTATGTCATTGAGCAAACGCAGCAGACTGTCCGCTGACACCTTGACGGTGTCCAGATAGTCCCGCTGTTCCTCGGTGAGGGGTGTATCCAAGGCCAACTCGGTCATGCCCAGAATGCCGTTCATGGGGGTTCGAATCTCATGGCTGACGTTGGCGAGAAACTCGTCCTTCAGGCGGTTGGCGCGCTCACTCCGGTCCTTTTCCTCCCGCAACTGGCTGGTGCGCTCAGCGACGGCGAGCTCCAGCCGATCCTTCTCCCACTGATGCTTAAGTTCGGCCCGGCGAAGCTGCCAGACGACGCCCGCGCCCATGAGAAGCACCAGAATGGCGAGGAACGTGCGATTGGCGTACCACGGCGGGAGGATGGTGAAGGAAAACGCGGCAGTCTGAGTGCTCCAGGCTTTCAAGCCGTCATAGCCCTGCACTTCGAACCGGTACTGTCCGGGCCGCATCTGGGGAAACAGTAGCTCGCGGAGTGTGGTTTCCTGCCAGTCGCCGGTGAGTCCGACCATGCGATAGCGGAAGCGCTGGGCGGATGGCCATGCGAATGCGAGCACAGAAAAGCGGACTTTCAGGCTGTTCTGCCCGTGCGGGACTTCAGCGGTGCGGGCTAAAGGCTGTTCGCGGTCACCTAACGACGCGAAGGTCATGACCACTTTGGGAGGGCCGGGGTCTACCTTAGCTTTGGTTTCGCGGAAACGGGACAGACCACCGGCTGTGCCGATCCAGACCGACCCATCCGGCTCAGCGGCGAAAGCCTCCGTGTCGCAGTCATCCCAGGCAAGTCCTTCTCCCCGCCGGTAGGGGACCCAGTACTTGCCGTCGAAGACCCCGACGCCGCGATCCGTGCCGACCCACATCCGGCCGCGCTGGTCAAACTTGGAAAAATAGACTTGGTCGGAAGGAAGACCATGAGCCTGAGTAAGCGTTGTGAATTTGTATTTATCGCCATCCGGGACTGCCCGGGTGAGGCCGTTCGGGCCCGAATAAGCCAGCCACAGCTCTCCATTCTTGCCCGGCGTGATGGCCCATACGCGATTACTGGGCAGACCATCCTTGGTTGTATAGCCCTGCCACTGACCGCCACGGCGGTGAAAGAGTCCCAGCTCCGTGCCATACCAGATATCCCCGTTGGGGAGGGTCTTGACACCGAGGCCCGGGGCCTTGCTCGCGTTGGGCACATCGACCTCGACAAAGCTCCGGTTACCGTTGATGCCGGCAAACAGGCCAGGCTGGGAAAGAGCGGCTAGCCATACTCGCCCCGTGGGGTCGATATCGATTCTCATTATGATCACCGGCGCCACGGACTTCCCGCCGTTCAGTTGAGGAATAGCAACACGGCTGACCCGTCCAGTGGCGACGTCCACGCGCACAAGCCCCACGCCCGCGATTCCGGCCCAAACGCTGCCGTCCTCCTCGGTAGCTAAAGCGGGGATACTGACTTTCTCGACCCCACTAACGTGGCGAAAACTATATGTGCCGTTCTTTTTCAGACCACGGTAGAGCCCGTCCTGTGTGGAAACCCAAAGGCCACCGCGCTTGTCAGGCAACACCTGCCACACCGTTTCATCTTCGAGCCCTTCCGATTCCGCATAGGTCTCCCACTCGCCGTAACCGATCCAGCGCGCTAGACTGCGACCGGTCATTCCCATCCAAATGCCACCTTCTCGGTCCCTATAAATTGCTGAAACGCTGGTACTTAGGATGCCGTGTCGCCGGTCGAGAAACCGCCAGCTCTTGCCATCGTAGATGCCTAGGCCGCCGGCGACGGGAACTAGCAAGCGGCCGCTCAGATCCACTTCCATTTGCGGCAGTATGGGAGTCTCCAGCGACCGATCGCATCGCACCTCGACGAATGCATCACTCCCGGACTTGAGAACCATCAGGCGCTGTTGGCTGCGGGCATAGAGATTGCCCGCTTGATCCTCTATCAGGAATAGCCAGAGATCGGGCAGGACTCCGCTGTGAATTTCGCGGGCTTGACCGTTCTCGAAAATGCAGATGGACCTTCCGCAGCCAAACACCACCTGGCCGTCCCGCCGGACGAGAACACTCCCCACTCTGTGATCGACGGTCCCCATGTCAGCGAGGCCGCGGCGCCAACCGGCCCCGTCCCGACGTTTATTCAGGATTAGCACGCCCTCCCTGGTAGCGATGAGGACACGCCCATTTGAATCGGACGCAACGCCCTGAGGCACGCGGGATAGCTTTCCAGCCGGAATACCCAGATCAACGAAGCTGGTTCCCTCGCTGCGAACCACGCTATAGCGGCTGCTGACCCACAATGTTCCATCGGGGCTCTGATGGAGGCCATGCACACTGGTCGGGACGCCGTCCTTCGGCCCAAACTCGGTGAAACGGTACCCATCGTAGCGGTAAAGTCCATTCTGGGTGCCGACCCATAGAAAGCCTTCCTTGTCCTGGACTATGCGCTCCACTGCCAGGTTCTTGAGGCCGTCGTCATACCCGAATGTCTGAAAGTTGTACCGCTGCGCAGCCAGCGGCGGCATCAGGCAGAGCAGCGTCCACCCGACCCGCAGCCAAGTGGTGCGCGCTCGGCATTCCATACGTTTCCTATCGTCAGGAACCCAACGGAACTTAAGGTGTCACCTCAAAATGCCGGTTGAAGGCACCCTAAGCCGGGAACCGCTGCTTTACACTGGGGTATGGTCCATTCAGGGCCGGAGCGAGGCTTTAGCCTTCTGGAACAACTACATGAACCGTGAGTATCACAAGTGGTATAGCCAGCGTCTGGGGCGCGAGATGGAAGTACTGCAGTTTGGCCATGGCGGCGCCCCTATCCTCGTTTTCCCCAGCTCGATGGGCTCCTTTTTTGAGTACGAGGACCGCGGCATGGTGGGAGCGCTGCAGTGGCAGCTCGATAACGGCCATCTGATGCTGTTCTGCGTCGACAGCGTCGACAAGGAGAGCTGGTACAACAAGCACGCCCACCCAGCGGACCGGGTGCGCCGCCACATCGCCTACGAGGGCTATCTGCTGAACGAAGTCCTCCCCCTGATGCGCCAGCGCGGAGGCTGCTATCGGATCGGGGTCACGGGCTGCAGTTTCGGCGGCTATCACTGCACCAATTTTGCGCTCCGCCACCCGGACGTCGTCAGCCATTGCGTCTCGATGTCGGGGGCCTACGATATCAAGCAGTTCCTGAACGGATTCTACGACGACAACTGCTACTTCAATAACCCCGTCGACTTCCTGCCGAACGCCTCCGATCCCTGGTATCTGGATCAGTACCGCAACGACATCCGCTGGGTCTTCGGCGCCGGCGAGCATGACATCTGCCTGGAGGAGAACCGGCGGATCTCCGGCATCTTCAGCGCCAAGGGCATTCCGCACTGGTTCGACTACTGGGGTTTGGGGGCAGTGCACGACTGGCCGCTCTGGCAGTTGATGGCAAAGAAGTACTTCAGCTAGACTTACGTACCAACAAGAGAGCACTCCATGAAGAAAATCGGCCTTCTGTACGGGATGGAGAACACCTTCCCCATGGCGCTCGTCGAGCGCATCAACTCACGCAATGTGCCCGGCGTTGTGGCGGAAAGCCTGATGACGGGGGCTTTCCGAATGGATCAGCCCAGCGGCTATGCGGTCATCATCGACCGCATCTCGCACGACATCCCGTTCTATCGCGCATACCTGAGCAACGCGATTCTGCACGGGGCGAAGGTCATCAACAACCCCTTCTGGTGGAGCGCCGACGACAAGTTCTTCAACTACGCGCTGGGCGATAGGCTGGGCGTGGCGGTGCCGAAAACGGTGATGCTGCCGCATCACTCGCATCCGCCCGGGACAACGTCCCAATCGATGCGAAATCTGATGTACCCGCTGAACTGGGAAGAGGTATTCGAATATATCGGTTTCCCGGCCTTCATGAAGCCGCACCTGGGCGGCGGCTGGCGAAACGTATATAAGGTGAACAACCGGGAAGAGTTCTTCGCCGCGTACAACGAAACCGGCACACTTGGCATGGTTCTGCAGGAAGGGATCGACTTCACCGAGTACTACCGCTGCTACTGCATCGGCCGTGAGAAGGTCCACGTGATGGTCTACGATCCGCGGCTGCCGCATGAGAAACGCTACGTGCTGGATGTCGATCCGAAGGAATCGCCTTTGTACCCGCGGATTGTGGCCGATTCTCTGAAGTTGTGCCGGGCGTTGGGCTACGACATGAACACCGTGGAATTCGCGGTTCGCGATGGCATACCGTATGCGATCGACTATCTGAATCCGGCGCCGGACGCCGATCGCCACTCGGTGGGCGGAGAGAACTTCGAGTGGATCATCGAAGCGATGGCGGACCTGGCGATCAAAGAGGCACTCCGCGAGGATGCGCCGCAACGCGACTATACATGGCAGCGATTTCTGGCCGGCGAGTAGCCAGCGATCGCCAGGAGGACCACGATGACGCGTCCGAGTTTTACGATCGGTATCGAAGAAGAGTACATGACGGTGGACCCGCAGACGCGGGAGCTGCGCAGTCACATCGACGCTGAAATGATCGAGAAGGGCAAGCTGGTGCTGCGCGAGCGCGTCAAACCGGAAATGCACCAGTGCGTTGTGGAAGTGGGCACCGAGATCTGCCACAACGTGCAGGAGGCGCGGGCCGAGATCATCACGATTCGCCGCCAGATGGTGGAACTGGCGAAAGCGAACGGCCTGCGGCTGGCGGCGGCGGCCACACACCCTTTTTCTGACTGGCGCAACCAGAGCATCTACGACGACGCCCGCTACCACACGCTGGTGGAGGACATGCAACTGGTGGCGCGCGCCAACCTGATCTTCGGCCTGCATGTGCACGTGGGCATCGAGGACAAAGAGACTGCCATCCAGATCATGAACTCGGCGCGCTACTTCCTGCCGCACATTCTGGCGCTCTCTTCGAATTCGCCGTTCTGGCTGGGCGACGAGACCGGCCTGAAGAGCTACCGCTGCAAGGTCTTCGACAAGTTCCCGCGCACCAACATTCCCGACTATTTCTCCAGCTACGGCGAGTATGAGAGCTTCGTCAACCTGCTGATCAAGACGAACTGCATCGATAACGCCAAGAAAATCTGGTGGGATCTGCGTCCGCATCCGATCTTCGACACCATCGAGTTCCGCATCTGCGATCTGCCGATGCGGGCCGACGAGACCATCGCGATTGCAGCGCTGATCCAGGCGACCGTCGTAATGCTCTGGAAGCTGCACTCCAACAACCAGGGGTTCCGCCTGTACCGCCGGATCCTGCTGATGGAGAATAAGTGGCGGGCCGTGCGCTACGGCATCGACGGCAGGCTGATCGACTTCGGCAAGCGGATCGAGGTGCCTTTCCGCGAGCTGATGGAAGAGTATTTCGACATGGTGGCGCCGGTGGCCGACGAGCTCGGCAGCCGGCACGAGATCGAGTATTTGCGGCGTGTTCTGGATGAGGGCACGGGCGCCGACCGGCAGTTGAAGGTATGGCGCGAAACGAATGATTTGAAGTCCGTGGTGGATTACATCATCCAGGAAACTGAGGCAGGCCTATACTGATGACGTTCGACCCGGAGTTGTTGATTGGGGCGCGCAACGCGGTGCGGGTGTGCCTGCGAGTGCAACCGCATGAGAAGGTGACGCTGATCACCGATCATGTCTCGATGGAAATTGCGGCGGCGCTGGAGGCCGCGCTGCAGGAGTTAGGGGCCGAGTATCGCGCGTTCGTACTCGAAGACCTGGTGCCCCGGCCGCTGACGGATATGCCGGCGCACGTGCTCGAAGACATGGAGACCAGCCAGGTCTCGATCTTCGCCGTTGTGGCTCAGCAGAACGAGCTTCACAGCCGGATGCAGATGACCGATGTGGTGAACCGCCGCAAGATCCGGCATGCGCACATGGTGAACATCGAAAAGCGGATCATGCTGGAAGGCATGCGGGCGGACTACCTGGCTGTGGATGATCTAAGCATCCGGCTGCTGGAAATCACCCGGCCGGCCCGACAGATCCGCGCTACCACCGCGGCCGGCACGGACATCACGGCGACAATGAATCCGGAGTACAAGTGGCTGAAGACCAGCGGCATCATCAGCCCGAACACCTGGGGCAATCTGCCCGGCGGCGAGGTGTGGACCACTCCCGGCGAAGTGAATGGGCAGTTCGTCGTGGATGGCGTGGTGGGCGACTACCTCTGCGCGAAGTACGGCGACCTGAAGGCCGCGCCGCTGACTCTGCAAATCGAGGGCAACCGGCTGCGCGAAGCGCGCTCCGCCAACAAGGCGCTGGAAGAGGAGTTCTGGGCCTACACGCACACCGACGAGAATTCCGATCGAGTGGGCGAGTTCGCCATCGGAACAAACCTGGGCGTGAAGGATGTGATTGGCAACATTCTGCAGGATGAGAAGATCCCCGGCGTGCACATCGCTTTCGGAAATCCCTACGGCGACCACACCGGCGCAAAATGGTATTCGGCGACTCACATCGACGTGGTGGGACGCCGGTTCTCGATCTGGGCCGACGACCGCCAGATCATGCGGGACGGAGAGTTCCTGCTGTGACCGGCGATTCGCTGCGCCGCCTGTTCAATGCGCAGTATTCGCCGGAAAATTACCAACGGTTCCTGGCCATGGCGGATGAGCGCTGTGGGACCCATGTGCCGTTCCGGCTGTGCGAGACGCCGTGCTTCTTCGATTCGGACTTCATGCAACGCATCTCGCGCGAGGGCCGCGAGCTGATCGACCAACTGGTGGACAATCCCGGGTACCGGCGAATCTCGGACGCCTCCCTGCCCCCACAGTACAACGTGCCGAACGAGCCACACGAACCGATGTTTGTCCAGGTGGATTTCGGCGTAGTGCGTGGCGAGGATGGGCTGCTGCATCCGAAGCTCGTGGAGATCCAGGGGTTTCCGTCGCTGTACGCTTTCCAGCCCGTATTGGCGCAGAGCTACGTGGACGCGCACGGGCTGCCAGGCGGCCTGCACTATCTGCTGGACGGCCTGAACAACGACGAATACGAGAAGGTGATGCGTGACGCCATCGTGGCCGGCCACGATCCAGAGCAGGTCATCCTGTTGGAAGTGGATCCGGACCACCAGAAGACACGGTGCGATTTCCTGGTGACGGAGCGGATGCTGGGTGTGCGCGCGGTGTGCATCACCCAAGTGAAGAAGCGCGGATCCAAGCTCTACTATTGGCGGGACGGGCGCGAGGTGGAGATTCGGCGGATCTACAATCGGGCGATCGTGGATGAAATCGAGCGGCGCGGGATCGCTGTGCCGTTCGATTGGCGCGACGACTTGGATGTGGAATGGGCCGGACACCCCAACTTCTACTTCCGCGTATCGAAGTTCTCGATTCCCTATCTGACCCACGCCAGCGTGCCCCGCACGATATTCCTGGATCGCGTCGCGGAGATGCCGGCGGACCTTTCACAGTGGGTGCTGAAGCCGCTGTATTCCTTCGCGGGCCTGGGCGTGGTGATCGGCCCCACGCGGGCTGAAGTGGATGCGATCCCCGGCGAGCAGCGGGCCAACTTCATCCTTCAGGAGCGGGTGGAGTTTGCGCCGGTCGTCGAGACGCCCCACGGCCTCACCAAGGCCGAGATCCGGGTGATGTACATCAACCGCCGGCCCGTCACCCACATCATCCGCATGGGCCGCGGCAAGATGATGGGCGTGGATCACAACAAGAACATGGAGTGGGTGGGCGCAAGCGCCGCGCTGTACCATGAAGATTCATGACGCCAGACCAGGAAGACCTACTCGAACACATCATTGACTACCTTTGCGAGGAGCAGGCTGAAGCCGTTGCCGGCCTCACCGACGCCGAGATCAAGCGGCGGGCGCTGCTGGCAATCCACCGGGCAGAGCGATACGAACTGGATCAGCCGGAGGCGATCACGGCGTTTGCGTCGCTGATGTTCCTGGTAGCGCCGGACTTCGACACGCAGCCGAACATCGCCAAGGCGCTGGCGGATACTGACATCCCCGCGGCACTACGCCTCACGGAGATCTTCCAGAAAACGTCGGAATCAGATTGGGACGAGGCGGCGGAGAAGTCGAGGGGCTGGGACTCGCTGCGATGAAGCGTGTGATGCTCGCGTGGTCCTCCGGCAAGGACAGCGCGTGGGCTTTGCATGTGCTGAGGCAAGACCCCGAAGTGGAGGTGATCGGGCTCCTGACCACGTTGAACGGCGCCTTTGACCGTGTGGCGATGCACGCTGTGCGGCGGGAGTTGCTGCGGTGCCAGGCGGAATCCGTGGGCTTACCTCTATTGACGGTGGATCTGCCTTGGCCGTGCCCGAATGAAGCGTACGAGCTGTTGATGGAGAAGTCCTGCGCCGAGATGAAAGCAATGGGCGCCGAGGCCGTGGCGTTCGGGGATCTGTATCTGGAAGACGTGCGGGCCTACCGCGTGAAGCAGATGGCGGCCACGGGTTTGGAGCCGATCTTCCCGCTATGGGGACGGCCGACCGGCGAACTGGCGCGAGAAATGATCGCCAGCGGGCAGCGGGCGCGGGTGACATGTGTCGATCCGAAGAAGCTGACAAGGGATTTCGCCGGACGCGAGTTCGACCTGGCATTGCTTCGGGATCTGCCGGCGGGCACGGACCCGTGCGGAGAGAACGGCGAGTTTCACAGCTTCGTGTACGAATCGCCGGTGCTGCGGCGGCCGCTGCGGATTGTGAGCGGGGAGGTAGTGGAGCGCGACGGCTTCATTTTTGCGGACGTGCTGCCGGCGGACTGAATCCGGCTGAGAGGGCTATCGAGAGTTGGCGTTGCATCCGATGGATATCCGAGGTGCGATGAGCAAGACGAAATGGGCTCTGGTTGCGGCTTTTGGGCTAGGCGGCGCGCTCGCGGCTATTTATAGCAACGAGCTGATCTCCTTGGGACTTCTCGCGGCTGGACGCAACCGGGGCTGTGATTTCCAGGGTGCCTGGCCGGGCATCTCGGTGGCGAAGGCTCAAGGAACGATAGAGGATTCGATTCGAGCGCAGAGCAAACTGCTGAAGCGGGATGTGGTTGCGGACCTCGAATTGTGGGATACGCCATCTGGCCCATACTGGGTTCCAGCGGGCAGTGCCGGTGCGGCGTTCTACGACCTTTCGGAGCAGCGGCGGGGCATCTACAATCCCGGGGGTCTAGGGGTTCGGCCCGGCGACGTGGTTCTCGATTGCGGCGCGAACATCGGCACGTACGCGAAAACTGCCCTGGCCGCAGGCGCCTCGAAAGTGCTGGCGATCGAGCCGGTCCCGCAGAATCTGGAGTGCCTTCGGCGCAATCTCGCGAACGAGATCGCGTCAGGAAAGGTCGTCCTGGTCGCAAAAGGTGTTTGGAACAAGGACGATCAGCTGACTATTAATGTCGATCCCAAGAACCAGGCCGGGGCCAGCTTCGTGGGAACGCGCGGTGGCGAAGCGCATAATACACTGCTTCTTCCTCTGACGACCATTGATCGGATCGTGGAGGAACTGGGGCTTTCTCGCGTGGACTTCATCAAGATGGACATCGAAGGCGCCGAACGCCAGGCCCTGGCGGGCGGCGGGAAGACCATTGCGAGGTTCCACCCCCGAATGGCGCTGTCCGTCTACCACCTGGAAGACGACACGACGGTGATTCCGAGTCTGGCGCTGTCCTACTGGAGCGGCTACCAGCGTCTGTGCGGTCCATGCAGGCCGGGAGAGGGCCGGCTGAACGCCGAGGTTTACCTATTCCACTAAGGCACCGCCTGGGTCCCGCGGCTGCTAGAATACTGGACAAGTGCGCCCGTAGCTCAGTCGGATAGAGCGTCTGGCTTCGAACCAGCAGGTCGGGAGTTCGAGTCTCTCCGGGCGCACCATTTCACTCCTCGCCCGTCCTTGCCGCTACCGCGCGCTGCATCCGCTGCAACTCGTCGTCCGTCAATTCCGGGAAATACGAACGCTTGCTCAGCGCCAGCCGTCCGTGGTTCTGGAGCAGAAGCTTCACGAGCAGCCGTAACCGGTTATCGGGCAGTTCCACCACACTGCGGACATCCTGACAGGCGCCATCGAACTGCTGGAGAAAGCTGAGCTCCTCGGGCCAATCCTTCTCCAGAGTCTCGGCGATGCACTCGTAGAGAAACTCAGCGTGCCGTGTCAGGTCCGGATAGCGGTAGAGATCCACGGTGCTGTTCCGTACCGTCATCCGATTCGCATCGTCGAGCGCGTACTGAACACCATGGTTTACCAACCGCGAAACGGTTTCGAGCACCGTCTCATAGTCCTTCATGCGGCGTTGGATGACCGCCGATACGGGGAAGATCACGCCTCTTGGCGTATAGCCCGCTCGGGCCAGGATCTGGTGGATCAGAAAGCGGTGCAGGCGGCCGTTGCCGTCTTCAAACGGGTGAAGATACACGAATCCGAACGCGGCGCAGGCGGCCAGCGGCACTACGTCGCTCTGCTCCGCCCGGCTGAGCTTCCTCACCAGCTCCATCCAGTTCCCCATCAGGTCCGGCAGGTCGCCGGGCGCGGGGCAGACGTAGCGGACATCTTCCGAATAGTCGTAGCGGCGTGTCCGCCCGACGTAATTCTGAATAGTCCGCCATCCGGAAGCGGCGTAGCGCTTGTCCTGTACAATCTGATTCTGCAGGCGGACCAGCGCCGATTCAGTGGCCATGTCCTCCGTGCCGGCGTGCTCCAGCACGGCCAGGAAACGCTCCTCCCGATCCGGCGCCGGAGTCTCGCCTTCAATCGCGTAGGACGACTTGGTTTCGCTGCGATAGAGAAAGTCGGCCGCTCGCTGGAACAGGGCCGGATCCAACTCGGCGGTGAGTGCCTGCACGGCCGCGCCATAGTTCTTCTCCTGCCGCTCCTTGATCAGCTTGGTCCGGCGAACCAGTGGACAGTAGCCAGCCACGCCCAGAAGGTTGTTCCGCACCCGGTGCCGCTTGGAGTATGGAGTTCGAAAGTGCCTGCTACGCCACACAATCTGCTTCTCTCCATCGGCCAGATCAGCGAAAGGCGCACGGCTGTCCGGGAGGGGTAGGCGTCGTTGCGTCAGACGCTCTTGCAGATACCAGGCCCGCCGGGCAAAGGCGCCATTCGGTTGGGCGCTGACCCAGTTCGTAATCGTCTCAGCAGGCAACGCTTCCATCACACGGCGCCAGACCCGGAGGTCCAGCGGCTCATATCGCAGGGCAAACCGCAGGTGATCCTGCAAGGTGTTGCAGTCGTAGGCAAGTGGATAGATTTCAGTAACTTCGTCTGGACTCTCGATCGTTCGGCGGGCAGTGGACCCCCCCTCGCTCGCGACGGCGGGCAGCGGCCCATCGAGCGGGAGTTCCCTTAGCAATCCCGCGAGACCGACGGGGTGGTTCATGGATCAACTCTCTATCAACCCTTCCTTTCCCCGCTGGACCTTCTTCGAAACGTCGTCGAACGTTCAGAATCGTACTCTGGCGGCCTGATGCTCAGATATGCTTAGTTCTCCATTCAAAATCATATCTCTTCTGCGCATCCTGTGTAGAAACGCTCGCAGCCCCGCCCGATTTTCTCTTTACGTTCCCGGCAGGCGCACGGCAAGGCGTGAGTCTGCTCCCAGACGACCCTGAGGCATGGATCCGTGTGACTTCATCGTGCCCCGCGGCACTCTACTCCGGCGGCGGAGCAACGCCGATGGTCACGCCGGGTTGGGAGACTCGATTTCCGTGTAGAACGAGGAGTGGGTGCACGCCGGGAACCGCGCTTTCCGGCACGCGGGCGCGGATACGCCACACGCCGGGAAGATCCGGGATCATGGCCACCTCCAGCACCTCCACCGGCTGTTCGTCGATGAGGACATTGGTGGCGACATCAGCCTGCAAGCCGGTGGCCTGTAGTTCCACTTCCGCGCCGGGCCGGACCGGGTCTGCGAGGACCGCGCCGCGCCCGCTGCCATCGGCAGTGTAGAGCCCCGCATTCGCCCTTAGCACGGCAACATTGACGTTGGTCGTGCCGACGCGGCCCGTGGCGATGACAACAGCCACCACCTTCAGCTCTTTGACCGTTTCAGGGACCAGACAAACGATTTCGCTCTTGCTGACGCTGATCAGGCGCGCAAATTCGCGGTCAAAACGCACTTGCACGCCGCCAAGAATCGTGGGCAGGGGCTCCCCGGCCGGCGCGGTGACCGGGTTGTCCGGCGACAGGCCGACCCAGTGAATCCTCAGCCGCTGGCCCGGCGAGACGGGTCCCGGCTGGCGCCGTGCGTCGTGCACGATGGCAGAGGTGTTGAGGAACGAAAAGCTGAAGAAGTTTCCCGTCACCAACCGGCTGTCCTGCATCGTGACGCGCAAGGGAACAGCGGAGCCGCTACCGTCGCCGAGCCAGTTGGTCAATTGCCAGCGATCGCTGGCGGGCGGTGTGATCTCCACAACGGTGTCAGGCGAATAGTAGTTATCCGGTGTCGAGGGAGCGAAACGGAAAGCGGACGGTTCGGGGTAATCAGGGCCAGGCCGGAGCCAGTAATCCACCTGCATTTCCAGGAGATGCTCCACCTGGAACTCCGCATTGACCGTCGCCGGCGCCTCTCCGGCCGTGTGCTCGATCATGCGCCCTTCGGCGCCGGACCATTTCACGAACGTGTGGCGGGTGTCGGGCGAGTAGTCATCCACACCGAGCATGAAGAGCTTGTGTTTGGATCCCGGCTCCCACGCAAAGCGTGCTGGGGTAGCGTACATTTCGTCGTCGACGAAGATCAGGGCGGCGGGGGCGTTGGCGGTGATGAAGGTGACGGGCCGGCTGGTGAAGCGCGCGACAAAAGGATCCAGGACATCCTCCACCGTGAACTCGATCGGATTGGGCGCGTCCCCCCACAGATACCACTGGCTGAGCAGGAACCAGTCCTGCAACTGCGCGCCCTCATCCGGTATCGCCTCGACGCGCAACCGGGCGCCAATAGGGTAGAACCCATCCTCACTGGCGGGCGTAATGACAACACGCCCGGCACCCTCGCCCTCGTCTTCACTGACGCTGGCGCGCACTCGAATCTGGCTGGCGTAGTGGGCGTCAAAGACCCGGTTGCCGGCGGTCACGGTGATCGTGTGGCTGGCCGGCGCCTCGTCGGACCAATGGGCGAAACCATGACGGACATCGGGTTCGGCATCGCGCATCTGGGTGAGGGGCGCGGAGATCTCGTGCGTTTCCCCATTCGCCCAAGGGAACTTGGCGGGTGTGGTGTACTCGGCGCCATCGACCAGGACTTTCAGACCGGGCGGCGTGGACGTAATGGTGACGGAATCCAGAGGCTTGGCGTACAAAGTGTGGATGGCTTGGATGTCCAGCGGCGTCAGACCGTCACGCTGGCCGATGGGGATTCCCGGCGGCACCGATTGCAGTGTGAACCCTCCGTTGCGGCTAAAGCCATACGGCGAGTAGTGCATCACCGAAATGTAGTCGTAGGGCCCGATGTCCTGGCCGTCGCTGATCTGCTGATCATATTGGTCCGCGAACGCTTTCTCGACGTTCTCGTAACGCACGCGGATCCAGCGGTCGCGGTCGATTCTGGATTGCGCGTGCCAGAGGCCCAGCGTGTGCCCGATCTCATGAATGGTGGCGCCGATGCCGCAGCCGCCCGCGAGATTGACGTAGGTCTGGCCGCCCCTGCCGACGTTCGCATTACAGCCGGACGGATCGGAGCGGAACGTCACCCAGGACGACTCGTTCGTGCGCTCCACGAAGCGAATCGGGGTGCGCTCCTCCCAATGCCGGATAGCCGCCAGGACGCGTCCAGGATTGGGCAGAAGTGAGTCGATGTTGTAGGCCACCACGCCGCCAGGCCAAAAGCTGAGCTGGCCGGTAGTCGCGGAAGTCTGGCGCGCTGCGGGGTCCTTCCTGGCTGAGAAGGCTTCCACTTCGCTAGCGGGCGCCAGCAGGATATCGCCCTCCACCAGCGCCCACCCGTTCACCACCTGGTAAGTGATCGGCTTGCCACGCCACGAACCATGGCGGATTTCAGTGGCAGCACCGGCTGAAAATGTGCAAGCAGTCTGGAGAACAACCGCCAGAATCACAGATAAACGGATCGACATCGGATATGCTCGTCCGGATTATATCTGAATTCAGCGAGCGGCCGGCAGCGAGCACTGCAGCGGGCGAGGCTTGCCGGCGAGCTGCCAGTAGGGAACCGAAACCTGCCGCCACTGGTGACGCCAGTTCCCGCGCTCACAGATATAGAGCTGCCCACATTGGACCGATTGACGCATCGCGGCCTGGCTCAGACTGGCCTCCGCGGGCCAAAACCGGCCCTGCACCCGTTGATTGCAGGGCCCAGCGGGGCTCAGGGACAATGCCAGAAATAGAAACGCTCCTGCCGTGGTCATACCCACAGTCTTTCGCGTTGGCCTGGCCGGAGAAAGCGGCAGTAGTACCAAGACGCGATCCAGTACTATGCGCTGAATTATCTCGCCCCCTGGAAGTGCTCGGCGGCGAAAGCGAGGTACTGATCCCAGTCGTAGTCGGTAACGTCGTGCTTGCCGGCACGTATGTGGTAGCGGACCGTGGCGCCTACCGGCTGATGAATCTCCGGCATGCGCTCTGTCCCTATTCCCTTTTTGCCGAACAGCTGATAGACAGGTCCGGCGGCAACGGCGCCCAGGAACTCGCCGCGCGGATCGGCCCATTGATCTTCCAAGGCGCTGGCGACGTAAACGGGCCTGGGCGCAATCAATGCAATCAGCATGTGCGAATCGAATGGAAGCGTGTCTTCCTTGCCGCTGTACTGCCGGTAGTTGGCGCAGAACCAGTGCGGGAAGCGTGTGTTGAGATCGGACACCGTTTCTCCGTATTGGCGGCGGCTGATGGCCACGCCGCCCTCACCGGAGTCGTTGGAGACGACAAGCGCAAATCGCTGATCCATCGCGCCAGCCCAGAGGGCCGCTTTGCCGAGGCGCGAATGGCCAATCAGCGCGATGCGTTTCGCGTCGATTGCCTCATCCGTCGCCAGGTAATCCACCGCGCGGCTCAGCCCCCACGCCCAGGCGCCGATGGCGGCCCACTCGTCGGCGGCGGGCCCCGTCCGGTCAGGCTTGAGAAGCAGCGTCCTCATGCCGTGAGGCAGACCGCCGTCGAAGTCCGGCTCGATGTCGTAGTAGTGAATCGTTGCCAGGCCGAAGCCCTTGGCCAGGATCCTCTCCACCGGCCATCGCCGGGCTGCGGCGGCGCGCGTCTTCTCCGTGGCCGGTTGCTTCACTCGAACTTTCGTCTGAGGATCCACCACCCATGATTCACCCAGCGTGATCCCTGGATCGGCGTTGATGGCGTGGTTGCCCTGGAAGTTCAGTCCCAGGAACACCGGCACGGGCCCGCGCGCGCCCTCTGGAATGTAGAGCAGCATGCGCATCGCCTTACCCTCAATCCGAATGCTCACCTCTTTGCGAACCGCCTTGCCGCCAAGAGCGGCCTGATCGATCGAGGCGAGCTCAAACGTCATCTTCGGCTTGCGCGACGGCGTACGGCCGAACATCTGCGTTTCAAATAGCTGGACGATCTCCGGACGTCGTTTCTGCTGCCAGGTGGCAGCGTCACGCACCGGCTCCCCGTTTCGCATGACAAGCGGATCGGGCAGCTTGTAGGCGGGCACCTTGGCCTCGTCGTAGTTCGCCGTGGGCGCCTGCGCGAACGCGCCGGTGGATAGCACCGCGGCAGCGGTGCAGCAACGAAGGAAGCTGGCAATCATGGTAGAGACACGATATCAGTTCCGCCATCCACTGGGAGTAGAATTGAGCCCATGATCACCACGCGCCGTGCATTCCAGTCCATGTTGCCGTTCGCGCCGGCAGTGTTCGCCAAAGCGGCGGCGCCGAAGCAGAACGTCCTCTTCCTGGCGCTGGACGATTTGAACGATTGGGTGAACTGCCTCGGCGGCCATCCCGGAACCCTGACGCCGAACATCGACAGGCAGGCGGGTCGCGGCGTGCTCTTCACCAGCGCCCACTGTGCGGCGCCGCTCTGCAATCCTTCACGGGCATCACTCATGTTCGGCCGGCGCCCTTCGTCAACGGGCGTATACAACAACAACCAGCCCTTCTCCGGTTCGAAGGCGCTCGCCGGTGCGCCGTCTCTCAACCAGCACATGAAGGACAGCGGCTACCTGACTCTGGGCTGCGGCAAGATCTACCACGGTACGTACGGCGCGTTCGCGGACAAGCAGGGCTGGCACGATTACGGCCAGCCGAAAAGCGACTTCACGCTGCCCGGCCCTAAGCCGCTCGCCGGACCCGCCGCCCAGGCTCATTTCGACTGGGGCACCACGCGGAGCGGCGACGAGGAGATGAACGATTATCACGTCACCGAGTGGGTGAACACCCACCTGGCGAAGAAGTACGATCAACCGGTGTTTCTGGCCTGCGGCATCTTCCGCCCGCATCTGCCTTGGTACGTGCCGAAGAAGTACTTCGACCTCTATCCGCTGGATTCCATCCGCCTGCCCGTCGTGAAAGAGGATGACCTGGACGACGTTCCTGCGATCGGACGCAAATTCGCCCACGCCGGCGGCGATCACGCCCGGGTCACGAAAAACGACGCCTGGAAGAAAGCGGTGCAGGGCTACATGGCGGCGATCACCTTCGCCGACGCGATGGTGGGCCGTGTGCTTCGCGCGCTGGAGACAGGACCGAATGCGGGCAACACATCCGTCGTGCTGTGGAGCGACCATGGCTGGCATCTGGGAGAGAAACTCCACTGGCGCAAGTTCACGCTGTGGGAGCGCTCTACCCGAAACGTGCTCATGATGGCGGCCCCTGGCGTCACCAAGCCCGGCGGTAGCTGTGACCGGCCCGTGAGCATGATCGACATCTACCCAACGCTCATGGACCTCACTGGTGTCCGCTCGCCGGGCGGGCTGGAGGGGATGTCGCTCGTCCCTTGGCTGAGGAACCCCAAGGCGCCGCGCACGCAGCCAGCAATCACGACTTACGGACTAGGCAACCACGCCATCCGCACCGAGGCATGGCGGTACATCCGCTACAACGACGGCGGCGAAGAACTCTACGACCGCGCGAAGGATCCCAACGAATGGACCAATCTCGCGGCGAAGCCTGAGTTGGCCGCAACCAAAGCAACTCTGGCAAAGTGGCTGCCCACCCGCAACGAACCGGACGCGCCGAGGCGCACTGACGGCGGCGGCGCGGAAGCGTAATCCTACGCGATAATCCCCGTCAGCGGAGAACTCGCCGAGGCGTACAACCGGCGCTCCATGCGGCCGGCCAGAAACGCGTTGCGGCCGGCGGCGACAGCCTGATTCATGGCCGTAGCCATCTTGATGGCGTCCTTCGCGGCGGCGACAGCGGTATTCAGCAGCAGCCCGTCAAAGCCCATCTCCATCGCAATGCACGCATCGGATGCCGTGCCCACGCCCGCATCCACGATCACCGGCACTTCGGTGATCTGCTCGCGCATAATGCGCAGCGCAGCGTAGTTCTGGATGCCCAGACCGCTGCCGATGGGTGCTGCCAGCGGCATCACGGCGGCGGCGCCCGCGTCGATCAACTTGCGTGCGGTGATCAGGTCGTCGTTCGTGTACGGCAGCACGACAAAGCCTTCCTTCACCAGAATCCGGGTGGCTTCCACCAAGCCGTAGACATCCGGAAACAGCGTCTTTTCGTCGCCGATCACTTCCAGCTTCACCCAGTTGGAAAGGCCCACTTCGCGGCCCAGACGCGCCGTGCGGACCGCGTCATCCACGTTGTAGCAGCCGGCCGTGTTGGGCAACAGGAAATACTTGGAACGGTCGATGTGATCGAGCATCGACTCCTTCGTCTTGTCGGTGAGGTTCACGCGGCGTACAGCAACGGTGACCACCTCCGCGCCGGAGGCCTCATGGCACGCCACCATCTCCTGAAAGCTCCGGTACTTGCCGGTGCCGATCATCAGGCGGGACCGGAACGTGCGGCCCGCGATCGTGAACTGTTCACTCATACCTTCATTGTAAGCGCCGCCGTGAAATAATGACGCCATGCGATTGGCACTGTGTTCGGCAATGTGTTTGGGGTTCGCGCTGCTGCTGGCCGGGTGCGGCGGACAGGCGCCGGCAGAGAAGAAAGCGGCAACGGTGACGCCGAAGACCGACGGCGTAATGCCTGATGTCTGGCGGGTGCTCTTTGATTCCTCGAAGGGCTCGTTCGTCATCGAGGTGCACAAGGACTGGGCGCCGAAGGGAGCGGAGCGGTTCTGGAAGCTCGTCAATATGGGCTTCTTCAACAACACCCGGATCTTCAGGGTCCGGCCTGACTTCATCGCTCAATTCGGATTATCCGGCGATCCGCAGACGAACTCAATGCTGGGCGCAAGCGTCGTCGAAGACGATCCGGTGAAACAGAAGAACGAGAAGGGCACTATCGCGTTTGCACAGTCCGGCCCGCGTTCACGGCGCACTCAGGTCTTCGTGAATCTCAAGGACAACTCGGTGCTGGACAAGGACGGATTCGTGCCGTTCGGCAAGGTGACGCAGGGAATGGATGTGTTCGCGAAGTTGTACTCGGGGTACGGGGAATGGGAACCGCCGGGCCGCGGGCCGAATTCGATGCGGATCCTCACACAGGGCAACGAGTACCTGGATACTCACTTCCCAAAGCTGGACAAGATCATTCGCGCGAAAGCGATCGATTAGCCGCTCGAACGACAAAGGGCCGGCTCGCCCCAATTGCGAGGCGAACCGGCCCAATCTGCATCACAACCGGTTAGTCATTATGGAGCGACCAACCCAAGTTCGCAGATTCACGGGTTACGCTG